>NZ_AMXF01000023.1 GCF_000310225.1 Thauera phenylacetica B4P
ACTGCGGCGCCAGCCGCCGCGCCGGCGCCGATCGCTGCTGCCGCCGCAGCCCCGACCGCCGCAGCCCACGCCGGCAGCGCCGACGCCGAATACGACATGGTCGTGCTCGGCGCCGGCCCGGGCGGCTACTCCGCGGCCTTCCGCGCTGCCGACCTGGGTCTCAAGACCGCGATCATCGAGCGCTACGCCACCCTCGGTGGCGTGTGCCTGAACGTCGGCTGCATCCCTTCGAAGGCGCTGCTGCACGTCGCGGCGGTGATCGAGGAAGCCGAGCATGTGCATACCGCCGGCATCCAGTTCGCCAAGCCTACGGTCGACCTCGACGCGCTCAGGAAGCACAAGGACGGCGTGATCGGCAAGCTCACCGGCGGCCTCTCCGGCATGGCCAAGGCGCGCAAGGTCGACGTGATCCGCGGCTACGGCCACTTCCTCGACCCGCACCACATCGAAGTCGAGGAAACCACCGGCAGCAGCCAGGACAAGACCGGCGCCAAGAAGGTGGTGAAGTTCAAGAACTGCATCATCGCGGCCGGTTCGGCTGCGGTGCACCTGCCCTTCATCCCCAGGGATCCGCGCATCGTCGATTCGACCGGCGCGCTGGAGCTGCGCCAGGTACCGGGCAAGATGCTGGTGATCGGTGGCGGCATCATCGGCCTGGAGATGGCCACCGTGTATTCGACGCTCGGTGCGCGCATCGACGTGGTCGAGATGCTCGATGGCCTGATGCAGGGTCCGGACCGCGACGCGGTGAAGGTGTGGGAGAAGCAGAACGCCCACCGCTTCGACAACATCATGCTGAAGACCAAGACCGTCGCCGTCGAGGCGAAGGAAGACGGCCTGTGGGTCAAGTTCGAGGGTGAAAAGGCCCCTGCCGAGCCGGTGCGCTACGACATGATCCTGCAGTCGGCGGGCCGTTCGCCCAACGGCAAGAAGATCGGCGCCGAGAAGGCGGGCGTGATCGTCGGCGAGCGCGGCTTCATCCCGGTGGATGCGCAGATGCGCACCAACGTGCCGCACATCTTTGCGATCGGCGACATCGTCGGCCAGCCCATGCTCGCCCACAAGGCGGTGCATGAGGGTCACGTCGCAGCCGAGGTCGCCGCCGGACACAAAGCAGCGTTCGACGCCACCGTGATCCCGGGCGTGGCCTACACGCATCCGGAAGTGGCCTGGGTCGGCTACACCGAGGCGCAGGCCAAGGCCGAAGGCAAGAAGGTCGAGACCGCCAAGTTCCCGTGGGCGGCGTCCGGCCGCGCCATCGCCAACGGCGCCGACTACGGCTTCACCAAGCTGATCTTCGACGCCGAAACGCACCGCGTGATCGGCGGCACCATCGTCGGTCCGTCGGCCGGCGACATGATCGGCGAGGTGTGTCTGGCCATCGAGATGGGCGCGGACGCGGTCGACATCGGCAAGACCATCCACCCGCACCCGACCCTGGGCGAGACCGTGGGCATGGCCGCCGAAGTCGCCCACGGCAGTTGCACCGACCTGCCGCCGATGCGCAAGAAGTAAGGCTCCGCCCCCCAACCCCAACCCCAACCCTCCGATACCAGACCGGCATCTGCCACTCATAACAAGAGGGGCGAAGGTCAGATTGTCATTCAACGAGAAAGGAAACGGACCATGGAAGACGTCGTCATCGTTGCCGCCGCGCGCACTGCTGTTGGCAAGTTCGGAGGTGCCCTCGCAAAAGTCGCTGCACCTGATCTGGGTGCCACCGTCATCAAGGCCTTGCTGGAACGCGTCGGCATCAGTGGAGACATGGTCGACGAGGTCATCCTCGGCCAGGTACTGACCGCCGGCGGCGGCCAAAACCCGGCGCGTCAGGCGGTGATCAGGTCCGGCCTGCCGATCGGCGTGCCGGCTTTCGTTGTCGGCAAGGTCTGCGGCTCGGGCCTCAAGGCCACCCATCTGGCCGCGCAGGCCATCCGTTGCGGCGATGCGGACATCGTCATCGCCGGCGGCCAGGAGAACATGAGCGCTTCGCCGCATGTGGTGATGGGCTCGCGCGATGGCCAGCGCATGGGCGACTGGAAGATGGTCGACACGATGATCAACGACGGCCTGTGGGATGCCTACAACCACTACCACATGGGCACCACTGCCGAAAACGTTGCCAAAAAATACGGCATCTCGCGAGAGGAGCAGGATGCCTTCGCCGCTGCATCCCAGCAGAAGGCCGAGGCCGCGCAAAAGGCCGGCCGCTTCAAGGACGAGATCGTCCCTGTGGAGATCGTCAGCCGCAAGGGCAAGGTGGTGTTCGACACCGACGAATTCATCAAGCACGGCACGACGGCCGAATCGCTCGCCGGCCTCAAGCCCGCGTTCGAAAAGGCAGGGTCGGTGACGGCCGGCAACGCCTCGGGGATCAACGACGGCGCTGCCGCGGTGCTGATGATGTCCGCGAGCAAGGCGAAGGCGCTCGGCCTCCAGCCGCTCGCCCGCATCGCCGCCTACGCCTCCGCCGGCCTCGAACCCACGATCATGGGCATGGGCCCGGTGCCCGCCTCGAAGCTGTGCCTGCACAAGGCCGGCTGGACGGCCGACCAGCTCGACCTCATGGAGATCAACGAAGCCTTCGCGGCGCAGGCCTGCGCGGTAAACAAGGAAATGGGCTGGGACACCAGCAAGATCAACGTCAATGGCGGCGCGATCGCGATCGGGCACCCGATCGGCGCATCCGGATGCCGCGTGCTGGTCACGCTGATCCACGAAATGATTCGGCGCGATGCACGCCGTGGCCTCGCCTCGCTCTGCATCGGCGGCGGAATGGGCGTCGCACTTGCCATCGAACGCTGAATCCAATCCTGAACGACGCGACTGAGGAGACGAACATGAGCAATGCACGTGTGGTGCTGGTTACGGGTGGCATGGGTGGCCTGGGTGAGGTCATCTCCACCAAGATGTCCGCGGCAGGTTACCGGGTGGCCGTTACGTATTCGCCCGGAAATACGAAACATGCGGAGTGGGTCGCCGACATGAAGGCAAGGGGGCACGACATTCTCGCTGTGCCTTGCGACGTCGCCGATCTCGAATCATGTACCAAGGCCGTGGCCGAGGTGCGGGAGAAGGTCGGCGAGGTCGATGTGCTGGTTAACAACGCGGGTATCACGCGCGACATGACCTTCAAGAAGATGGACAAGGTCAACTGGGACGCGGTGCTGCGTACCAACCTCGACAGCCTGTTCAACATGAGCAAGCAGGTGGTCGACGGCATGACCGAGCGCGGCTGGGGCCGCGTCATCAACGTGTCCTCGGTCAATGGCAGCAAGGGTGCGTTTGGGCAGACCAACTACTCGGCAGCCAAGTCCGGCGTGCATGGTTTCACCAAGGCGCTGGCGCTCGAGGTGGCGAAGAAGAACGTCACGGTCAACACCATCTCCCCCGGCTATATCGGCACGAAGATGGTCATGGCCATCCCGAAGGAAGTGCTGGACAGCAAGATCCTGCCGCAGATTCCGCTGGGGCGCCTCGGCAAACCGGAGGAGGTGGCCGGCCTGATCATCTACCTGGCATCAGAGGAGGCCGCCTTCGTCACCGGCGCCAACATCGCCATCAACGGCGGACAGCACATGCAGTGAGGTATGTGGGCCCGGGCTTCGCCAGCACACGCGCCACGTCTCCGAGTGCGATTGGCCATGGCGTCTGTCGGAGCTCATTCGGCTTGCTCGGCTTGAACGCACGCACTGCTTCGCCAAAAAAACAGAACAGGGAGAACCCGATGCAAACATCCATGGCTCATGGAACCACGCTTTGTGGAACCCGCGTGGCGCCCAAGTTCGCGAGAGCGCCGATACCGACAGCTCGAAGCCGCGGGCTGCGCAGCGAGGCTTGCCGCTCGGCGCAGCCGCGCCTGCAAGGTCAATCGATTGAGGAGTCGAAGCCATGAGTTTGTTGATCGGAATTCCAAAGGAAACCTTCGCTGGTGAAAAACGCGTGGCGTCCGTTCCCGAGGTCGTGGTGAAGCTCGTCAAGCTGGGTTTTGCCGTCGCGGTCGAAAGCAGCGCCGGAGAAGCGGCGAACTTTGCCGACGAGGACTACCGAGCCGCGGGCGCCGAGGTATTACCTGGCGCCGCCGACGTCTGGGCACGGGCCGACATCGTCTTCAAGGTGCGCCCGCCCACGCTGGACGAGGTCGGCATGCTGCGCGAAGGCGCGACGCTGATCGGCTTCGTCTGGCCGGCGCAGCACCCCGAGCTGATGGAAGCCTTGCAGGCACGCAAGGCCACCGTGCTCGCGATCGACTGCCTGCCACGGCAGCTGAGCCGCGCGCAGAAGATGGACGCGCTGTCGTCCATGGCCGGCATCAGCGGCTACCGCGCGGTGATCGAGGCGGCGAACGCCTTCGGCCGCTTCTTCAATGGCCAGATCACCGCCGCGGGCAAGATCCCGCCGGCCAGGGTCTTCATCGCCGGGGCTGGCGTCGCCGGCCTGGCGGCCATCGGCACGGCCGCCAACCTGGGCGCGGTCGTGCGCGCCAACGACACCCGCGCCGAGGTCGCCGACCAGGTGGTGTCGCTCGGTGGCGAGTTCGTCAAGGTCGATTACGACGAGGAAGGCTCGGGCGGCGGCGGCTACGCGAAGGTGATGAGCGAGGGCTTCCAGGCGGCGCAGCGCGCGATGTACGCGCGCGAAGCCAAGGACGCCGACATCGTGATCACCACCGCCCTGATTCCGGGCAAACCCGCACCCAAGCTGATCACCGCCGAGATGGTGCAGAGCATGAAGCCGGGCAGCGTGATCGTCGACCTCGCCGCCGAGCAGGGCGGCAACTGCGAGCTCACGGTCCCGGGCGAGGCGGTGGTGCGCCATGGGGTCACGATCATCGGCTACACCGACCTGGTGAGCCGGCTGGCCAGGCAATCGTCCACCCTGTACTCGAACAACCTCCTCCGCCTCACCGAAGAGCTGTGCAAGGCCAAGGACGGCAACATCGTCGTCAACTTCGAGGACGACGCCATCCGCGGCCTCACCGTGGTCAAGGAAGGCGAGCTCACCTGGCCCGCTCCGCCGCCCAAGCTGCCGGCCGCATCGACCAAGTCGAAGGCTTCGAACGCACCGCTCACCGCGCCCAAGGGCCATGGCCACGGCGCCGGCGAGCCGATGTCGGTGAAGTCGCTGGCGATCGTGTTCGGCGTCGGCGCGCTGCTGTTCCTGCTCGTCGGCCTGTACGCCCCGGCCAGCTTCCTGACCCACTTCACCGTGTTCGTGCTGGCCTGCTTCGTGGGCTACATGGTGGTGTGGAACGTCACGCCCTCGCTGCACACGCCGCTGATGAGCGTCACCAACGCCATCTCGTCGATCATCGCGATCGGCGCGCTGGTGCAGATCGCTCCGCCGCTGGCCGATGGGGCCGGCGATCGCCCCGGGGGGCTGATCGGCGTGCTCGCCTTCGTGGCCATCACCCTAACGGCCGTCAACATGTTCGGCGGCTTCGCGGTCACGCGTCGCATGCTGGCGATGTTCCGCAAATAAGGAGAAGACAATGACCTCCAGTCTGGCCACTGTCTCGTACATCGGCGCCACCATCCTCTTCATCCTCAGCCTGGGCGGGCTCGCCCACCCCGAGACCGCACGCCGCGGCAACCTGTTCGGCATCGCGGGCATGAGCATCGCGGTGCTGGCCACCGTGTTCGGCCCGCAGGTCGGCATGGGCGGCATTCCATGGATCGTCATCGCCCTCGTCATCGGCGCCGCGGTCGGCCTCTACGCCGCGAAGAAGGTGCAGATGACGCAGATGCCCGAGCTCGTCGCGCTGATGCACAGCCTGGTGGGCCTGGCCGCCTGCCTGGTGGGCTTCGCGAGCTACGTGGACACCTCCGTGGTCTTCCCCACCGCCGCCGAGAAGACCATCCACGAGGTGGAGATCTACATCGGCATCCTGATCGGCGCCGTCACCTTCTCCGGATCGCTGGTCGCCTTCGCCAAGCTGTCCGGGAAGCTCGGTGGCAAGCCCTTGCTGCTGCCCGCGCGTCACTGGCTCAACCTCGCGGGCCTCGTCCTGGTGATCCTGCTCGGGCGCTGGTTCCTCAACACACACTCGATCTGGGCCGGCATGGCCTTGCTGCTGGTGATGACCGTGATCGCGCTGGCCTTCGGCGTGCACATGGTGATGGCGATCGGCGGCGCCGACATGCCGGTGGTGGTGTCGATGCTCAACAGCTACTCCGGCTGGGCCGCTGCGGCCACCGGCTTCATGCTCGGCAACGACCTGCTGATCGTCGTCGGCGCGCTGGTCGGCTCCTCGGGCGCGATCCTGTCCTACATCATGTGCCGCGCGATGAACCGCAACTTCATCAGTGTGATTGCCGGCGGCTTCGGCTCCGGCGGCGGCGCCTCCGTAACGGCGGCAGACGGCTCCGAGCCGGCCGGCGAGGTCACGTCGATCAGCGCGGTGGATACCGCCGACCTGCTGCGCGATGCCAAGAACGTCGTGATCGTGCCGGGCTACGGCATGGCGGTCGCGCAGGCCCAGCACGTGGTCTGCGAGATCGTCAACGTGCTGCGCGGACAGGGTGTCGCCGTGCGCTTCGCCATCCACCCGGTCGCCGGTCGCATGCCCGGCCACATGAACGTACTGCTCGCCGAAGCCAAGGTCCCCTACGACATCGTGCTCGAGATGGACGAGATCAACGAGGACTTCCCGGACACCGACGTCGCCATCGTCATCGGCGCCAACGACATCGTGAACCCGGCCGCCCAGGAAGACCCGGGCAGCCCGATCGCCGGCATGCCGGTGCTGGAAGTATGGAAGGCGAGGACCTCGATCGTGATGAAGCGCAGCATGGCGTCGGGCTACGCCGGGGTGGACAACCCGCTGTTCTACAAGGAGAACAACCGCATGCTGTTCGGCGACGCCAGGAAGATGCTCGACGAGGTGCTGGGTGCGCTGAGCGCCTGATCGACAAGCCGTACCGACGCTGGAAGCGTCCGAATCGTCGCCCTGCGCACGCCGATCCGGACGACCGATTCACAACAACTCAAAGAGATTGCGAAGGGAGACAAATCATGACGCTCGGCCTGCAAGCACTGTTGGCATTCATACCGATAGGCCTCTCCGGCCTCCTACTCATCGGACTCGGGTGGTCGGCCAAGCGTGCCATGCCCCTGGTCTACTTCGTGACCGCGGCGATCGCGTTGCTCGCCTGGGGCGTGAGCCTCAACCGTATCGCGGCGGCCACGCTCGAGGGGCTGATCATCACGGTCCAGGTGCTATGGATCATCTTCGGCGCGCTGCTGCTGCTGAACACCCTGAAGCACTCGGGCGGCATCGCCAGCATCCGCAGCGGGTTCGCGCTCATCAGTCCTGATCGACGCGTGCAGGTCATCCTCATCGCGTGGTTGTTCGGATCGTTCATCGAGGGTGCGTCCGGCTTCGGGACACCGGCCGCCGTGGCCGGCCCGCTGATGGTGGCGGTCGGCTTTCCGGCGCTGTCGGCGGTGATGTTCGGGATGATCATCCAGTCGACGCCGGTCTCCTTCGGCGCCGTCGGTACGCCATTGATCGTCGGCGTGCAGGGCGGCCTTCAGCGCGAGGCGATGACCGCGGCACTGCAGGCGCAGGGGCAGGACTGGACGGCCTTCTTCAGTCTGATCGTCGAGCGCGTCTCCTTGGGCCATGCCATCTGCGGCACGCTGATCCCCGTGTTCTTGGTAATGTTCATGACGCGATTCTTCGGTCGCAACAAGTCGTGGGCCGAGGCCTTGCCGATCGTGCCGTTCGCGCTCTTCTCCGCATTCGCCTTCACCGTCCCGTATGCCCTGGCCGGCCGCTTTCTCGGGCCTGAGTTCCCGTCCTTGCTCGGCGGTCTGCTCGGCCTTACCGTGGTATCCCTCGCGGCGCGGGCCGGGTTCCTGGTGCCGAAGAAGAGTTGGGACTTCGCCGAGCCGAAGGAGTGGCCGGCCGAATGGATGGGCACCTTCGAAATGAAGATCGACCAGAACACGAGGAAAATCCCCATCTTCGTCGCCTGGCTGCCTTACCTGTTGCTTGCCCTGGTGCTGGTGCTCAGCCGCACGGTGGCACCCTTTAAGCAAGCGCTGCTGTCGGTGAGTTGGAGCGTACGCGACATCCTCGGCGAGCCGGGCATCAGCGGCAATTTCCAGCCCCTGTACCTCCCCGGCGGTGTACTGGTCGCCGTGTGCTTGGTGACGATCATTTTGCACAAGATGTACCTCCCTTCCTTCGGGAGGGCGGTCAAGGAATCCTCCACCACGCTGCTGAGCGCCGGCTTCGTACTGGTGTTCACCGTGCCGATGGTCCGCATCATGATCCAGTCCGGCGTGAACGCGAACGAGTTCGCGAGCATGCCGATCTCGATGGCACTCTGGGTGGCATCAGCGGTCGGGGACATCTACCCGATATTCGCCCCGACGGTCGGCGCTCTCGGGGCCTTTCTTGCCGGTTCGAACACTGTGTCGAACCTGATGCTGAGCCAGTACCAGTACAGCGTTGCGCAGGCACTGGGCGTCAGCGGCGCAACAATGGTCGCAGCGCAGTCCATCGGAGCGGCGGCGGGCAACATGATCGCGATCCACAACGTGGTGGCCGCGTCGGCGACCGTGGGGGTCATGGGGCGCGAGGGGCAGATCCTGCGGCGCACCATCATCCCGACGATCTACTACGTGGCTCTTGCCGGAATACTGGCGATGCTGTCTATGCATGTATTGAACTTGGGCGACCCCTTGCTGGGCGTGAAATTGCCGTGAGTAACTGACCGTTGTAAGCACTATTACCCGAACTCGGCAATATTGACCGTAGCTGTGTGATCGCGCTTTGTCGGCAAGAGCCCAGCGCGGGCAGGGCGTCACGACTGCGCTGGGTTCTGATCGAATGTATGGAGCGTACGACTATGACCACTACCCTCAAACAAATAGGTGCCTTCTCGTCGCCACCGCGTGTCGGCCTCTTCGTCACCTGCCTGGTCGATGCGATGCGCCCCAGCGTCGGCTTCGCCACGCTCAAGCTGCTGCGCGATGCCGGATGCCGTGTCGAGGTACCGGACGCGCAGACCTGCTGCGGCCAGCCGGCTTTCAACAGCGGCGACACCGCCGACGCGGCAGTGCTCGCCCGCCATTTCATCGAGACCTTCGAGGGCTACGACTACGTCGTCGCGCCTTCCGGCTCCTGCGTCGGCATGACGCGGGCGCACTACGCCGAGGCCCTGGCGGACGATCCCGCTTGGGCCGAACGCGCACGCCGGCTCGGCGAACGCACATACGAACTCATGAGCTTCCTGGTGGACGTGATGCACTTTGCGCCCGCCGATGTGAAGCTCGACACCAGCTTCACCTACCACGACAGTTGCTCGGGCCTGCGCGAGCTCGGTGTGCACGACCAGCCGCGCGCCCTGCTCGACAAGGTGTCCGGGCTCACGCTGAAGCCGCTGGAAGGCAACGACGTGTGCTGCGGTTTCGGCGGCACCTTCTGCGTCAAGTATCCGGCGATCTCGAACGCGGTCGTCGGCGAGAAGGCCGACGCCATCGACCGCAGCGGCGCGAGCCTGCTGCTCGGTGGCGACCTCGGCTGCCTGATGAACATGGCCGGCAAGCTCAAGCGCAAGGGCTCGAGCGTGCGCAGCTTCCACGCCGCCGAGGTCCTGGCTGGCATGGCCGGCGGCCCAGCCATCGGCGAGGAGCGCTGAGCCATGCAGGAAGCAACCCTCTCCTTCAAGGCGCGCGCCAAGGAAGCTCTGGCCGACCCGACACTCAAGATCGCGATCGACCGTACCACCGGCACGGCCGAGCGCAAGCGCGCAGTGGCGATGACGCAGTTCCCGCAGTTCGAGGCGGCCCGCGAGCGCGGCAAGCGCATCAAGGACCACGTCATCGCGAACCTCGACCATTACCTGCTCGAGTTCGAGCGCAACGCGATCGCCTCGGGGGCCAAGGTGCACTGGGCGAGGACGGCCGAAGAGGCCTCGCAGATCGTCGTGCGTCTTTGCAAGGAAGCCGGCGCCAAACGCGTCACCCGCGTCAAGTCGATGCTCGGCGAGGAGATCGGCCTGCCCCATGCGCTCGACGAAGCCGGCATCGAGCGCGTCGAGACCGACCTCGCCGAACACATCGTGCAGCTCGGCGGCGACCGCCCCTCGCACATCGTGTGGCCGTCGATGCACCGTACGCGCGAGCAGGTGTCGGAGATGTTCAAGCGCCTGCACCGCGCACCGCACCAGGAAGAGACCATCGAGGCGATGGTTGACAGCGCGCGCCGCGAGCTGCGCGACAAGTTCCTGACCGCCGACGTGTCGATCTCGGGCGCGAACTTCCTCCTCGCCGACACCGGCGCCACGTGCACGGTGACCAACGAGGGCAACGCCGAACTCACCACCACCCCGCCGAGGGTGCACATCGTCACCGCCGGCATCGAGAAGCTCGTCCCCAGCATGGGCCACGCGATCGCCATGCTGCGCCTACTGGTGCGTTCGGCGACCGGGGCGGACGTCACCCAATACACCACCTTCCACTGCGGACCGAAGCAGACCGGTGATCGCGACGGGCCGGAAGAATTCCACATCGTGCTGGTCGACAACGGCCGCACCCGCATGCTGCGCGAGGGCATGAAGGACATGCTGCGCTGCATCCGCTGCGGTGCCTGCATGAACCACTGCGTGGTGTTCCGCCAGTTGGGCGGCCACGTCTATGGCGGCACCTACCCCGGCCCGATGGGCGCGGTGCTGACACCGGTTTTCGATGGCCTCGAGTCGTCGCGCGACCTCCCGCACGCATGCACGATGAACGGCAAGTGCCAGGAAGTCTGCCCGGTGGCCATCCCGCTGCCGACCCTGCTGCGCGGCTGGCGCGACCGCTCCTGGCGCGAGGGCCTGGAGCCGGCCACGGTCCGTTTTGGCCTGGGCATCCACACCTTCGTCGCATCACGCCCGCGGCTGTACCGGCTCGGCACGGCGATCGCGATCCGGGTGATGCGCTTGTTCAGTCGCGGCGGCCTCGTGAAGGGAATGCCCGGCCTGGGCGCATGGACCGCCTATCGCGAGTTCCCCGCCCCGGCGAAGCGCACCTTCATGGAGATGTACAAGGATCAGGAGAAAGGCCAATGAGCGCACGCGAAACCATCCTCGACGCCGTGCGCAGCGGCCTCGGCAACACAGCGGTCGATCCGGCGGCGGTACGTCGCGACGCGGATGCGCTGCTGCAGGATCTGCCGTCCATTCGCCCGGCGCTGCTGGCCGACGGGCTGGTGGACGCCTTCATCGCCCGCGTCACCAGCCCCAAGGTGGCCGCAACCGCCGAGCGCATCGCCAGCGCGAGCGAGCTGCCGGCGGCGGTCGGACGCTACCTCGAGGCGTTTGGACTGCCCGCGGTGGTGGCACTGCAGCCCGCGGCGCCGCTGCAGGACCTGGACTGGTCAGGGTTCGAGCTCCACGACAAGGTGGCGCCAGACGAGATGATCGCGATCGGCGTCGCGCGCTGGGGCATCGCCGAGACCGGCTCGCTGGTGTTTCACTCGGGCGCCGATACGCCGATCCTCGCCAACTTCCTGCCGCTGCATCACCTCGTCATGGTACGGGCGGACACGATCCTCCCCTTCCTCGACGACTACGCCGCGGCGACCGCCGGCCAGCGCCCGCCGCGCAACGTCAACATCGTCACGGGGGCCAGCGGCACCACGGACATCGAGGGCAGCCTCGTGCTGGGGGCGCATGGCCCGCGTTTCCTGCACGTGGTGATCGTCGGAACGCCCGACAGCAGCGAATAAGTGAAGGCGTCGCACCAAGTCAGCTCTGTGCTGGTGCGGCATCAAGACGTCTCCACCCCAGTTTCATCGGCTCCCTCCTCCGGCCGGTGAAAACGAGGCGGCGCCGATGGGCTCCCCCCCCATGCAACAGGCGCCGCCTCACCTCTCCCCCGACAAATCCGATTGAAGGCGTAGCGATCGATCAAGACCGGAGCCCGACCGTGCTCGGCGCCACTGCCGAGGACCGGGAACGTTTCTACGTGCTGACCCGCTATCCGGAGGGGCGGGAGGAGGGCGAGATCGAGCTCGCCAGCGGCACCGACTTCGCGCAACGCCTGTTCTTCGGCGAGCCGCGGTCGGACGTGTCCAACGGCCTGTGGTTCTTTGACGACATGCCGCATCGGGTGATCGTGATGGATCGTCTGCGCACACCGCCGGCGACCGGTCATCTGACGGGCGAGACGCGCAAAGGCGGCGATGCCATGAACGCGCTCTTCGACCAGATGCCCGAGGACACGGTGATGTGCCTGACGCTGGTCGCCACGCCCCAGGACGTGCTCGAGGCGCACCTGAACCACCTCGCCAGGAAGGCCGTCGGTGAGACCCTGGCCTCGGAACAGGCACGGCAGGACGTGCAGCAGGTGCGCGGCCTGATCGGCAGCGCACACAAGCTCTACCGCGGTGCGCTGGCCTTCTACCTGCGCGGCCGCGACCTGGAACAGCTCGATGCGCGCGGCGTGCAACTCGTCAACGTGATGCTCAACGCTGGCCTGCAACCGGTGCGTGAAGAGGATGAGGTGGCGCCGCTGAACAGCTATCTGCGCTGGCTACCGTGCGTGTTCGATCCGGCTGCCGACAAGCGCCAGTGGTACACCCAACTCATGTTCGCGCAACACGCGGCGAACCTCGCCCCCGTCTGGGGTCGCAGCCAGGGCACGGGGCATCCCGGCATCACGTTCTTCAACCGCGGCGGCGGTCCGATCACCTTCGATCCGTTGAACCGTCTCGACCGGCAGATGAACGCCCATCTGTTCCTGTTCGGTCCCACGGGTTCGGGCAAGAGCGCGACGCTCAACAACATCCTGAATCAGGTGACGGCGATCTATCGGCCGCGCCTCTTCATCGTCGAGGCGGGCAACAGTTTCGGGCTGTTCGGTGACTTCGCGGCACGGCTGGGTCTCACCGTGCATCGGGTGAAGCTCGCACCGGGCGCGGGCGTCAGTCTGGCTCCGTTCGCCGACGCCTGGCGCCTGGTCGATACGCCGAGTCAGGTACAGACGCTGGACGCCGATGCGCTCGACGAGGACCAGGCCGATGCCGGCATGGCCGTGGAAGGCGATGAGCAGCGCGACGTGCTCGGCGAGTTGGAGATCACTGCACGACTGATGATCACCGGCGGCGAGGACAAGGAAGAAGCGCGCATGACGCGCGCCGACCGCAGCCTGATCCGTCAGTGCATTCTCGATGCGGCCCAGCATTGCGTAGCGGACAGACGCACGGTGCTCACGCGCGATGTGCGCGACGCGCTGCGCGAGCGCGCCCGCGACGCCACGCTGCCGGAGATGCGGCGCGCACGGCTGCTGGAGATGGCCGACGCCATGGACATGTTCTGCCAGGGCGTGGACGGCGAGATGTTCGACCGGTCGGGCACGCCGTGGCCCGAGGCGGACATCACCATCGTGGACCTGGCCACCTTCGCGCGCGAGGGCTACAACGCTCAACTCTCGATTGCCTACATCTCGCTCATCAACACGGTCAACAACATTGCCGAGCGCGACCAGTTCCTGGGCCGGCCGATCATCAACGTGACGGACGAAGGCCACATCATCACGAAGAACCCGCTGCTCGCGCCCTACGTGGTCAAGATCACCAAGATGTGGCGCAAGCTGGGCGCCTGGTTCTGGCTCGCCACGCAGAACCTGGACGACTTGCCGAAAGCGGCCGAGCCCATGCTCAACATGATCGAGTGGTGGATCTGCCTGTCGATGCCGCCCGATGAAGTCGAGAAGATCGCGCGCTTCCGCGAACTCAACGCGTCGCAGAAGGCGCTGATGCTCTCGGCGCGCAAGGAGGCTGGCAAGTTCAGCGAGGGCGTCATCCTGTCCAAGTCGATGGAGGTGCTGTTCCGGGCCGTGCCGCCCAGCCTCTACCTGGCGATGGCGATGACCGAGCCCGAGGAGAAGGCCGAACGCTTCCAGTTGATGCAGCAGCACGGCATCAGCGAGCTGGATGCCGCCTTCCGCGTGGCCGAGAAGATCGACCGTGCACGGGGCATCGACGCGCTGGCGCTGGACATGTTGGCCTGACGGGAGCAACACGATGCGCGTGCCCTCGTTCAGCCGCCGTGGTCACTGGATCGGTCCGCTGATCGCGGTGACGATTGGGGGCGCCTCGTGGATGCTGCTTCGCGCGCCGCATCCGACAACCGAGTCCATGTCCCTGGCCGCCGCCGAGTCCGACGCGCCGAAACCCGCTGGCCCGCCCCGGCTGTATGGCCGTGCCGATGCACGCTTCACGGTGGTCGGGTACGCCGACCTGGAGTGTCCGCACTGCCGGGCCTACTTCCCCGCACTCAAGCGCTGGATCGACGCCCATCCCGAGGTGAACTGGCAGTGGCACCACCTGCCGCTGTCCATGCACGAGCCGGCCGCGACTGCCGCGGCGCGCCTGGCCGAGTGCGCGGGCGAGACGGGCGGACATGCCACGTTCTGGCAGGCCGTGGCGTGGCTCTACTCGAACACCCGTGGCGACGGGCAGGGTGTGCCGGCGGGCCTGCACTATCCCGAGCTCACGCCAGCCATGGAGGGCTGTCTCGACAGCGATCGCCCCGATGCCGTCATCCGTGCTCAGGCGGTGGAAGCCGCAGAGCAGGGCATCTCGGCCACACCGGCCTTGCAGCTGCGCGACCGCGGGACCGGCAGGACGCTCCTGCTGAATGGTCCTGTCGAAGGTGATGCCTTGCTGTCGGCCATCGACCTGCTCGCCGCCGGCGGTACGACCGTCGCCGAACCTGCCCATTCCGGAGACATGCCCACCGGCGTTGCCGGTGACATGCCCAGGTAGCCATCGATCTTCAAGGCTACGGCGCGGCGGGTCCGCGTTGATCGAAACCCGTTCGCATCGCATCCGTTGACGCGAACAGCCACTGCATTTGCGGTGGTGGATGCCGGCTCGTCACCTGTTTCAATCCTATCGTCCCAGGAGGGTTTGCCCTCCAGGGGCAGGCGCCCTCCGATCTCATCCATTGGAGGTTCGCCATGTCTCTTGTCATCGCCGACTCCGGCCCGGAGTCGCTCACCCTGATCGCCGCCCAGCACGAAGACTGGATCATCCAGCAGGCGATCATGCTGCTGGAGAACCGCGTGTTCAGGGGCGGTCCAGTACTGGAGAGTCCCGCCGCCGTGCGCGACTACCTGCGCCTGAAACTGGTCGCGGAGCCGAACGAAATCCTGGCCGTCGTGTTTCTCAACAGCCAGCACCAGGTGCTCGCCTTTGAGCCGTTATTCAAGGGCACGGTCGACCAGACTCCGGTGTATCCGCGCATATTGGTTCAGCGTGCACTGGCGCTCAACGCTTCGGCCCAGATCCTGGCGCATCAGCACCCGTCGGGGAAAACCGAGCCTTCAGCCGCCGATCGTGCGATCACAGAGCGGCTGACGAGCGCGCTGGCCACCATCGACGTCCGGGTGCTGGATCACTTCATCGTCGGCAAGGGCAGCCCGTACTCGTTCGCCGAAGCCGGCTTGTTGTAGCTGCATCCCGGACGCATTCGTTTCATCACCACGGGAGCCATTGGCTCCCGCTTCCTTTTGGTTCTTCCGCAGGAAATCGGGGCTGAGCGGTTTCGGTTTCTGTGTCGTTGCCTGATGGGGATTGCGTTCGACTACGAGTCTGCATCGACTCCGCGGAGGCGCGCCGTGCCGGTTCATTCCCCCAACCTTCCTGCTGCCTCGCGGCGTCCCCTGGCGGCAAGACTGACCGCCGGACTGTGCGCCGTGTTGCTTGGCCCCATCGCGACCGCCGCCGATGTGCTCGTCGTCACCGACAGCCATCATCCGGTGCAGGCTCCGGCTGGCGCGCGGGTCATCGAACTGGACCAGGCTGCGCGCATCGAGTTCGAACTCGCGGCGCACTTGCCGACCGACCCGCGACAGGCCGCGGCCCTGGTGCGGCAACGATTGCATGCCGGCGGTGAGGCGCTGCAGCGCCGAATCGGCCACGCCTATCAGGGTGTCGCGGATGCCTGGGGGCTGGGCATCGCCAGGATTCCCGCGGTGGTGGTCGATCGGCGCTACGTGGTCTACGGCGAGCCCGACGTCCCCCGCGCCATTGCACGGATCGACGCATACCGGGGCACGCAGCCGTGAGCCTCCTGTTGGCGTCCTCATGCTTGCATGCCACGGTCGCCTCGCTGCTGCTGAGCGCGGCCACGGCGGCGTTCGCCCTGGACACGGCCACGATTGTTTCGTCGGCGCTGTCCCGCGACTGCCTGGACTACCGCGTCGTGGGCGTTTGCTACTGGCTGAACTGCGGGCGATCCGGTTGTTCGGTGCGCACCTCCGTCAAGGTGCGCCACTACGTCCCCGGTGCGGTGGTGTCGAGCTACTCGAACACCGGCGAGAACCCCTGGCTGGAAGTCAGGGCGATGAGCATGCCCAACCCAACCGCCAAGGCAGGCGGTGACGGTACGACCAACCACGGCAACGAGAACAACCTCGCCAAGTTCAAGAACGCCGATGTCGTCGGCCATCCAGCCGGGATGGTGTTCCGCCAGTTCGCCAGCACGTCCGGTTACACCTGCGAAGGTGCAGGCACCGCCTTCATGCCGTATCTGTTGAGCACGCTCGACACGCTGGCCTGGCGCTACAACGTCCCCGAGATGGCGTACCCGGAAGCGCTGGTTCCCGGCCTGCGCGAGATCGGTACGCGCACTGGCCTGAATCTCTGGGGCAACGTGTATCCCCGCGGTGGCTTTCTGCATCAGACCGACGACCACAAGAGCGGCGCCGTGGTCGCGCAGCGCGCGGGCGACATCGTGACGCGCCGCAACCAGCTTCACGTGTACCAGCCGCTGCTGGCCAATGCCCGTGACGGCTACTGGCCAGCCGGCGCGCTGATGGAGACCGACGCCTCGACGGGCAAGTGGCAGGAGCTGACGCCAACGCTTTCGAACAGTTGCGTGGTCTTCCCGCACAGTCGTACCCGCGTGCAGGCCCGGCAAGGCGACTACGCCTGGGCCTTGTGGCGGCCGTATTCCTGCTGCCGGCGCCGTGGCCAGGTCTTCCTCGGTAGCGTCGATTTCATGTGAGAAACCCACGATGAGCACATCCCCCCCTGACTTCCTGCGCTGCGTGGTGCCGCACCTGCGGGCCATGCTGCTCGTGGCAGCTATCCCGTTGCTCGTCGGCGTCGCCTGGGCGCAGACCCGCATCGATCCCAATGGCGTGAACGTCAGTGGCAGCGTGATCGGCGATGACGTCCTCTACAGCATCGGCGGCGGCCGTGCCGTGTCGATGGGCGGCGCCGGCAACATGCAGGGCATCGGTGTGGGGGTCGGCTGGAACAGCAACCTGATCTGCGGCGACATGAGCATCACCACGACACTGCAGAACCAGCTCAACGGCATCACCAACGGCTTCCAGACGATCATGAGCAACGTGATCCAGAACGCCACCGCCGCCGTGGCCTCACTGCCGGCCCTGATCATTCAGCGCGCCGACCCGGGGCTCTACAACCTGCTGACCAACGGCATCCTCCAGGCGCGCCTGGACTTCGACCGCTCGAAGATGACCTGCCGGGCGATCGCCAATCGGATGGCGGAAATGGCCGGCGGCCAGGCCGGCTGGGACCAGCTCGCCGAGGGGATGGCGCTGCGGGACGCGGTTGCCAGTACCGATGCCGTCTCCGCCGTCGAGCGGGCCGAATCCAACAAGGGGAACAACGGGGTGCCCTGGGTCGGCGGCGGCAGCGCGGGCGGCGCCGGGCAGGGCTCGATCAAGGTGGTCGGCGACGTGACGCGTGCGGGCTACAACCTGCTCAACGGCCGCAGCGCCACCGATACGTCGTCGCTCGCGCGTGGCGCCTGCGGCAACCGCCTGACCTGCCAGACGTGGTCATCGCCTGGCGAGGCCGCGGCCTTTGCGAGCCGCGTGCTGGGCGAACGCGAGCAACGCACCTGCGAAAACTGCACGAAGACCCAGACCACACCGGGCGTCGGCCTCACGCCGGTGATTCAGGAAGAGTACGAGACCAAGCTGCTGGTGTTGCAGGAACTGGTGTCGGGCGCCCGACCGACGACGCCGAGCAATCTCGACGCGGCTGGCAGCAGCTCGCTGCCGATTACCCGCGGCGTGATCGAGGCCCTGCGTGACGAACCCGACCAGGACGTGCTGGGGAAGCGCCTGGCGTCGGAGGCGGCGCTGTCGAGCGTGCTGGAGAAGGCCTTGCTGCTGCAACGTACGTTGCTGACCGGCAAGAAGGAGCCGAACGTCGCTGCCAACGAACTGGCCGTGCGGGCAGTCGACCAGGAGAGCAGGGCGCTGGAGCAGGAGATCGACAACCTCAAGACTGAGCTGGAGTTGCGCCGCACGTTGGCCGGTAACGCGGCGATGGCGATCGTCCAGCGCAACAGCACCCGCGCTGCCGGCTCGCGCGGCGTCTTCGAGGGCGACACCCTGCGCGACCGGCTGCGGGAAGTTCAGAAGCCACGGAGCGTTGCCCCATGAGCCGGGTGAGCTGGCGGCGGTTGCCTTGGCTGTTCAAGCGCCGCGTTGGTGTTGGGCTGCTGTGCACCCTGTTGGTGGTGGCGGTCGCGGCGGTGGTGAACATCGCCGGCATCCACATGATCGGCGGTTTCGAGGACTGGCAGCACTGGCTGCAGGCGCATGCCGGCCACTTCTTTGTGTGGCGGCTTGGCCTCTACGGGGCGACGGCGTACGGCTGGTGGTGGATGCGTCGGCGCCTGTTGCGGCGGGAGCCGTCCCGCGAGACGCGTCAGCGGCTGCTCCGGACGGAGATCGCCGTGGTGATTGCCGTGGTCGCACTGGAAGCCAGCCAAGCGTTACGGCATGGCTGAGATCAGGAAGCGGGGATGACGCTCTACACCACGGACTACCTGGAGTATTACCTGACTCTGCTGGCCTGGGTGGTCAGCAATGGCATCTGGAACATCCTCGTTGCCAGCGGCGTGTTCGCGCTGCCGTTTGTGGCGATCGTGATCCAGGAATGGCTCAAGGCCCGCAGCGAAGGCGCGGATGAGGGGAACAAGGGTGTGCTGTCGTCGATGCGCATCGAGAACCGGGTGTGGGTGGCGATCATGGTCATCCTGTTCGCCGGCATCCCGTTCATCCCGGTGGATCTCGCCACGATCAAGTTCGACACCACGCGCTCCGCGCAATGTCAGGTCAGCGTCCCGCTGCCCAACGACACGGGCTGGGCCAACGTCTACACCACGCTCGACAACCAGAGTGCGCTGGTGCCGGTGTGGTGGTTCTTCATGCATTCCATCTCGAAGGCGGTCACGGGCGCCGCGGTGGCAGCGATTCCCTGCGGCAACGACCTGCGTCAGATTCGCATGGATGTCGATGCCACGCGGATCGATGATCCGGTGCTGGCACAGGAGATCGCCGACTTCACGCATGATTGCTACGGGCCGTCGCGTGCCAAGCTGTTCATGAGCCGTCCGACGCTCTCCGACGAGCAGATGAACGACGTCACCTGGATCGGATCGAGTTACTTCCTCGACACGCCCGGCTTCTATGACACCTATCGCTCCAAGACCCCACGCACGGCCTGGCCCTACGACGCGACCCGCGATGCGGGGTTGGCACAGGTGGACAGCGGCGGAGGCTATCCGTCCTGCCGGCAGTGGTGGGCTGATGGCGATGAGGGACTGCGCAGCCGGCTGCTGGCGCAGGTCGCCCCGGACCTGCTGACGCGCATCGGGCGCTGGGTGGGCTTCCTGTCGCAGAGCGAGGTCAATGACTCGGTGATCCGCGCCGTCGTCTCACCGCGACAGCAGAAGATGAACCAGGGCGCCGTCTACACCGATTACGGAGGTCAGATCGACAAGACGCTGCCGAACGTCGTCACGCGCGGCGCGGGCGACCTGGGGTTGACCGTCGGCTCGCTGGGCTTTTTTCCGGCGATGGACGTGGTGCGCCAAGCGCTGCCGATGGTGCTGACGATGCTCAAGATGGCGCTTGTCATCTGCATCCCGCTGGTGCTGCTGATCGGCACCTACGACCTGAAGACGGTGGTGACGGTGAGCTGCGTCCAGTTCGCGCTGTTCTTCGTGGACTTCTGGTTCCAGCTCGCGCGCTGGATCGATAGCACGCTCCTGGACGCGCTCTACGGCCGGGGGTTTGGCGCGGACAGGCCGCACACGAACTTCGATCCGCTGATCGGCTTGAACAACGCCTTTGGCGACATGCTGCTCAACTTCGTCATGGCGATGATGTTCATCGTGCTGCCGACGTTTTGGGTGATGGCATTGGCTTGGGCAGGCGTGCGCACGGGAAATATCGTGCAGGGGTTGTCCACCGCCACCTCGGACGCCAAAGGCGCTGGGGGGCGTGGCGCTGGCATGGCAATGAGCGCCGTATCGAAGAAGTGACCGTCGTTCAGTTGTCGTCGGTTACATGCGGGTCGATGCGCCAGTCGCTCTTGTCATAAAGCCCGAAGCCGTTGGGGCCTTCCCTCCACTCGGGTTGCGGTTCCTCTTGATCAGCGTCGTCGTGCTGCACGAACCATGCAGCAGTCACCGCAAAGGCAAGCAGCAGGGCCAGCCAGAACGCGGAGTAGAGCAGCACACCGAGCAGGGCGAGCTTGACGATCCAGAGCACCGCCGTCGCCGCGCCCGCAGGCACCCCGCGCGTCACCAGCCAGCCGGCGACACGCTGCTCGCGGCGCAGGTATCCACGCCAGGCACGGCCAGCCCCCCGGCCCAGCCGGAGGCTCCAGCGCTCGTTGTGCGTGTTGGTGGTCATGCTCATGTGCCTCGGCTTCAGTGTTGCCTCACCTCGCGGAGTGGCCGGTCGTGGCTTGCCCTCCAGCATAGACTGCGATCAGGAGGGGCGGGTTGCGGCTGGCAGAGCCGGGTTGGCTCGGGTCGCAGGTCGATTAGATTATGCACTATAAATCAAACCTTATGCGACTTTCTCTGCACGTTCTTGCAGTGGCTCTAGGGGCTGATTGGATTTCGTGCTATTTTTAGTGCATGAATGGAAATTATAGGCATCAGGTAATCAAGCGGCTGCAGGCGGGACTCCCCCGCGGGGCGCCATTCGACCTTGCCACCCTGAGCCAGTTCGGGGTGTCGCCCCAGCTCGCCGCTCACTATGCCGACGGCGGGTGGCTCGTGCGCTTGGCCCATGGCGTCTATGCCTTCCCGAACGATGAATTCGGGGTCTACGGTGCGCTGAAGTTCCTGCAGCAGCGCGTGCCCGGCCTGCACGTCGGCGGCAAGAGCGCCCTGGCCCTGCAGGGCGTGCGGCACAACCTGGGTAGCCGGGAGACGCTGGTGCTGTGGGGCGACGGTCGTTTCGCGTTGCCGGCCTGGTTCACTTCGCGCTTTCCGGCCCGCTACGTCCACGCCCGCCTGTTCGACTGGCCGGACACGACGCTGGTCAGCAAGACCATGACCACGCCGCCTGGCCTGCCCGATGATCTGCGGGTGGCGGCCTCCGAGCGTGCCGTTCTGGAGCTGCTGTACGAAGCCGGCGTCAAGCAGAGCCTCGAAGAGGCCCGCAACATCTTTGATGGACTGCGGCCCCCCCGCAAGGACTTGCTCGGGCAACTGCTGTCCTGCTGCGTCAGCGTGAAGGCCGTGCGCCTGTTCCTCACCTGGGCGCGCGAGACCAGCCTCGTGGATGTCGATGCCCTGCTGGAGCAGTACCCGGTTCGCACCGGCAGCAACGCGCGCTGGATGAGCCGGCTCGATGACGGCACCTTGCTGAGCCTGAGACCTCATGGATAAGACCTACGCGGACACCGTTCGCCTGCTGTTGGCCGTCGCGCCCGACGTGTTCGCCAACGATATCTTCGCCATGAAGGGTGGCACGGCCATCAACCTCTTCGTGCGGGACATGCCGCGCCTGTCGGTGGACATCGACGTGGTGTACCTCCCGTGGCAGACGCCGCGCGACGAAGCGCTGCAAGCCATCAACCAGGAGCTGGCCGCCATCGCCATGCGCGTTGCACCACTGGGCGTGCAGACACGCCTGGTTCGCGCCAAGGACCTGGGGGACACCAAGCTGATCGTCGAGAACGACGCCAGCCAGGTGAAGATCGAGGTCAACGTCGTGTTCCGAGGCAGCGTGCTGCCCGTCGAGCGGCGGGCGCTGAGCGCCAGGACCAGCGATCTGTTCGGCGTGGAGTTCGAGCTGCCGGTTCTGGCGCCGGACGAGCTGTACGCCAGTAAGCTGGTGGCCGCGCTGGATCGGCAGCACCCGCGCGATCTGTTCGACGTGTGGCAGCTCTTTGAGTCGGGCGACATCAGCGACCGCATGGTCGAGTGCTTCGTGATCTATCTGGCGGGCCACAACCGGCCTCCCCACGAAGTGCTGTTCGGCAACGACAAGGACATCGCCGGCGAGTACGAGCGGGCCTTTGTCGGCATGACCGAAGTGGACTGCTCCCTGGAGAGACTACTCGATGCTCGCGCCAGGATGCGGCGCGAGCTGCCACGGCGACTGAGCACCGCGCACAAGCAGTTTCTGAGCGGGCTGGCGCGCGCAGAACCGGACTGGTCGCTGGTGCAGTGCCAGCACGCCGCGCAACTGCCGGCACTGCGCTGGAAGCTCGCCAATCTCGAAACCTTCCGCAAGCGCCGTCCCGACGACTTCGCAGCGCAATCCGCCGCCCTCGACGCCGGCTTGGGCCAGAGCTGACGAGCGTCCCGCAGCGCCCCACTTGCCGGGATTGCCCCATGCCGCATTCATCGTGGCACCCGCGAAGCAGCGGCCCTATACCCAAAGGCTTCCGACAAAGGCCAAAGGGCTGGGAAGGGGCAAAGGAAGGGTGCCAAGGGGAAAGGCCCTATCCTGAAAAGGCCAAAAGGCGCCCCGAGCAGCCCGTCATCCGGGGTTCGTCATGCTCTCGCTGTTCCAGCGCAAACGGGTGCCACCCACCGCCGGCACGCCGCCCACCTCCGCCATCGAAACTCCGAAAGGGTCGATGCGGCCGGAGTCGGCCGCATCGCTGCTGGCCACGCCGCGCCGGCAGAAACTGCTGGAACACATCTGGCAGCGCACATCGCTCTCGCGCCGGCAGTTCGCCACGCTCTACCTCGCCCCACTGGAGCGCTACGCCGAGCTGGTCCAGCAGTTCCCGGCCTCCGAGAACCACCACCACGCCTATCCGGGCGGCATGCTGGACCACGGCCTGGAGATCGTCGCCTATGCGCTGAAGCTGCGGCAGTCATACCTGCTGCCTGCGGGCGTCACGCCGGAGGCACAGGCGGCCCAGGCCGAAGCCTGGACCGCAGGCACGGCCTACGCGGCCCTGCTGCACGACATCGGCAAGATTGCGGTCGATCTGTACGTCGAGCACGCTGACGGCAGCATCTGGCATCCCTGGCACGGCCCGTTGCGAAAGCCGTACCGCTTCCGTTACCGAAGGGAGCGCGAGTACCGCCTGCACAGCGCCGCCACAGGGCTGCTCTACGCACACATCCTCGATCGGGACATCTTCGACTGGCTCAGCGGCTATCCCGACCTCTGGGCCGCGCTGCTGTACGTGCTGGCCGGTCAGTACGAGCACGCCGGCACGCTCGGCGAACTGGTCGTGCAGGCCGACCAGGCATCCGTCGCCCAGGAACTCGGCGGCGATCCCAGCAAGGCGCTGACGGCGCCCCGGCATGCGCTGCAACGCAAACTGCTCGACGGCTTGCGCTACCTGCTCAAGGAAGAGCTCAAGTTGAACCATGGGGGGCCGGCGGACGGCTGGCTGACCCAGGACGCGCTGTGGCTGGTGAGCAAGACCGTCTCCGACAAGCTGCGCGCGCATCTGCTGTCGCAGGGCGTCGACGGTATCCCGGCGAACAATACGGCGGTCTTCAATGTGCTGCAGGATCATGGCATCGTGCAGCCGACCCCGGATGGCAAGGCGATCTGGAAGGCTGTTGTCACGAGCGACGCCGGCTGGTCGCACACGTTCACCTTCCTGAAGGTATCGCCGGCGGTAATCTGGGATGCCGCCGACCGGCCGGCGCCGTTCGCAGGCCGCGTGCTGGTCGAAGAGGAGCAGGTGGGACCGACGCCGCGATCGCCGGCGGTGGGTGATGGGCTGCGCGTGGAAGGAATCGCAGCTGTACCGTCGGCCACGGCGCCGATCGCATCCGCAGACACCGGCGTGGCCGCGCTGCTCGATCTGCTGGGCGACAGCGCTACATCCACAGCACCGGAGATCAAGGCTTGTCCCGTCTCCGAGACTGAGCCGACGCCTTCGACCGGACTCCCGCAGGAGATGAGTCTCGGGCCTTCCGAGGATCGCACGGAGCCTTCCGGGGCACACCTCATGTCCTGGCTGCGTCAGAGCATCCAGACCCGCAAGCTCATCATCAACGACGCCAAGGCCCTGGTGCACACCGTCGCCGACACGGCTTACCTCGTCAGTCCCGGTGTGTTCCAGCGCTACGCTCAGGAGTTCCTTCAAGTCGCTGTGATGGCCAAGCAGGAGAAGCTGGAGGGGTGGCAGTGGGTACAGAAGCGCTTCGAGAAGTTGGGACAGCACCGCAAGCAGCCGAGCGGGCTGAACATCTGGACCTGCGAAGTCACGGGGCCGCGCAAGTCGCGCCGCCTGCACGGCTACCTGCTCAACAGCGCGGATGCGTTGTTCTGCGAAGTGCCGCCGGATAATCCCTACCTGCGGCTCATCGACGAGGCTGCAAAGCGTGACAATGCAGTCCTTGGCGGCAAGGGTAATGACGATCAGGGATAGGCCGCGGTAGCCGCACGGGCGGCCTTCAGTCCACGGATGGGGCCGACTCCGCCAGCTTGGCTTCGGTCAGCGTCATCAAGTGGGCGGAACTGCACTTGAGCGCACGGGCGATCTTGAGGATGAGCGGGAGCGTGGGGACATGCTCGCCGCGCTCGATCTTGCCCATGTGGGACCGTTCGATGCCGGCCATGTGGGCCAGCGCTTCCTGAGCGATGCCCTGGTTGGTTCTTTCCTCCCGCACGGCAGCCCCAAACGCGATGGCTGGTTTCGCTTCGTGGGTAGTGGTGCAGGTGGGGCGACCTCTTTGGATCGAACGCTTTTGCATCGCCAAAAGCGTCGATCGCGGCCACGATCTAAACCACGTTAAACTTAACGCATAGGGCGGCCGCGACGTCAGTGGTCACAATTTTTGCCGCTTGGGGGGCTTGACTTGGTGTCGAGTGACGTCACCGCCGAGATACGCATGGCCGTGCTCGGCGAATGGGTGCCGCCCCAACTTGCAAGCGTGCTCGCCCTGCAGCGTGCCGAAGAGCCGGACACCCATGTCGCCCTGGCCGGATGGACAGACCCCGGTCGAGCCCCGGAACTGCCGGGCGACAGCTTCGACTTCGCGCTGTCTGCGACTGAGTGGCAGTGGCCTGGCTGGATATGCGAGCCGCTGTGGCATGACACGCTGGCGGTCGCCATGACCAAGCGCTCCCACCTGTTGGCCTATCGTGAAGTGCCGTGCCAGGAAGTGCTCAAGCAGTCCGTGATCTGCTCGCAGTCGACGGCCCATGAACCATGGCGCATGACCGCGCAGCGCGTGTTCGATGGCATGCTGCAAGAGCGCGAGCAAACGGTGGCGACATTCGATGTGGCGATGACCCTGGTTGGCGCAGGGTACGGGATCGCCATTGCGCCAGCCGCGCGACTGACGGGCTACCTGCACCGCGGCGTCGCTGTGCGGCCGCTGGCCGGCGCACCCACGATCGTGATGGCTTATCTGCTCCGCCGCATCGCTTCCTTGTCGGACACCCAGGCAAGATTCGCCCGCCGCGCGCGCTTGGTGTCCTGACAGGTGCGCGGGGATCGCGGTTTCGCCACACGATCCCGCTTCTGCCGCTAGGCCACCCGAACGCGCGGCAAGGTCCATTCGCTTTCCTTCACGGCTGTGCTCACGGTCATGACGAGCTTGTCGAGATTGCCGGCAGTCACGCCCTCCAGTGCCGAACGCCCCCGCAGCATCGAGCGCGGTTGAAGCAGTGCATGGTAGATCTGCCAAGGGTCCGCACCCCTGGTCAGCTTCAGGACGGACTGGATCAGCTCGTGCTTGAGTGGGTCGAGGTGCCAGTCCGGCACGCGCTGGCCGCGGTTGCCCACGTTCAACGCCAGCAAGTTGCCCGCCTTGATCTCGTAGCTGATCCACCTGCGGGACTTGCCCGCCATCTTGGCAAACGCCGCAACGGGAAGGTTGTGCGGCGCTTCGAAGACATCGAAGAGCTCCATCCTCTCGCGCTGAATGTCCGAAGGCACCAGCGGCGCTGCCGATCGAGGGGGCGGAACCGCCGGCAGCCGATGTGCGGCGGCAGAAACCAACGGCATGGCGTCACCCGGCTTCGTCACGAGCAGGACTGGCGAAGCGGCAACCGGCGTGGAGGGTACGCTTGCGGTTTGCTCATTCGGGAATGCGGGCACGCCTTCCAGATGCACGGTGAGTGGCATGCTGGCCGCCTCGACCTGATTCTGCTCGAAGAGGTCCAGGCGATCGGCCCAGTCCTGCATCATCCGGCGACGCTGCTCCACGTACTCGGCATGGTTGTAGGTCGCGCTGACCTTGTTGGGATCGACATGCGAGAGCTGCGAATCCACCCAGACCTTCGGGTAGCCGATCTCGTTGAGCGCAGTGGACATCGTGCCGCGGATACCGTGTCCGGTCAGACGTTCCTGATAGCCCATGCGTTTGAGGGCACCATTGAGCGTGTTCTCGCTGATGCGCTTCTTCAGGTCGCTGTCGTGCCGGAAAAGGTAGCGCTGGGCCGGCTTGAACTCATCCAGCAGGTGCCGGACGATCTCCATGGCTTGAATCGACAACGGCACGATGTATGGTGGGATGTCCGCCGGCTGCCGCCGCTTCTTGCGCATATCCAACTGGAGTTGCTTCACGACCTCGGGCGGGATGATCCACAGCCCGCGAGCCAGATCGAATTGATCTGGCGTCGCCTGCCGCAGCTCACCGGTTCGCACGCCGGTCAGCAGCAATAGCCGCAACCCGAGCTGGGTCTGCCGCCTGCCGCGATAGCTGCGCAGCCTCTGCAACAATTTGGGCAGTTCGGCCATCCGCAGAAACGGGTTGTGCCTGACGGGTGGCAGTGGCAGCGCCACGACGTCGAGATCGGAGGCAGGGTTCTGCTCCAGGCCCGGCACGATCACCAGCGCGTAGCGGAACAGTTGGTTGAACCACGTCCTGACCTTCTCGGCGATGGAGAGCGCGCTGCGCTTCTCGATCTTGGCAATCACCTCCAGGAGATCAGGGCGCTTGATCTCATAGATCGACCGCTTCCCCAAGGTCGGGAGTACGTCCCTGTCGAAGATGCGCGGAAGCATCGCGAGGGTCGTCTGCCGGCCTTCCTTGAGGCTCAGCCCGCGATGCTCGAGCCACCCGCGGTACACCACCTCGAAGTTGTTTTCGTCGGCGAGCCGCACAGCGGTCCGCTTCTGCTTGCGGTGATCACGTGGATTGATGCCCTTGGCGATCAGGGCGCGCGCTTCGTCGCGCAGGCTGCGCGCCTCGCGAAGCGTCACCTCCGGGTAGGTTCCGAGCGAGATCCGCTTCTGCTTGCCCGCCCAGTAGTAGCGGAAGTGCCAAGTCCTACCCCCCGCAGCCGTCACGGCTAGTGAGAGGCCATCCAAGTCAGGGAGGGTGTAGGCCTTGCCGGTTGCCTTGGCCTGTCGAACGACCAGGTCTGAGAGTGCCATGCTCTTGCTCCTGAACATGAGTCAGGAACCAGATGCTGGTCACATCGACCTCGCCCCTCGATCAACAATCCGGAAACCGCCGTGCCCTCAAAAATGGACTTGTTTGTGGACTTAAAAGTCCCGGCTGTCGGCGGATCGCGGTGGAACACAGCAGAACGTCAAGGAGAGAAAAGTCGTTGTGCGCCAAGGACTTGCAGATTATCCTGGACTTCTGCGGAACTCCGCAGATTGATGCGGTGGAGCGGGTGAAGGGAATCGAACCCTCGTCATGAGCTTGGGAAGCTCAGGTAATAGCCATTATACGACACCCGCATTTCGGGCCGAGCTGGCGTCGGCCGCGAATAAGGCCGGATTGTACTGCCACGGGCGGTACGCTTCAACCGCGGCGGTGTTTTCAGGCCGTGAGCCGCTCCACCGCCTCGCGGATGCGCGCCGGCTCGTCCATCTTGAGGATGCGCTGCACCTTGGGGGCGAGCTCGCCGAGGTCGGCGCGCAGGATCTGCTGCTTGATCTCGAGGATGCTGCCCGGGTGCATGGAGAAGTTGCGCAGGCCCATGCCGAGCAGCAGCTCGGTGTACAGCGGGTCGCCCGCCATCTCGCCGCACACCGACACCGGCAGGCCGAAGCGCGCGCCGCTGGAGATGGTGCCGGCGATGAGCTTGAGCACCGCGGGGTGGAGCGGGTCGTAGAGGTGCGCGACGGCCTCGTCCGAGCGGTCGATCGCCAGGGTGTACTGGATGAGGTCGTTGGTGCCGATGGACAGGAAGGCCAGCCGGCGGATGAACATGCCGAGCGAGAGCGCGGCGGCGGGGACCTCGATCATGCCGCCGATGCGGATGCCCTCGTCGAACTTGACCTTCTCGGCGCGCAGCTCGGCCTTGGCCTTCTCGACCAGGGCGAGGCACTGGTCCACCTCCTGGGCGTGGGCGAGCATGGGCACCATGATCTGCAGGCGGCCGTGCGCCGAGGCGCGCAGCAGCGCGCGCAGCTGGGTCTTGAACATCTTGGGCTCGGCCAGCGAGTAGCGCACCGCGCGCAGGCCGAGTGCGGGGTTGGGTTCCTCGCGCGCCTGGGCGCCGTTGAGCGCCTTGTCGGCGCCGACGTCGAAGCTGCGGATGGTGACCGGCTTGCCGGGCAGGGCCTTGACCACGGCGCGGTAGGCTTCGTACTGCTCCTCCTCGTCGGGCAGGGTGTCGCGGCCGATGAAGAGGAACTCGGTACGGTACAGGCCGATGCCGTCGGCGTTGGCGGTCTTGACCGCGGGCAGGTCCTTGGGTCCCTCGATGTTGGCGAGCAGGTTGACCTCCTCGCCGTCGAGCGTGGTGGCGCGGGTGTCGCGCAGGCGGTTGAGCTTGGAGCGCTCGATCTCGAGCTCGCTGCGGCGCAGGCGGTATTCCTCGACGATCTGCTCGTCGGGGGCGACGATGATCACGCCGCGGGTGCCATCGACGATGATGAGCTCGTCGTCCTCGAGCAGGTCGCGCACATGGTGCAGGCCGACCACCGCCGGGATCTTGAGGCTGCGCGCGACGATCGCGGTGTGGCTGGTGGGCCCGCCGACGTCGGTGACGAAGCCGGCGATGTTGTGGTCGCGGAAGCCGATGGTGTCCGCAGGCGAGAGGTCGTGGGCGACGACGATGCTGCCCAGCCCGTCGCGCCGGCGCGGCGGCAGGTGGCCGGGGTGGCCGAGCAGCACCTTGACCAGGCGCTCGACGACCTGGACCACGTCGGCCTGGCGTTCGCGCAGGTAGGGGTCCTCGATCTGGCGGAACTGCTCGACCAGGTGCTCCATCTGCTGCACCAGCGCCCACTCGGCGTTGCAGCGGCGCTCGGTGACGAGGTCGCGGGCGGCGTCGACCAGCATGGGGTCGGCGAGCATCATCAGCTGCAGGTCGACGAAGGCGCCGACCTCGCTGTGCGCCTGGCCGGAGGTGGTGATCGCCTTGAGGCCGATCAGCTCGCCCTGGACGGTGGCGAGCGCCTCGTCGAGGCGGGCGAGCTCCTCGTCGAGGTAGCGCGGTGCGACGTGATAGTGGTTGACCTCGAGCAGCGCGTGCGAGACGAGGTGGACGTGGCCGATCGCGATGCCCTGCGAGACCGCCAGGCCGTGCAGCGTGAATGGCATCTCATTCCCCCTCGCCGAAGCGGTCGGCGACCAGCTCCTGGATGGCCTGCAGGGCCTCGTCGGCGCGCTCGCCCTGGGTGTCGATCGTGATCGTGCTGCCGCGCGCGGCCGCCAGCATCATCACCCCCATGATGCTCTTGGCGTTCACCCGGCGGCCGTTGCGCTCGAGCCAGACCTCGCACGGGAAGCTGCTGGCGAGCTGGGTGAGCTTGGCCGAGGCGCGCGCGTGCAGGCCGAGCTTGTTGATGATGGGGGCGTCTCCTCGCGGCATCTTCGCGGTTCTCCGTGGTGCGTTCGTTCGTGTCGTTGTATGGCGGCGGCGATCAGCCCGGCCGCACGTGTATCACGCCGTCGCCCGCGCCGCCGACCGCGCGTCGGATCAGGGTGTCGAGGTCGCCGTCGCGGTGGGTGAGCAGGCGCAGCAGCATCGGCAGGTTGACCCCGGCGACGAGCTCGATGCGCCCCGGCTCGATCAGCCGCGTGGCGACGTTGCAGGGGGTGGCGCCGTAGAGGTCGGCGAGCAGCAGCACGCCTTCGCCATCGTCGACCGTGGCGATCATCCGGCGGGCGAGCGGCAGGGCGTCGGCGGGATCCTCGCCCGCCGACAGGCCGAGCTGGCCGAGCAGCGGCGGGCGCTTGTCGAGGACGTGGCAGACGCACTGGATCAGCGCTTCGCCGAGGGTGCCGTGGGTGACGAGAAAGAGGCCGATCATGGGGTTCTCCGCAGCCTTCGATTCTAGCCGAGTCGCCGCCCGCCGTGCCGCTGCGGGCGGGTCGGATGCGCGGACGAGGCAATGCGCAATCCCATTCGTCCTTATATGTTTGTGCAAAATATATGTCGAGAAATGATAGACTCCGCCCCTCGTCGCCGCGGCGAAGGCTCGGCCGTGCGCGTGAATTCCACGAATTTCCATAATGACAAGGAGCTGCAATGACGGATGGCAGCGATCCGATGGCCCCCTCGGGGGCGGTCAATCCGATCGACACCGACTACAAGGTCGGCCAGGACAACATCATCGTAAACGTGGGGCCCTTCGGCCTCGACATCCATAACCGCGTGTTCGCCGTGTCCGGCCTGCTCGTGGTCGCCTTCGTGGTGCTGACGCTGGCCTTCCAGAACCAGGTCGAGCCGATGTTCACCGCCATGCGCGGCTGGCTCACCTCGAACCTCGACTGGTTCTTCATCAGCGCCGGCAACGTCTTCGTGCTGGTGTGCCTCGGCCTGGCGATCTCGCCGCTGGGCAAGGTGCGCCTGGGCGGCACCGAGGCTACGCCCGATTACACCTACCTCGGCTGGTTCTCGATGCTGTTCGCCGCGGGCATGGGCATCGGGCTGATGTTCTTCGGCGTGTCCGAGCCGCTGTCGCACTTCGGCAGCGCCTTCGGCGGCACCGCGATGGAGAACGGCGTGCGCACCGACTGGGCGCCGCTCGGTGGGGCTGCTGGCGATGCCGATGCAGCCACCCGCCTGGCGATGGCGGCCACGATCTACCACTGGGCGCTGCATCCGTGGGCGATCTACGCCATCCTCGCGCTCGGGCTGGCGCTGTTCTCGTTCAACAAGGGGCTGCCGCTGACGGTGCGCTCGGTGTTCTACCCGCTGCTGGGGGAGCGCATCTGGGGCTGGCCCGGCCACGTCATCGACATCCTCGCCGTGCTGGCCACGCTGTTCGGCCTGGCGACCTCGCTCGGCTACGGCGCGGCGCAGGCGAGCTCCGGCCTCAACTTCCTGTTCGACGTGCCGCTCGGCAACACCACGCAGATCGTGCTGGTGATCGGCATCACCGCGATCGCGCTGTTCTCGGTGGTGGCCGGGCTGGACGCCGGCGTCAAGCGCCTGTCCGAGATCAACATGATCCTGGCCGTGCTGCTGCTGCTGTTCGTGATCGCGGTCGGGCCCACGCTGGACATCCTGTCCGGCTTCTTCGGCAACCTCGGTGCCTACTTCCAGCACCTGCCGGCGCTATCCAACCCGGTCGGGCGCGACGACGCCAACTTCTCGCAGGGCTGGACCGCCTTCTACTGGGCGTGGTGGATCTCGTGGTCGCCCTTCGTCGGCATGTTCATCGCGCGCGTGTCGCGTGGGCGCACGGTGCGCGAGTTCATCGTCTCGGTGCTGATCGTGCCCTCGCTCGCCTGCGTGCTGTGGATGACGGTGTTCGGCGAGACCGCGATCATCCAGTTCGTGCGTGACGGCTACGAGGCCGCCACCAAGGCCGAGCTGCCGCTGCAGCTCTTCTCCATGCTCGACGCGCTGCCGCTGGCGCAGATCACCTCCTTCATCGCCATCATCCTGGTGGTGGTGTTCTTCGTGACCTCGTCGGACTCCGGCTCGCTGGTGATCGACGTCATCGCCGCCGGCGGAAAGGTCGATGCGCCGACGCCGCAGCGCGTGTTCTGGTGCATCTTCGAGGGCCTGGTGGCGATCGCGCTGATCCTCGGCGGCGGCCTGGTGGCGCTGCAGGCGATGGCGGTGTCGACCGGCCTGCCCTTCACCATCGTTCTGCTGATGTCGACGGTGGCGGTGATCAAGGGCCTGATGTCGGAGCCGCGCGTGCGCTGAGCGCTTGCGCGATACGATGTTCGCGGGCGAGCCCGCTCCCACGGATGGCGGCCTCCTCACAGGGGTTTCGTGGGAGCGGGCTTGCCCGCGAACGCAGCCGCGACTCCTCAACCCCCGCTAGCGGATTCAGCCCTTCATGCAGATCGAACAGCTCGAGATCCTCGACTTCCTGCGCGCCCACCCGCCCTTCGACGCGCTGCCCGACGAGGTGCTGCAGCGCGTCGCGGCGGCGGTCGACGTGCGTTACTACAAGGCGGGCGAGGCCATCGTCGAGTTCGGCCAGGTGGCCGAGTTCTGGCATGTGGTGCGCAGCGGTGCGGTGGAGGTCTTCCGCCGCAACGGCACGCTCTACAACCGCCTGACGGCCGGCGGCTACTTCGGCGAGTTCGGCCTGCTGCGCAACGGACGGGTACGCTTCCCGGTGAGCGCGCTGGAAGACACGCTGCTCTACCTGATCCCGCGCGAGCTCTTCGCCGAACTCTTCGACCAGCACGAGAGCTTTGCCGACCTGGTCGAGGTCGAGGACCGCACCCGGCTGCGCCAGGTGATGTCCAAGCGCGAGGACGCCAACGACCTGCTCTCGGCCACGGTCGACACCCTGGTCGGGCGCGCCGCGGTGACCTTGCCCAGCACCGCCAGCGCGCGCGAGCTGGCGCAGCGCATGACGGAAGAGGGTGTGTCCTCGCTGCTGATCCTCGACGACAACCCCGAAGTGCCCGAACTCCCCGTGCTTTCCGGCATCGTCACCGACCGCGACCTGCGCACCCGGCTGGTCGCGCCCGGCCTGTCCTACGACACGCCGGCGGCCGAGATCATGTCGCGCGGCGTGGTCGCGGTGAACCACAACCAGCTCGTGTTCGAGGCCATGCTGGCGATGCTGCGCCACAACGTGCATCACCTGCCGGTGCTCAAGAATCAGCGCCCGCTCGGGGTGATCGCGTTGTCGGACATCATCCGCTACGAGTCGCGCAACAGCCTGTTCGTGGTCGGCAGCATCTTCCGCCAGCAGTCGGTGGATGAGCTGGCCGCGCTGGTGCCCGAGGTGCGCGCCTGCTTCGTGCGCATGGTCGGCGAGGATGCCAGCTCGAACATGATCGGCAGCGCGATGGCCGCGATCGGGCGCAGCTTCAAGCAGCGCCTGCTGGAGCTGGCCGAGGCCGAGCTCGGCCCGCCGCCGGTGCCGTACTGCTTCCTCGCGCTCGGCTCGATGGCGCGCCAGGAGCAGCTCATCGTCACCGACCAGGACAACGCGCTGGTGCTGGACAACCGCTTCGACCCGGCGCAGCACGACGCCTACTTCAAGGCGCTCGCCGCCTTCGTCAGCGACGGCCTGGCGCGCTGCGGCTACAGCTACTGCACCGGCGGGGTGATGGCGAGCAACGAGAAGTGGCGCCAGCCCTTGCGCGTGTGGGAGCGCACCTTCACCGACTGGATCGAGCGCCCGACGCCCGAGTCGCTGCTCAACGCCGGCATCTTCTTCGACCTCGACGGCGTGTGGGGGCGGGTGGAGTGGGCGGCGCGCCTGCGCGAGCTCATCGCGCGCAAGGCCAGGGGCAACTCGCGCTTTCTCGCCTGCATGGCGCGCAACGCGCTGCTGCGCACGCCGCCGCTGGGCTTCTTCAAGGACTTCGTGGTCGAGTCCGACGGCCGCCACACGCGCGCGATCAACATCAAGCGCCGCGGCACCGCGCCGCTGGCCGACCTGGTGCGGGTGCATGCGCTGGCGATCGGCGCGCAGTCGATCAACTCCTTCGAGCGCCTGAAGGACATCATCGACGCCGCCATCCTGCCGCTCGGGCGCGGCCAGGACCTGTACGACGCGCTCGAGTTCATCTCCATGGTGCGCGCCCGCCACCAGGCCGAGGACATGGCCGCCGGCGTCGATCCGGACAACAGCATCGACCCCGAGAAGCTGTCCGAATTCGAGCGCAAGAGCCTGCGCGACGCCTTCCTGATCCTCGGCAACGCGCAGAAATTCCTCAAGTACCGCTACCAGCCCGGGCGGGCGAACTGAGGCGCGGGGCATGCTGCATCTGGGGGATCTGAAGAAGGATGCGTCCGCCGCGCCCGCACGCAGCCGGGCGCGTGGCGCGGCGCCCGTGCCGGACTGGCCGGCGCGCTTCGCCGAGCTTGCCGCGGCCG
>NZ_AMXF01000024.1 GCF_000310225.1 Thauera phenylacetica B4P
GGTGGCGGTGTGCAGCTCGGCGGCGGCGAGCAGGCGGGCGAGCTCGCCGGCGTCGAGCGTCGCGCGCCCGGCTGTGCGCGCCGTGTGGTAGAGCCGCGCGGCTTCGCCTGCCGCAGGGCTGGCGGCGTGGCTTCGGACTTCGGTCATCGGGTGTCTCCGTCTTCGTTCTTGTAGTGAGGGCCGGGGAGGCCCGGCAGGTGGCCCGGTGCCGGGATCCCGTCCCGGCACCGGGCGATCTCAGGCCTCGCTGGCGACGCGCTCGCGGCGGTCGATCACGCGCTTGGCCTTGCCGACCTGAGTGCGCTCGATGCTGTCTGGCTCGAGGATCTCGATCTCGGCGCTGATGCCGACGAAGCTCTTGATCGCGTGCCGGACTTCCTCGCCGATCTGCCGGCGCAGGCCCTGGCCAATGTGGTCGGCGAGCTCGGGGCGCAGCTCGACGCGCACGGTGAGCTGGTCTAGGTGGCCTTCTCGGGTGAGCACGAGCTGGTAGTGCCCGCACAGCTTGTCGTGGCGCAGCAGCACCTCCTCGATCTGGGTCGGGAAGACGTTCACTCCGCGGATGATCAGCATGTCGTCGCTGCGCCCGGTGATCTTGTCGATGCGCCGCATCGCGCAGCCGGTGCCGGGCAGCAGGCGGGTGAGGTCGCGGGTGCGATAGCGGATCACCGGCATCGCCTCCTTGGTGAGCGAGGTGAACACCAGCTCGCCACGCTCGCCGTCGGGCAGCACCTCGCCGGTGACCGGGTCGATGATCTCGGGGTAGAAGTGGTCTTCCCAGATGTGCGGGCCGTCCTTGTGGCCGACGAACTCGCAGGCCACGCCCGGGCCCATGACCTCGGACAGGCCATACACGTCGATCGCGTCGATGCCCAGCATGCGCTCGATCTCGGTGCGCATCTGGTTGGTCCACGGCTCGGCGCCGAACATGCCCAGCCGCAGCGTCGTCGCGGAGGGGTCGAGCCCCATGCGCTGCATCGTGTCGGCCAGGGTCAACATGTAGGACGGCGTGGCCATGATCACCGTGGGGCCGAACTCCTGGATGAGCTGGATCTGCTTCTCGGTGTTGCCGCCGCCCATCGGGATCACCGTGGCGCCGAGCGCCTCGCCGCCGTAGTGCGCACCGAGGCCGCCGGTGAAGAGCCCGTAGCCGTAGGAGTTGAGGATGATGTCCTCGCAACTCGCGCCGGCCACGCGCAGCGAGCGCGCCATGACCGCGGCCCAGCGCTCGATGTCGCCCTTGGTGTAGCCGACCACGGTGGGACGGCCGGTGGTGCCGGACGAGGCGTGCACACGCACCACCTGGGACATCGGCACCGCGAAGAGGCCGTAGGGGTAGTTGTCGCGCAGATCCTGCTTGGCGGTGAAGGGGAACCTTGCCAGGTCGGCCAGGCTCTCCAGGTCGGACGGCCGTACACCGGCGGCCTCGAAGGCGTGGCGGTAGTGCGGCACGTTGTCGTAGGCGTGCTGCAGCGACCAGCGCATGCGCTCGAGCTGCAGCGCCTGCAGCTCGGCGCGGCTCATCCGCTCGGGGGCGGGCTTCTCATTGCTCATCGGCCTGCTCCGCGATCTTGCGTACGAAGCGCAGGTTCTCCGTGACCTTCTTCTGGATGTGCTCGACCTGCTCCGGGCTGAGGTGGCGGAAGCGCCCCATCGCCTCGAGGTAGTCGGTGACCGGCAGGGGCTTGTCCACCGGGCGGGTGAAGTGCAGCCCGCTCTCGGGGGTGTATTCCCACAGGGTGACGAAGTTCGACTCCACCGCCTTGCGTGCGACCTCGATGTTGAGCGCGCTCTGGAAGCGCCAGCCGGTGGTGCAGGGCGAATACACGTGCAGGTAGGCGAAACCGCGCTCGGAGGCGGCGAGCGCCTTGTCGAGCTTGTCGTAGAGATCTTCCATGTAGGCGGTCGACGCGGTGGCGACGTATTCGCAGCGGTGGTTGATCATGATCATCGGCAGGTTCTTGGCGTCCTGCGACTTGCCGCGGGTGTGCTCACCGACCGGGGTGGTCGAGGTCCATGCGCCGTAGGGCGTGCAGCTCGAGCGCTGCATGCCGGTGTTCATGTAGCCCTCGTTGTCGACCACCATGAAGAGGATGCGTTCGCCGCGCTCGGCCGCGCCCGAGAGCGACTGGAAGCCGACGTCCGAGGCGCCGCCGTCGCCGGCGATCGCCATCGCGGTGACCTTGCGGCCGACGCGCTCGTACTGGCGCTTGACCCCGGCGAGCATCGCCGCGGTGTTGGTGAGCAGCGGGTGGAAGACCGGCACCTTGGTGCCGGTGGTGCCGTTGAATCCCACCGAGCCCATGCCGGGGACGCAGCCCGGCGGGGTGGCGAGCACGGTGTCGGGGCCGACGCGGCGCAGCGCGTGGCGCATCAGCAGCTCGGTGTTGCAGCCCTGGCAGCCAGCCAGGCCGGGGGCGAACAGGTCTTCCCAGCTGCCGACCTCGTTGTAGATGCGCGCGGTGGTGACGTGGCGCAGCGCGCCGGTGGGGCAGGCGGGCACGCAGGCCGGCTTGCCCTCGCAGGTGTCGCACTTGCTGACGCGGCCGCTGTGCTCGTCGAGCGCGATGCCGGCGTAGGTGCAGCCGATGGTGCACAGCAGGCAGTCGACGCACTTCGAGGCGTCCCAGTCGATGACGCCGGTGGCGCCGTTCTTGCCGAGCGCGCCCGCCGGGCAGACGGTGGCGCACTTGGGGTCGGCGCACTGGCGGCACAGCGCGAGCTCGAACTCGCCCGGGCGCGGCGGCTCGATGCTGGCGCCGCCGCTGCGCACGATCTGGATCAGCGAGCGGGTGGTGTCGGTCGAGTCGAACTTGACGCTCGCGCACGCCGTCATGCATTTGCCGCAGCCGTCGCACTTGGCGGGGTCGAAGGCGATGGTGGAGTAGGCTTGTCCCATGATCTTCCCCTTAGCGCCAGAGCTGCGACATGAGCTCGCGGCCGGTGGCGAGCGGCTGTGCGAAGAAGCGTTCGCGCAGCGGCCCGAGATCGGTGCGGCGGAGGATGAGCTGGGCCATCACGCCGGCATCGAAGAATTCGTTGACCCCGAAGATGCCGGTCAGGCGCTCGTCGCGGTCGAACACCGCGCGCAGGTAGCGTCCGCTCGCGGCGTCGAAGCGCACCTGCGCGCGTCCGCCCTCGGGTACCGCGGCGCTGCCCACCGAGATCGCGTGGCGGCCGAAGAAGTGGTAGGTATTGAGCGGCACGCCGCCCGGGTAGGGCTTGATGCCCGGATCGCCCGCCATCGCCATGCCGGCGATGCGGCCCTGCACGGTGGCGTCGGGCAGGATGGCGTTCATCACCGGGGTGCCGGTGAAGAAGCCGCGCGCCTGCGCACAGTCGCCGGCGGCCCAGACGTCCTCGACGCTGGTGCGCATGCTGTCGTCGACCAGGATGCCGCGCTCGGTGGCGACGCCGCTGCCGTCGAGGTAGCCGAGCTCGGGACGCACGCCGACCGCGACCAGCAGCAGGTCGGCCGGGATGGTGTCGCCGTTGTCGAGCTGCAGGGTCGCGCCTTTCGGCCCGGGCTCGAGGCCGACCACGCGGTGGCCGGTGCGGATCTTCGCGCCGTTGCCGAGGAAGGCCTGCTCGATCATGCCGGCGGCGACCTCGTCGAAGTAGCCGGAGGTGAGCTGCTTGCTCATCTCGACGATGGTGACGCTGGCCCCGGCCTTGACCAGGTTTTCGGCGGCGTGCATGCCGACCAGGCCCGCGCCGAGCACGACCGCGTTCTTCGAGCCGGCCATCGCGGCGCGCAGCCGGGTGGCGTCGTCGAGCGTGCGCAGCACGTGGTAGTCGACGCGGTCGATGCCGGAGATGGGCGGCACGACCGGGCTGGCGCCGGTGGCGAGCAGCAGCTTGCGGTAGCCGATGGTGCTGCCGTCGGCCAGGCGCGCCTGGTGCGCCGCGGGGTCGAGGCCGGCGAGCGCGCAGCCGCTGCGGTAGTCGACCTTGTTGAGCGTGAAGAACGCGTCGTCGCGCAGATAGACGCGCTCGGGCGTCGAGCGCCCGGAGACGACGTAGGGCAGCACGGTGGGCGAGTAGGGGCGATGCGGGTCGCGGGTGACGACGGTGATGGAGCCTTCGCCGTCGTGCATGCGGATCGCGTTGATCGCCTCGAGCGCGGCGTGGCTGCTGCCGGCGATCAGGTAGTCGGTGGTGTGCATGGTGGTTTCCTCTGTCCCTGGCGCTCAGTCTTTCGCGTTCAGCCACACCGGCTCGTCGGCGGCCGGCCGCTCGAGCAGGGCGCGGGTCTCGGCGATGACGCGGTGGAAGGTGGCGACGGTGAGGTCGGCGCCGGCGAGGCCGCCGATGAAGCTCTGTGCGGGCAGCTGGCGACCGAGGCGGTAGAGCACGCCGAGCGTCTCCTGGAACATCGGCCCGCAGTTCCAGCGGAAGTTGACCGAGCGGTCGACCACGCCGAGCGCGCGCACGTCGCGCAGCGCATGCTTGAGCGCCTCGACCGGAAAGGGGCTGAAGGTCTTGATCTTGATGAGGCCGACCTTCTCGCCGGCCGCACGCGCCTCGTCGATCGCGTCCTTGGCGGCGCCGGTCATGCTGCCCAGGGTCATGATCGCGTACTCGGCGTCGTCGAGCCGGTACTCCTCGACCAGCGGGGCGAAGCGGTGGCTGTCGCCGAAGCGGCGCGCCCAGTCCTCGTGCAGCTCGGTGATCACGCGCAGGGCGTTCTTCATGCCGGCGCACTGGCCGCGGCGGTAGCGCACGAAGGTCTCCGGGCCGGTGCCACCCGAGCCGCCGGTGAGCGGGTCGACCGCCATCGGGCGCAGCGGGTCGAGGGCGACGTGCCAGTTGACGTCCTTGCGCCCCATGAAGTCGTCCACCTCGGCCTGGTCGGGCATCTCGACGCGCGAGGCGCCGTAGGACAGGTAGTTGCCGTCGAGGCAGACGTTGACCGGCAGCATGACGTCGTGGTGCTCGGCGAGGCGGAAGGCCATCACCGTGGTGTCGAGCACCTCCTGCACGGTCTCGCAGTAGATCTGGATCCAGCCCGCCTCGCGCACCGTCATCGCGTCCTGGTGGCCGCCCCACACCGACTGCGGCGTGATGCCGTCGCGGGTGACGATGGTCATCACCATCGGCAGGCGCATGCCCGAGGTGCGGAAATAGGGCTCGAACATGAAGGCGAGGCCCGGGCCGCAGGTCGCGGTGTAGGTGCGCCCCCCGGCGAGCGCGCTGCCCTGCAGCACCGAGAGCACCGAGTGCTCGCCCTCGGCGTCGACGATGTCGGCGTCCATGCCGCCGTCGGCGATGAGCTTGGCGAGCTTCTCGACCAGCGAGGTCTGCGGCGTGATCGGATACACCGCGACCATGTCGGGGCGGGCGAGCGCGACGCCGAGCGCGGCGGCCTCGTTGCCCTCGACCAGCATCAGCTGCGGGGTGCGCTCCGCGACGGCGGGCGCCGCGGCTTCGGTCGTGGTGGTGTTCATTGCGCCTCCGGGACCATGATGATCGCCCGCTGTGGGCACTCGTGCGCGCAGATGCCGCAGCCCTTGCAGGTCTTCAGATTGAAGTCGAACCACGCTGCGTGCTCTTCGACGCACTGCACCGGGCAGTACAGCCAGCACACCGCGCACTTGACGCACTTGTCGCGATCCACCACCGGGCGGAAGCTGCGCCAGTCGCCGGGCAGCATCGGGGTGAGCTCGGTGGCGACCGGACAGAGGTCTTCCGGCACGCCGTGCTGCTTGAGGTGCCAGGCGGGATAGTGGGTATGTCGCTCGCTCATGCTGTGATCCTCCGTTCGAGGGTGTGCACCGTCGTCTCCTCGTAGCCGCGCTCGAGGGCGGTGAGGTTCTGCGCGAGGCCGGCGTGGCGGAAATCCGACTGCTCGATCACCTTCTTGAGCGCCGCCAGCGAGACCTGGCCGGTGGTGCGGGCGAAGGCGCCGAGCATCAGGGTGTTGGTGATCGGGCGGCCGAAGATCTCGGTGGCGATGCGCACCGCGTCGCACAGGCCGACCGTGCCGACCGTGTCGGCGACCGCGACCTCCTCGAGTGGGCGCGAGGTCGCCTGCACCATCGCCCCGCCGGGCTTGAGGCCGGCGAAGATGTCGACCGTGCGCGCGAGGGTGGGATCGACGCAGATGATGCAGTCCGGCGTGTAGATGTTGGTGAGCTGGCGGATGGGCGCTTCGCTCGCGCGGATGAAGGACACCACCGGCGCGCCGCGACGCTCGAAGCCGAAGGCGGGGATGGAGACGGCGTACTTGCCGTCGAACACGAGTGCGGTCGCGAGCAGCTGGGCTGCAAGCACCGCGCCCTGCCCGCCACGACCATGAATCCTGACCTCGTACATGCGCTTTGCTCCTGATGTCGGCGGCGGTCCGCAGTGGTCCGGCGCCGCGGGGTGGAGGGAGGGGTTCAGTTCCAGCCCGGCTTGACGCCGGGGTGCGAGTAGCCGGGGGTGCGCGCCGGCACGTGCTGCAGCGCAAAGCCCTGGGTGTAGGCGATGCGGGTGATGAGCGCGAGCTTGAACAGCCAGCCGCTGGCGGCGACCGCGATGCCTGCGAGGGCGAGCAGCGCGGTGCCGAAGCTGCCGCCGGCCACGAGCGCGAGCACCAGCACGGCCGCCGGCAGATAGTGGCCGAGGAGGTGGAAGCGGCGGTCGGTCTCGCGCAGCGCGCGCAGGGTCTGCAGCGGTGCGTTGTTCGGGCGGGCGAGGTGGGCGGCGTAGCGTCGCGACAGCCAGAAGCGCAGCACGACCAGCACCAGCAGCGGGAAGGCGAACTCGGCTCCGGGCGAGCCTGCGAGCAGCGGCGAGAGCAGCGCGAGCATGCCCGCGCCTTCGGCCAGCCCCGTGACGATGATCAGCGGCAGCAGCGCCGGCTCGCGCCAGGCCGGGATGCCGCGCGCCGCCTTCAGGATGCGCGCCTGGCAGTACAGGAAGCCGATGCCGATCAGCGCGGCCAGCCAGGCGAAGAGCAGCGAGCCGCTGAGCAGCGCGACGAGGCCGCACAGGAACAGCGGCCCGGCGACGATCGCCTCGCGCGTCATCCACGAGGTGCGCGCATGGAAGAAGACGTTGAGCGCGCGCAGCGGGCGACCGATCTCCATCCACACGCAGAACAACCCGACGCCGATGAAGGCGAGCGCGAGGAAGAGCGGCAGGCCGGTCGCGGTGCCGTGGCCGCTGGCCGCGATCGCGGTCCATAGCAGCAGGCCGGCGCCGGTGCCGCCGCCGATGAAGTTGCCCGCGGCACGCTCGTCCCAAAAGGGCTGCAGTTCAGGTTCCACGCCTCTCATTGCTTTTTCTCCCAGAGATAGAAGAAGCCGGGGCCGGTGCCGAGCTCCTCGTGCATACGGAAATGCTCGTTCTCGCGCAGCAGGCGCGAGACCTTGCTGTCGGGGGCCTCGATGTCGCCGAAGGTGAGCGCGTTGGCGATGCAGGCGTTGGCGCAGGCCGGGGTGGCGTCGGGATCGACGCCGGGCACGAGGCCGTGGGCGTGGCCGTAGTCGATGCGGTCGACGCAGAAGGTGCACTTGGTGGCCACCCCGATCCGCGTCGGGTCGGCGCGCTGGGTCTCGTTGGCCATCTTGCGATCGCCATAGGCCGGGATGTCGCGGGTGACCTTGTAGCGCGCGTTGTAAGGACAGGCGACCGAGCAGTAGGCACAGCCGATACAGAGGTCGTAGTCGATGGTGACCAGCCCGTCGGCGCGCTTCTTGGTGGCGGTGGTGGGACACACCGTCTCGCAGGGTGGCTCGTCGCAGTGCTGGCAGCCGACCGGAACGAAGGTGCGGGTGACATCGGGGAATTCCCCTGCCTCGACGTCGAGCACCCAGCGCCATTGCACCCCCGGCGGGGTGGCGTTGGTGTGCTTGCAGGCGGCGGTACAGGTCTGGCAGCCGACGCAGCGGCGCAGGTCGACCACCATGGCGTAGCGGGTCATTGGGCACCTCCGATGCGCTTGATCGACACCGGCACGATGTCTGCGGCCGAGCCGGTGGCGTCGGTCAGGTCCATCAGCATCGGCACGAGGGCGTTCATGCTGGGGACGTTGAAGTCCTTTGCGTAGGGGGTGATCCAGTGGTCGAACTGGCCGACCATGAGCAGGGTGTCGGGACGGATGCCCTGGCGCAGCACCACGTGGCCGCGCGTCTCGCGCAGCGGCGAGCGCACCTCGACGAGGTCACCGTCCTCGATGCCCAGCTTGCGGGCGGCGGCCGGGTTCATGATCACGCCGCGGTGTCCCTTCACGTTGTCGGCGACCTCGTGCACCATCTGCAGGCTGACGTTTCCGCCCCACATATATTGCATGCTGCGCGCGGTGAGCAGCCAGAACGGGAAGTCCTCGTCGCGTCCGCCCAGGTTGGAGATCACCGCGTGCTTGATCAGGTGGGAGAAGTCGTGGAACTCGGGCAGTGGACGGTACTCGGTGAGTTGGCGGTCCCACCAGTCGATGCCGGATTCGTGCAGGCGGCGGCCGAGCTCCTCGCCGATGCGGGAGATGCGTTCCTGGTAGGGCATCTCGAAGCGCAGGCCCTGGTCCACCAGGTGGGGGTAGAGGTACCACTGCAGGCGCGGGTACTCGATGGTGCGGAAGCCGTGCTCCTTCCACCACTCCAGGCCATGATCCTCGGCACCCTCGGTGAGCTCGGCGCTGGCGGCGCGGCAGCTGGCGTCCCAGATCTCCTCGACGCCATAGGCGCGGTCGGGCTGCAGCGAGAAGTCGTAGTTGGGCCCCTTCAGCGGCACGCCGGCGGCGCCGCGGCTGATCGCCTTGTTGTAGGTCTCGAGGATGCCGGAGCGGCGGGCGAGCTCGGTGCTGATCCAGGTGAAATCGCGCGTGTCGCCCTGTGGCGAGACCACCGGCTGGCGCAGCGCGAAGCCCTGGTGATCCCAGAACTGCTCGACGTACTTGGTGCCGCCGATGCGCAGCATCTGCAGGCCTTCGAGGTCGGTGCGGTCGGGCAGCAGGATGTCGGCGAAGTGGTTGGTCTCGTCGTGGGTGTAGCTGAAGGCGACGACGAAGGGGAACTTCGCCACCGCTTCGGCGACCTGCGGCGTATCCCAGAACGAGATCACCGGGTTGGTGCGGTAGAAGAACCAGACGTCGGGCTGGGTCGGCTCGGGGAAGCTCTCGAAGCCGTGGCGTTGCTGCATCCAGGCCAGATGGGTGGGGCCGAGCGCGGCGCTCCAGGCCGAGTTGGCCACCAGCGGCACCAGGGTGCGGTTGGCGTTGCGGATCTGCGGGCGCGCGATCCAGTTTTCCTTGTCGGTCGGGTTGAACGGGTAGTCCATGAACCCGTCGACGCCCGGCTTGGCGCTGCTCTGGCGGTCGTTGGCCGGGCGGTTCAGGCGTACCGCGGTGCCGATGGTGCCGCCGGGCACGTCGAGCGCGCCGACCAGGCAGGCCATCAGGGTGCGTGCCCAGCAGCAGTCGTAGCCGCCCCAGCCGTTGTTCACCGTCTTGCCGAGCGTGACCGCCACCGGGCGGAAGGGCAGGCTGCGGCCCTCGATCTCGATCGTGGCGCCGATCTCGGCGTGGTCGAGGTATTCGTTGGCGACGCGGCGGATGGTCGCTGCCGGGACGTCGCAGATGCCCTGCGCCCACTCGGGCGTGAACGTGCGCTCGTGGTCGAGCAGCTTGCCGAAGGCACTGCGCACCGCGATGGCCTCGTGGGTGACGAGCTCTTCGTCGGGCAGGACCTCGAGGCCGGAGGCGACGAAGTCGCCGTCGAGCGCCGGGTCGATGCCGGGGGTGTCGAAGACCACGGCCTTGCCGGCCTTCAGGTCCCAAACCAGGGGCTTGCGGGTGTCGGGGTCGCGCAGGTAGAAGCCGTTCGGCGCCACCAGGTAGGGCGATGCCGTCCGGTGCTTGAGGAAGTCGATGTCCAGCCGGCTGCGCGCGTTCTCGAACAGCATCACGTGGATCAGCGCGTGCATGCAGGCGGCGTCGGTCTTGGGCTTGATCGGCACCCACTCGGCGGAGCAGCCGCCGGTGACGGACAGGTGCGGCTCGAACTGCACGCGCTTGACGCCCTGCTCGACGCGCGCGGCGGCGTGGCGCCAGACGCCGCACACGCCGCCCGAGGCCTCGATGTTGCTGCCGAAGGACAGGATGTACTTGGTGCGCGGCGTGTCGGGACAGACGATGAAGGCGCGGTGCCACAACTCGCCGTAGAGATGCTCGGAGTGGTAGCACTTGACGCCCTGGCCGCTGCCGAAGCTCATGTCCACCGGCCCCCACGCGGCGAGGAAGGCGGGGAAGGTGCCCATGTAGGCGGTGGGGGTCCCGCCGCCGCCGAAGCTGGCGGCGACCCGCGGATAGCCCGAGGCGTCGAGCAGGCCGGTCTCGCGGATTCCGCGCAGCTTCGCGGCGATGGTGTCGAGCGCCTCGTCCCAGGAGATCGGCACGAAGCCCGGGTCCTCGTGGCGCCCCTTCTTCGGGTTGGTGCGCTTCATCGGCTGCAGGACGCGGTTCGGGTTGTAGATCTTCTGCACGAGGCCGAAGGCCTTCACGCAGACCCGGCCCGCTGCAGGATGTACGTGCTCGGCGTCGAAGTTGGGTTCGACGGCGGTGGCTACGCCATCCTCGACCTTGACCTTGAGCAGGTCCGGTCCGGCTACGCATTGGTAGCAGTAGGTAGCGACCTTCGTCGTGGCCTGGGGGTTGCTGACGGTCATCGAGTGTCTCCTCCGGTGGCATGCGGGTGAGGCTGAGGCCACCCGATCCCCTTTTTGGCTTATGGGAGGAATTCTAGATTCTATGACTGACTGGTCGGTTGATATTTGTCAAAGGATCACGTTGACGTGAACGGAAGTTTTTTGTGTAGAGTTAACGTTCACGTAAACGATTGGTTGCTGCTTGGCGTCCGGCCTTTCCGATACACTGCGCTCCAGCCGCCGATCCGGTGCCTCGAAGTGCGTGGCGGAGCGGGCTTCCGCAGCCGTGCGTCGCCAGCGGCCTGCCGTCGCCCTTCGTCGCTATCTGCTTTCCCGGTTTCCCGCTGTTTAGTGCTGTTTCCCCGCTGTTTACCTCTTCCAACTGGAGTGACCCATGTTCGTCGAAAACATCATGACCCGGGAGGTGTTGCATGTCGCTCCGGAAGCCTCGTTCTCGCAGGTTTCCGAGATCATGCGACTGAAGAAGGTGCGTCACGTGCCGGTGATCGACCAGGACCGCAAGGTGCTGGGGATCATCTCGCACCGCGACGTGCAGCGTGCCCAGCCTTCCATGATCACGACGCTCGACGTCGGCGAGGTGAAGTACCTGCTGTCCAAGATCACCGCGGCGGACATCATGCACAAGTCGGTGGTGAGCTGCTCGCCGCGCACGCAGATCGAGGAGGCCGCGCGCATGATGCGGCCGAAGAAGCTGGGCTGCCTCACCGTGGTGGACGACGCCGGTCGCCTGGTGGGCATCGTCACCAGCGTGGACCTGCTCGACTTCTTCCTCGACATCACCGGCTGCTGGGTCGAGGGCGCGACGCGGATCACCGTCAAGCTGGCGGATCGCGCTGGCCAGCTCGCCGCGCTGCTCGCCTCGGTCAATGCACAGGGCGGTTACATCGTCTCGGTGGTGTCGCCGCGCACGCCGCAGTCCGAGGGCCTGCGCACCGCGACCATCCGCTTCGAGGCGAAGGATGCCGGTGCGGTGGTGCAGGGCCTGCGCGAGGCGGGATACGAGCTGAGCGTCGATCAGACGGCGTGAGATGTGAGGCGTGAGGCGTCAGGCGTGAGGAGTGAAAACCGCTCCTCCTGACGCCTCGTCGCATCCGGTTGCGGTGTCGTCGGTCGGCCGCGGCTCGAGCGTTTTTGCGTGAGGCCTTCCTTCTTTCCCGATGCCGGAGCCTTTTGCCTGACCCTCTCCAAAAAACGATGCGCGCGCTGGCTTCCCAGCGCGCGCATCGTTTCTGGCGCCTGACGCCTTACTCCTGGCGCCTTACTCCTTACCCCTGGAGCGAGGGCGGGTCCGGGTCCTCGTTCCAGCCCTTGGGCGGCGGCTGGAAGCGGGCGAGCCAGCCCTCGAGCAGGGTGACGTGTTCGCGTTCGGTCTCGCACAGCTCGGCGGCGAGCTTGCGGATGTCCTCGCGATCCGATTGGGCGACGAGGTGGTCGTAGAAGTCCACCCCGCGACGCTCGGCCTCGAGCGCCATGGCGATCGCGTGGTAGGGGTGCATCATGTAATGCAGGCCTTCGGCCGACACCGACGGCGCCTCCGGGCTCTCGGGGGCCTCCCAGGAGTACTCCCACGGTGCGATGTGGGGCAGGGTGTGGCCTTCGCTGATGTCGTTCACGTTGTCGACGTGCAGCTTCTCGATCTCCGCCAGCTTGCGGAAGAGCGCGGCGACGTCGCGGTTGTTGTGGGTCTCCATCTGGTCGGCGAGCGACTCGTAGCGCTCGACCGCCTCGACTTCCATCGCCAGCGCGTGCGCCAGCAGGTGCTCGACCGACTGGATGCCGGTGTCCTGCGGATCGGGTTTGTTCATAACACGAACTCCTTCTCGAGATCTGCAACGGAATCGACGCTCGCCTGCCGCTCGGGCTGGAAGGGCTTGCGACTTCCGCGATACAGTACGCCGACGTTGAAGCCGTCGTCGGTCATCAGGCGGCGCGCGGCGCGCGCGGGGTCGTCGGTCGGGTCGACCGCGGCGGGGTGAACCATGTCCTTCCAGTCGCGCTGCTCGGGGCGGAAGGTGACGCAGGGGCTGAGCAACTGCACGAAGGAGAAGCCGGGGTGGCGGATCGCCTCGGTGATGAGCTGCGCGGTGCCGTTCTGGTCGCCGGAGAAGCCGCGGGCGATGAAGTTCGCGCCCGCGGCGAGCGCGATCACCAGCGGGTGGAAGGGGTTGATGCCGGTGCCCTGGGGGGTGAGCTTGCTCTTCTCCCAGTCGGGCGCGGTGGTCGGCGAGGCCTGGCCCTTGGTCATGCCGTAGACCTCGTTGTCCATGACGATGTAGGTCATGTCGACGTTGCGCCGGCAGGCGTGCATGAAGTGATTGCCGCCGATCGAGAAGCCGTCGCCGTCGCCGCCCGAGGCGATCACGGTGAGCTCGGGGCGGGACACCTTGATGCCGGTGGCGATCGGCAGCGCGCGGCCATGCACGCCGTGGAAGCCGAACACGTTGGTGTAGGCGGGCAGACGCGAGGAGCAGCCGATGCCGGACACGAGGGCGACGCTCTCGGGCGGGATCGACAGCTCGGCCAGGGCCTTGGTGATCGAGCCCAGCACCGAGTAGTCGCCGCAGCCCGGACACCAGACGGGCTTGACCTCGGACTTGTAGTCGCGCGCGGAATAGCTCGGGCAGGTGGATGTGGCTTCCATGTTCAGCTCCAGTCGGCCAGTTGGCGGAAGATTTCGTTCGGACGGATCGGCAGCGGGCCGGGCCGGTGGAAGGCGCGCACGCTCCCCGGGAGGTCGTAGTGCGCGCGCAGGTAGCGGTGGAACTGGGCGCCGTGGCTCTGTTCAACGACGAGCACGCGCGCCACGCCTTCGAGCGCGGCCGCGAGTTGTTCCGGACGCACCGGCGAGATCAGGCGGATTGACACCAGGCGGGCACGGCCGCCGCTGGCGCGGAAGCGCTCGAGCGCCTCGCGCACCGGACCGGTGGTCGAGCCCCAGGTCAGCACCGCGATGTCGCCGTCGCCCTCGATGTCCGCCCAGTGCTGGCCGTAGTCATGCACGGCGAGCTTGCGCAGGCGCTTGTCGAGCTGGGCGCTGTGGTCGGCGGCGGCGCTGGACGGGGTGCCGTACTCGTTGTGCTCGAGGCCGTCGGCGGTGTACTGGTAGCCCTTCATGCCCGGCACGGCCATCGGCGAGACGCCCGACGCGGTGTTGGTGTAGCGACGGTAGCGTTCGGCCGCCTCGCCCTCCGGCATCAGGCGGATCGCGCGGAAGCCCGGGTCGGCGGGCGGCGCGATCGTCGCCCGGCTCTGCCCCAGGGACTGGTCGGAGAGCACGATCGCGGCGGTCTGCAGGCTGTCGGCGAGGTGGACCGCCCACTGGGTGGAGAACGCGCAGTCGGCGAGCGAGTTGGGCGCCACCACGAGGTGCGGGGCGTCGCCGTGCAGGCCGTAGAGCGCGATGTTGAGGTCGCTCTGCTCGGACTTGACCGGGATCCCGGTGGAGGGGCCGCCGCGCATCACGTTGACCACGGTGATCGGGGTCTCCGAGGCGACTGCGAGGCCGAGCGATTCGGTCATCAGCGCGAGGCCGGGGCCGGAGGTTGCGGTCAGCGAGGGCACGCCGGCATAGGAGGCGCCGATGATCTGGTTGATCGAGGCGAGCTCGTCCTCGGCCTGCACCAGCACGCCACCGAGCTTGGCGAGGTTGGGTGCGAGCCACTCCAGCACCTCGGTGCCCGGGGTGATCGGGTAGGCGGCGACGAAGCGGATGCCGCCGCGCACCGCGCCGAGGCCGGCGGCCTCGTTGCCGGTGATGCTCCACAGGCGCTCGCTCTGGCCTTCGGCAGCGGCCAGGCGGGGGCAGGCAGGCAGCCCGGCGGCGAAGGCCATGCCGGCACGTACCGAAGCCTCGCTGGCGGTGCGCGCGGCCTCTCCCTTCTTGGCGAGCGAGTCGCGCACCACGCCGAGCACCGCGTCCTCGGGCAGGCCCACCAGCCCGGCGACGGCGCCGAGCGCGATCATGTTCGGCCGCCCGCCCTCGATCTCCTTGGCCATCTTCTTGAACGGGATGTCGGCACGGCGCGCGCCCTTGGCGCCGATCTGCTCGGGGAACTCGCCGCCGTCGGGGTCGCCGAGCACCAGGCCGTCCGAGGTCATCGGGATCTCGGCGGAGAAGCGCCCGACGTTCTGCCAGTCGATCGCGACCAGCACGTCGAAGCGGTCGTCGTGCGACTGCACCGGCGACGTCGACAGACGCATCATCGCGGCGGCCTCGCCACCACGGATCTGCGCCCCGGACGAGCGCGTCATATAGGCATACCAGCCGGCGCGGCCGGCGGCGTCCAGCAGCATGTTGCCTGCGGTCATCACCCCCGCGCCGCCGCTGCCGGCAAATGTTATTGAAACCGATCGGGCTGTCATCCTCGTTCTCCAGTGTGCGACTGCGGACCGGCGCGTGCCGGGACGGTCATGTTCGGGGCCCCTTGTGTGCGGGACCCATGCGAACGTCGATCCCGGTGGGCTGGGTGCGACGCTTGCCGGAGGTTTGCGGATCCAGGCAGACCACATTCCGCCGACCCCCGATGCGATTGAGTTTACGTTGACGCAAACGTCAATCTGTTGACATTGGTCAACTGGCCTCCTGCTCGGCTGGTTTAACTTTCATCCAACGCAGCGGCAGGGGATGAAATCCTGTCCATCAATAAGCGATTTAAGTTGACGCGAACGTAAACGTAAAATACGCAGCCTCGAAGCTGCAGCAAATGGAGGACGCAGATGAGCACCAAACCGTATCGCTGGATGATGGTGGAGCCGGGTCGACCGATGGTCCGCACCGAGTTCGAGATCGGCGAACTGGCCGCTGACCAGGTGGTGGTCGAGGTCGCCGGCTGCGGCGTCTGCCACACCGACCTCGGCTACTACTACGACGGCGTGCGCACCAACCAGCCGCTGCCGCTCGCGCTCGGTCACGAGATCAGTGGTCGGGTGGTGAATGCGGGCAGCGCGGCGGGGCAGTGGGTCGGCCGCGCGGTGATCGTGCCGGCGGTGATGCCTTGCGGCACCTGCGAGCTCTGCACCTCGGGACACGGCACGATCTGCCGCGCCCAGGTGATGCCCGGCAACGACATCCAGGGCGGCTTCGCCTCCCACATCGTGGTGCCGGCACGCGGCCTGTGCGCGGTCGATGAGCAGCGTCTCGCCGCCGCCGGCCTGCAACTCGCCGACGTCTCGGTGGTGGCAGACGCGGTCACCACGCCCTATCAGGCGGTGACGCAGGCGGGCGTCGAGCCCGGCGACGTCGCGATCGTGATCGGCGTCGGCGGTGTCGGCGGCTATGCGGTGCAGATCGCCAATGCCTTCGGCGCGAGCGTGGTGGCGATCGACGTCGATCCGGCCAAGCTCGAGCTGATGTCGAAATACGGCGCTGCGCTGACGCTCAATGCCCGCGAGGTGACCGGTCGCGACCTCAAGAAGGCGATCGAGGCGCACGCCAAGGCCAACGGCCTGCGCACCACGCGCTGGAAGATCTTCGAGTGCTCGGGCAGCGGCGCCGGACAGACCAACGCGTACAGCCTGATCAACCACGGCGCCACGCTCGCGGTGGTCGGCTTCACGATGGACAAGGTCGAGGTCCGCCTCTCCAACCTGATGGCCTTCCACGCCCGCGCGCTCGGCAACTGGGGCTGCCTGCCCGAGTACTACCCGCCTGCGCTCGACCTGGTCCTCGACGGCCGCATCAACCTCGCCAACTTCGTCGAGCGCCACCCGCTGGCGCAGATCAACGAGGTCTTCGAGGCGGCCCACGCCCACAAGCTGACCCGGCGCGCGATCCTGACCCCCTGATTCCCGCATCCCCTTCCAGACCGACAAGAGAGCAGACAGAGGAGCCCTACGAGATGAAAGAGACGACGCAACGCGTGATTGACCAGACCGCCCCCAAGCACTTGGTCGACCACAACCTGGTGCCCGAGGCCGTGGTGCCGGGCGTGATCTATGAGAAGCGCCCCGCGCGCAACCTGAAGGGCGAGGTCGTGCCCGGCCTCTACAACGCCTGGATCTGGCTGGACAACCCCACGCAGTACAACTCCTATACCACCGACATGACGAAGGGCTTGATCCTCGCCTTCCGCGCCGCGTCCTGCGCCCGCGACGTCGCCACGGTGGTGTTCACCGCGGTCGGCGACAAGGCCTTCTGCACCGGCGGTAACACCAAGGAGTACGCCGAGTACTACGCCGGCAACCCGCAGGAATACCGCCAGTACATGCGTCTCTTCAACGACATGGTGTCGGCGATCCTGGGGTGCGACAAGCCGGTGGTGTGCCGCGTCAATGGCATGCGCATCGGCGGCGGCCAGGAGATCGGCATGGCGGCGGACTTCACCGTCGCCCAGGACCTCGCCAACTTCGGCCAGGCCGGACCCAAGCACGGCTCGGCCGCGATCGGCGGCGCCACCGACTTCCTGCCGGTGATGATCGGCTGCGAGCAGGCCATGGTGTCGGGCACGCTGTGCGAGCCCTTCTCGGCGCACAAGGCCTACCGCCTCGGCATCGCCTCGCAGATCGTCCCGGCGCTCAAGGTCGACGGCAAGTTCGTCGCCAACCCGCTGGTGATCACCGACCGCTACCTCGACGAGTTCGGCCGCATCATCCACGGCGAGTTCAAGACCGGCGACGAGCTGGCCGCCGGCAAGGAAGTGCTCAAGCGCGGCGAGATCGATCTCTCCCTGCTCGACGAGGCGGTCGAGAAGCTGTGCGCCAAGCTCATCTCCACCTTCCCCGAGTGCCTGACCAAGAGCTTCGAGGAACTGCGCAAGCCCAAGCTCGACGCCTGGAACCGCAACAAGGAAAACAGCCGCGCCTGGCTCGCGCTCAACATGATGAACGAGGCCCGCACCGGCTTCCGCGCCTTCAACGAGGGCACCAAGGAGACCGGCCGCGAGATCGAGTTCACCGACCTGCGCCAGGCGCTGGCCGTCGGTACGCCCTGGACGCCCGAGCTGATCGAAAGCCTGATGCCGGGGGCGAAGTGATGGGCGAGGCGACCTCTCCGCTCAAGGCCTGGCTGGAGCGCGACGGCGGGCTGCTCCGCCTGCGCCTGGCGCGGCCCAAGGCGAACATCGTCGATGCCGCGATGATCGGCGCGTTGCTGGAGGCGCTCGGCGCCCACCTGGCCTCGCCGACGCTGCGCGCGGTGCTGCTCGACGCCGAGGGTCCGCACTTCAGCTTCGGCGCCAGCGTCGATGAACACATGCCCGACCAGTGCGCGCAGATGCTGAAGACCCTGCATGCGCTGGTGCGGCAGATGCTCGACAGCCCGGTGCCGATCCTGGTTGCGATCCGCGGCCAGTGCCTCGGTGGCGGCCTGGAGGTGGCGGCGGCGGGCAACCTGCTTTTCGTCGCGCCGGATGCGCGCCTCGGCCAGCCGGAGATCCGCCTGGGCGTGTTCGCCCCCGCGGCCTCCTGCCTGCTGCCGCCGCGCGTCGGGCAGTCGCGTGCCGAGGAGCTGCTGTTCTCGGGACGCAGCATCGACGGCGCCGAGGCGTTCCGCATCGGCCTGGCCGACGTGCTCGCCGACGACCCCGAGGCGGCCGCGCTGAAGTGGTACGACGAACATCTTGCTGCGTCGAGCGCCAGCTCGCTGCGTTTCGCGGTGCGTGCCGCGCGCTGCGACCACGTGCCGGCGATCAAGCAAAAACTGGAAACCGTGGAGGCCATGTATCTCGAGGAGCTGATGGCCAGCCACGATGCGGTGGAAGGTCTACGGGCCTTTCTTGAGAAGCGTTCTGCAAACTGGGAGAACCGTTGACCATGAGTACGGCAGACATCATCGCGCGCTGTGAAGCGCTCTACGAAGACCTCGATTTCACCGCCGCAAGGAAGTGGAAGGAGGCCGACCCCTCGCGTAAGGTAATCGCCTACATGCCGGTGTACGTGCCGCGCGAGATCATCCACGCCGCGGGGATGCTCCCGCTTGGCATCATGGGCGGCGGCGACGGCCTGGAGGTCATCCACGGCGACGCCTACTACCAGAGTTACATCTGTCGCATCCCACGCTCGACCATCGAGCTGGGTCTGTCCAAGCGCATGGATTTCGTAGACGGCATGCTGTTCCCCAGCATCTGTGACGTGATCCGTAACCTGTCCGGCATGTGGAAGCTGCTGTTCCCGGGCAAGTACGTGCGCTACTTCGACGTGCCGCAGAACTACAAGGACGACGTCGGTGGCAGCTACTACACCAACGAGCTGAACGAACTGCGCGAAGGTCTCGAGCACCTGTCCGGGCGCAAGATCAGCGACGATGCGCTGCGCGCCTCGATCGAGGTCTACAACGAGAACCGCAAGCTGGTGCAGGCCGTGTATGCCATGCGCTCCCGCGAGCCTTGGAAGGTGCCCTCGTCCGAGGTCTACCTGCTGATGCGCGCCGGCCTGGTGGTGCCCGTCGAAGAGCACAACCAGATCCTGCGCGACTACCTGGCCGCGGCCGAGAAGGTCCAGGCCTCCAAGCGCGACAACTGCCGCGTGGTCATCAACGGCTCGTTCTGCGAGCAGCCGCCGCTCAACCTGATCAAGTCGATCGAGCTCGCCGGCTGCTACATCGTCGATGACGACTACATGATCGTGCATCGCTGGCTGCGCAACCCGGTCTCGACCAGCGGCGACCCGATGCAGAACCTGTCGCTCGCCTTCCTGCACGAGTCGATCGCCACCGCGGCCAAGTACGACGACAAGGAAGAGGACAAGGGCAAGTACCTGCTCGAGCAGGTGCGCGGCAACGCCGCCGAAGGCGTGATCTTCGCCATGCCCAGCTTCTGCGACCCGGCGCTGCTCGAACGCCCGATGCTGGCCGACCGCTGCTCGGAGCACAACATCCCCTACATTTCCTTCAAGTACGCCGAGAACTCCGGCCAGATGCAGCCGATCCGCGAGCAGGCTGGCACCTTCGCCGACTCGATCAAACTCTGGAGCTAATCATGAGCGCAGCCACCTCCCCCGAAGTCATCAAAGAATCCTCGATGTTGAAGCAGAAAGGGATGATCGCGGGCAACTACGATCGTCTCACCGGCACCAAGGAATCTGGCGAGAAGGTCGTGTCGACCTTCGTCCCCGGCAACCTGAATGAACTGATCATGTGCTTCGACATGGTCAACAACCTGCCCGAGACCAACGCCATCCAGAACGGCATGCGCAAGGTGTCCGGCGGCATGATCATGGACGCCGAGAAAGCCGGCCACTCCGAGGACGTGTGCACCTACGTCAAGGCCGACATCGGCATGATGGGCCGCGGCAACATCGCCCCCAACGGCAAGCCGATGCCCGCCCCGGACATGCTGCTGCTGTCCTACACCGGCTGCTTCACCTTCATGAAGTGGTTCGAGCTGCTGCGCCACGAGTACAAGTGTCCGACCGTGATGCTGCAGATCCCGTATCAGGGCGACGGCAAGATCACCAAGAACATGCGTGACTTCGTCGTCAAGCAGCTCAAGGAAGAAGTCATCCCGATGTTCGAGAAGGTCTCGGGCGTCAAGTTCGACATCGACCGCCTGCGCGAATACCTGAAGAACTCGGCGAAGGCCGAGGACAACCTGGTGTGGGTGCTCGAGAGCGCGAAGAACCGTCCCTCGCCGATCGATGCCTACTTCGGCGGCGTGTATTACATCGGCCCGATGTTCACTGCCTTCCGCGGCACCGCCGATGCGGTCGAGTACTACGACCTCGTGCGCAAGGAGATCGAGCAGCGCATCCGCGAGGGCAAGGGCCCGATCACGCCCGAAGGCGACATGAAGGAAGAGAAGTACCGCCTGGTCGTCGAGGGTCCGCCGAACTGGACCAGCTTCCGCGAGTTCTGGAAGCTCTTCTACGACGAGGGCGCGGTGGTGGTGGCGAGCTCCTACACCAAGGTGGGCGGCCTCTACGACCAGGGCTTCCGTCACGACCCGAACGATCCGCTGGGCACGCTGGCCGACTACTGCCTGGGTTGCTACACCAACAACAACCTGCCGCAGCGCGTCGAACTGCTCGAGAAATACATGAACGAGTACCAGGCCGACGGCCTGCTGATCAACTCGATCAAGAGCTGCAACAGCTTCTCGGCGGGTCAGCTGCTGATGATGCGCGAGATCGAGAAGCGTACCGGCAAGCCGGCGGCGTTCATCGAGACCGACCTCGTCGATCCGCGTTATTTCTCGCACGCAAACGTCAAGAACCGCCTGGAGAGCTACTTCCAGATGGTCGATCAGAAACGCAGCGGCGCGTCGCTGGCAGCCGCGTAAGGAGGGCATCATGGAATGTTTCGTCGGAATTGATCTGGGGTCCACCACGACCAAGGCGGTCGTCATGGACGACAAGGGGCAGGTGCTTGGTCGCGGCATCACCAACTCCCGCTCCAACTACGATACCGCCGCACGTGTCTCCAAGCTCGAGGCCTTGATCGATGCCCGCCTGAGCCTGATCCGGCGCGAGCTCGACAAGGAACCGGTGCTGGCTGGCCGGGTCGATGAGATTCTCGGTGGCCTGACTCGCAACTTCCGTCGCGAGCAGTTCATCGAGCAGCTCGGCGACCTCGAGCAGACCTGCATCGCCAACGTCGAAGGCCCGCGTTTCGCCGGCAAGGAAAAGGCGATCACGGCTGCGCTGACCGAAGTCTTCCGCCGCCTGCGCGACGAGGAGTCCGACCAGCTGTTCGCGCCCGGCGCGCAGCGCAAGTCGGACTTCTTCCGCGACCTCGCCGGTTCGCGCTTCATGCAGATCGGCGAAGAAGTGGCCCGCGATGCTGGCATCCCCTTCGACCACCTGCTGCACATGTACGACAAGTCGATCATCGAGGTCGAGAACCGTCCGCCCTCGGGCGACATGAACCGCAAGTTCCGCACCGCGATGGAGCGGGTGCGCGGCGAGCTCTCCGGTGCCGACCTCGACACCGCCGCGCTCGGCGCCCCGATCGACGCCGCGCTCGATGTCGACATGGTCGAGCGCTACGTCGTCGGCACCGGCTACGGCCGCGTCCGCCTGCCCTTCCCGAAGGAGCACATCCGCTCCGAGATCCTCTGCCACGGCCTGGGCGCCCACCTGATGTATCCGAAGACCCGCACGGTGCTCGACATCGGCGGCCAGGACACCAAGGGCATCCAGATCGACGAGAAGGGCATCGTGGTCAACTTCCAGATGAACGACCGCTGTGCCGCCGGCACCGGCCGCTACCTGGGCTACGTCGCCGACGAGATGAACATGGGCCTGCACGAGCTCGGCCCGCTCGCGATGAAGGCGACCAAGTCGATCCGCATCAACTCGACCTGCACGGTGTTCGCCGGCGCCGAGCTGCGCGACCGCCTGGCGCTGGGCGACAAGCGCGAGGACATCCTCGCCGGCCTGCACCGCGCCATCATGCTGCGCGCGATGTCGATCATCTCGCGCTCGGGTGGCATCACCGACGAGTTCACCTTCACCGGCGGCGTGGCCAAGAACGAGGCCGCGGTCAAGGAGTTGCGCCAGCTCGTCAAGGAAAACTACGGGGAGGTGAAGATCAACATCGACCCGGATTCGATCTATACCGGTGCGCTTGGGGCTTCCGAATTCGCCCGCCGCGCCGTCGTGGAGGCTTGAAAATGACCATCACCGCAGGCATCGACATCGGCACCGGCGCCGTCAAGACCGTCCTCTTCCGCGTTGAGGGCGACAAGACGGAGTGGCTGGCCAAGCGCAACGACCGCATCCGTCAGCGCGACCCCTTCAAGCTCGCCGAGGAGGCCTACCACGCGCTACTCGAGGAGGTTGGACTGAAGGCCTCGGACGTGGATTACGTCGCCACCACCGGCGAGGGCGAGAGCCTCCACTTCCACACCGGTCACTTCTACTCCATGACCACCCACGCCCGCGGCGCGGTGTACCTCAACCCCGAAGCCCGTGCCGTGCTCGACATCGGCGCGCTGCACGGGCGGGCGATCCGCAACGACGAGCGCGGGAAGGTCGAGACCTACAAGATGACCAGCCAGTGCGCGTCCGGATCGGGTCAGTTCCTCGAGAACATCGCGCGCTACCTCGGCATCGCCCAGGACGAGATCGGTTCCTTGTCGACCCAGGCCGACAACCCCGAGGTGGTGTCGAGCATCTGCGCGGTGCTCGCCGAGACCGACGTCATCAACATGGTCTCGCGTGGCATCACGGCACCCAACATCCTCAAGGGCATCCACATCTCGATGGCCGGTCGCCTCGCCAAGCTGCTCAAGTCGATCGGCGCGCGCGAAGGCGTGGTGCTCTGCACCGGCGGCCTGGCGCTCGACGAGGGTCTGCTGAAGACGCTCAACGAGTCGGTCAAGGAGCAGAAGATGAATGTGACCGCCTTCAACCACCCCGACTCGCCCTTCGCCGGCGCGATCGGCGCGGCCCTGTGGGGTGCCTTCCGCCACGAGAAACTCGCGCGCCTGGGCGGGCAGCCGCTCGCCGCCGCGGCCTGAAACCAGCGTACAGGAGGAAGCCATCATGGCCCTGCTCATCAATGACGACTGCACCGCGTGCGATGCCTGTGTCGAGGAGTGCCCGAACGAGGCGATCACCGCCGGCAACCCGATCTACGTGATCGATCCGAACAAGTGCTCCGAGTGCGTCGGTGCCCACGACGAGCCGCAGTGCGTGCTCGTCTGCCCGGCCGACTGCATCAAGGATCACCCGGACTACCGCGAATCGCAGGACGAACTGCAGGCGAAGTACGACAGCCTGCACTGATCCACCGGCGGGGTCCCCGGCAAGGGTCCCCGCCCCAGTCATCTCAGGGAGACGCAATGACTGCGAATACCGAAATCAAGCTGCGGCCGTTGGCCGCAGGCGATCTGGCGGCGGTCACCCGCCTCGACGCGACCAACGGCGGCGAGAGCCGCGCCGGCTTCTTCGAGCGCCGCCTCCAGGCCGAGCAGCAGAGCCCCGCGGGCTTCTTCTCGTGCGTGGCCGAGCGTGGCGGCGAGGTCGCCGGTTTCCTGCTGGGCCACCTGCTGGACGGCGAGTTTGGCGGCCTGGAACGCGTCGCGGTGCTCGACGCCGTGGCGATCGACCCCGCCGCCCAGCGCCAGGGCCTTGCCCGCAAGCTGGTCGGCGAGTTCGACCGCAACGCGCGCGAACGTGGCGCCAGCGAGATGCGCACCCAGGCGCAGTGGGATCGTCCCGGTCTGGTCGAGTTCTTCTCCGCGGCCGGCTTCCGCCTTTCGCCGCGCCTGGTGCTTGAGCGCCCGACCGAATACGTGAACTTCTGAGCTCACGTCCGGAAACGACAACCTGGAGATCAGCGATGACCACGCGTCCGCATCCCACCACCAAGCAACTGCTGGACCAGTTCAACAACGAGCCCGACTACAGCGACGTCAGCCAGGACGACGCCGAGGCCTTGTCGCGCGACCGCATCCCGGTGCGCTCGCTGACCGCGGCCGACTTCGACGCCGTCGTGCGCATCGACCGTCGCAGCACCGGCCATGACCGCAGCGCCTACTACCGCCGCAAGTTCGACGAGGCGCTCGGCGAGTCCGGCGTCCGCGTCTCGGTTGTCGCCGAGCAGGACGGCATGGTCGCGGGCTTCCTGATGGCACGGGTCGACTTCGGCGAGTTCGGCCGCGCCGCCACCGCCGCGGTGATCGACACCATCGGCGTCGATGCGGCGGCCAGCGGCAAGCACGTCGGCCGTGCGCTCGTGTCGCAGCTGCTCGCCAACCTGACCTCGCTGCACGTCGAGTCGGTGCGCACCGAGGTCGAGTGGAACCGCTTCGGCCTGCTGCGCTTCCTCGACCGCTGCGGCTTCCGTCCCGGCCAGCAGCTGTCGCTGTCGCGCCCGCTCGTCTGAGCGTTCGTGGCGAACCCGCCCGGGGCCCGCGCATGCGGGCTCCGGGCGCACGCACTTCCGGAGAGGGATCGATACATGGCTTTTGATGGAAAACTGGCCGGACAGGTCGCGATCGTCACCGGCGGCGCACGCGGCATCGGGCGCACGATCACCGATGCGCTGGTCGCGCGCGGCGCGCGGGTTCATGTCTTCGACATGACCGACAGCAACGAGTCGGAGGGCGTGCTGCACCGGGTGAACGTGGCCGATGCGCAGTCGGTCGCCGACGCGGTCGCGCAACTTCCCGAGCCGGCGACGCTGCTGGTCAATAACGCGGGCATCACCCGTGACCGCAGCCTGCTGAAGATGAGCGACGACGAATGGCGCTCGGTGCTCGACGTGAATCTGAGCGGTGCCTTCCACATGCTGCGCGCCTGTGCGCCCGGCATGATCGCGGCCGGCAGCGGCCGGATCGTCAACATCACCTCGATCAACGGCCTGCGCGGCAAGTTCGGCCAGGCCAACTACACGGCGGCGAAGGCCGGCATGATCGGTCTCACCAAGACCGCCGCGCGCGAGCTCGGCCCCAAGGGCATCACCGTCAACGCGGTCGCGCCCGGCATGGTCATGACCGAAATGGCGCGCGCGCTGCCGGCCGAGGTGCTCGAGCGGGCACTGCAGGAGTCGGTGATGCGCGAACTCGCCACCCCGGACGACATCGCCGCGGCGGTCGTCTTCCTGCTGTCGGACATGGCGCGCATGATCACCGGCGAGGTGATCCGGGTGGACGCCGGGCAGTACGTCTGAAACATCGCAAAGCGGCATGGGCAGCCGCATTGCGCGTAGCATGCATCACGCCCGCGGGGCGCGGAATCGTCTACCATTGAGACGCTTTTCGTGGAACCGCAGGTATCGGGTTTCATCGGGTGGCAAGAAGGGCGGCCCGTCATGGTCAGGCGGGTCGTCTAATCCATAACGACCGGAGGAGATACCATGAAACTGAAGAAGACCCTGTTCGTCGCGCTCGGCCTCGCCTTCGCGGCGGGTGCCGCCCATGCCCAGCTCAAGGTGGGGATCACCGTCTCGGCCACCGGCCCGGCCGCCTCGCTCGGCATCCCCGAGCGCAACACCGTCGAGCTGATGCCCAAGGAGATCGGCGGGCAGAAAGTAACCTACATCGTCCTCGACGACGCCTCGGACACCACCAGCGCGGTCAAGAACATCCGCAAGCTCGTCTCCGAGGACAAGGTCGACGTGGTGCTCGGCTCGACCACCTCGCCCAACTCGCTCGGCATGATCGACGTCGCGGCCGAATCGCAGACCCCGATGATCGCCTGGGCCGCCTCCAGCCGTATCGTCGAGCCGGTGGACGAGAAGCGGCGCTGGGTGTTCAAGACGCCGCAGAACGACTCCCACATGTCGACCGCGATCGTCTCCCACATGACGAGCAACAACGTCAAGAACGTGGCCTTCATCGGCTTCGCCGATGCCTACGGCGAGGGCTGGTACGAGCAGTTCAAGTCGGTCGCCGAGGCGCGCGGGATCAAGATCGTCGCCAACGAGCGCTTCACTCGCACCGACACCTCCGTCACCGGCCAGGTGCTCAAGATGATGGCGGCCAAGCCGGACGCCATGTTCATCGCCGGCTCCGGCACGCCGGCGGCGCTGCCGCAGAAGACGCTCAAGGAGCGCGGCTGGTCGGGCAAGGTCTACCAGACCCACGGCGTGGCCAACAACGACTTCCTGCGCGTCTGTGGTGCCGACTGCGAGGGTACGCTGCTGCCGGCCGGCCCGGTGCTGGTCGCCGACCAGCTGCCCGACGACAACCCGGTCAAGGCGAGCGCGATGACCTACATCAAGGCCTACGAGGCGGCGCACGGCAAGGGCAGCGTGTCGACCTTCGGCGCGCACGCCTGGGATTCGGGCGTGATGCTGCAGGCCGCCGTTCCCGAGGCGCTCAAGAAGGCCCAGCCCGGCACCGCCGAGTTCCGCGCCGCGCTGCGTGACGCGCTCGAGGGCATGAAGGAGGTCGCCGGGGCCCACGGCGTGTTCACGATGGGCCCGAACGACCACCTCGGTCTCGACCAGCGCGCACGCGTGATGGTGCAGATCCAGAAGGGCGCCTGGAAGCTCGTCCAGTAAGCCTCGCTCGCGCGCGGTCGCCGGGCCTGCGGCGCGGCGACCGCCCTTTCCCCATCAGTCGGTCCACTCGATCGCGCTCCGTCTCATGACCGGGGCGCGCGGAGGCTCGCGCCCATGGATTTTCAGATTGCATTGATCCTCGGCCAGGATGGCATCACCAACGGCGCCATCTATGCGCTGCTCGCGCTCGCGCTCGTGCTGGTGTTCGCCGTCACCCGGGTGATCTTCATTCCGCAGGGAGAGTTCGTCGCCTATGGCGCGCTCACCCTCGCGATGATCGGTAACAACGTCTTCCCCGCCACGGCCTGGCTGCTGCTCGGCGCCGGGGTCGCCGTCGCCGCCCTCGACGGGCTCGGCGCGCTGCGGGCCGGGCAGGCGCGCAAGCTGCCTCGCGTGCTCGCGGTCAATGTCGGCTACCCGCTCGCGGTGATCGCACTCCTGCGCCTGCTGCCGCTGGCCGAGCTCGGCCTCGCGGTGCAGATCCTGCTCGCCATGCTGGTCGTGGTGCCGCTCGGGCCGATGATGTACCGCATCGTCTATCAGCCGATCGCCGAGGCCACGGTGCTGGTGCTGTTGATCGTCTCGGTCGCCTCCCACGTCGCCATGGTGGGCCTGGGGCTGCTGTTCTTCGGCGCGGAGGGATACCGCACGCCGCCGCTCTCCGATGCACGCTTCGACCTCGGTTCGCTGTCGATCAGCGGACAGACGATCTGGGTGGTCGCAGCCTCGATCGTGCTGATCGTCGCGCTCGCGCTGTTCTTCGGCCGCACGATCTACGGCAAGGCCTTGCGCGCCACCGCCATCAACCGCAACGGCGCCCGCCTGATGGGGATCCCGCCCGCGCTCGCCGGCAAGCTCACCTTCCTGCTCGCAGCGCTGATCGGCGTCCTGTCGGGCGTGCTGATCTCGCCGATCACCACGATCTACTACGACAGCGGCTTCCTGATCGGCCTCAAGGGCTTCGTCGCCGCGATCATCGGCGGGCTGGCGAGCTATCCGCTCGCCGCCTTTGGTGCGGTGCTGGTCGGCCTGCTCGAATCCTTCAGCTCGTTCTGGGCGAGCGCCTACAAGGAGGTCCTGGTGTTCACGCTGATCATCCCGGTGCTGGTGTGGCGCTCCCTGACCAGCCACCACGTGGAGGAAGAGGAATGAAAACTGCGCTCTCTCCGCGCCTGGTGCTGGCCGCGTTCGTCGCACTGCTGCTCGTGGCGCCGCTGGTGTTGCCGGCCTTCTACATCACCCTGCTCAACTACATCGGCCTCTACGCCATGGTCGCGCTCGGGCTGGTGCTGCTCACCGGTGTGGGCGGCCTGACCAGCTTCGGCCAGGGGGCCTTCGTCGGTCTGGGCGCCTATACGACCGCGCTGCTCACCACCTCGGCCGAGCTCCCCGGCTGGCTCGGCTGGGCCGGCGGCTCGCCCTGGCTCGCCTTGCTGGTGGGCCTGGTGTTCACCTGCGTGGTCGCCTTCCTGATCGGCAAGCTGACGCTGCGCCTGTCCGGGCACTACCTGCCGCTGGCGACCATCGCCTGGGGCCTGAGCCTGTACTTCCTGTTCGGCACCATGGCCTTCCTCGGCGGCCACACCGGCCTCACCGGCATCCCGCCGATCTCGGTGTTCGGCTACGAGCTGCGCCAGGGCGAGGAGGTGTACTACCTGATCTGGCTGTTCGTGCTCGCTGGCGTGCTGACCACCAGCAACCTGCTCGACTCGCGCGAGGGCAGGGCGATCCGCGCGCTCAAGGGTGGCATGGTGATGGCCGAGGCGATGGGCGTCGACACCGCGCGCTCGCGCATGGTGATCTTCATCCTCGCCGCCTTGCTCGCCTGCGCTTCGGGCTGGCTGTACGCGCACATGCAGCGCTTCGTGAATCCGACGCCGTTCGGCCTGCACATCGGCATCGAGTATCTGTTCATGGCGGTGGTCGGCGGCGCGGCGCACGTCTGGGGCGCGCTCGTCGGCGCGGGCGTGATCACCGTGCTCAAGCAGTGGCTGCAGGACCTGCTGCCCAAGCTCTTCGGTACGAGCGGCAACTTCGAGGTGATCTTCTTCGGGGTGCTGATGGTGCTGGTGCTGCACAAGGCGCGCGGCGGGTTGTGGCCGATCCTGGTGTCCGGGTTCAAGCGCTTCATCCCGGTCGCGGCGCAGCGTCGGACCGTCGATCGCGACGCGGTGGCGCTGCCGCGGCGCGAGCTGCCGGCCGCCGGCAGCGTGCTGCTCGAGGCCAAGGCGGTCACGCGGCGCTTCGGCGGCCTGCTCGCCAACAACAACATGAGCCTGGAGGTGCGCGCCGGCGAGATCCTCGCCCTGATCGGCCCCAACGGCGCCGGCAAGAGCACGATGTTCAACCAGGTCTCGGGTGTGGATACGCCGACCTCGGGCGAAGTCCTATTCCTCGGCGAGTCGGTGGTCGGCAAGGGCTCGCGCACGATCGCACGCATGGGCATGAGCCGCACCTTCCAGCACGTGCGCCTCCTGCCCACCATGAGCGTGCTCGAAAACGTCGCCATCGGCGCACACATGCGTGGCTCGAGCGGCGTGCTGTCGGCGGCGTGGCGGATGGAACGCTCCGAAGAGGCACGCCTGCTCGCCGAGGCGGCTCGCCAGATCGAGCGCGTCGGGCTCGGCGAGCACATGTTCGACGAGGCCGGCAGCCTCGCGCTCGGCCAGCAGCGCATCCTCGAGATCGCGCGTGCGCTCGCCTCCGACCCCTGCCTGCTGCTGCTCGACGAGCCGGCCGCCGGCTTGCGCTACAAGGAGAAGGAGGCGCTCGGCGACCTGCTGCGCAAGCTGCGCGCCGAGGGCATGGGCGTGCTGCTGGTCGAGCACGACATGGACTTCGTGATGGGCCTGGTCGATCGCGTGGTGGTGATGGAGTTCGGCGAGAAGATCGCCGAGGGCCTGCCGGAGGACGTGCAGCGCGACCCGGCCGTGCTCGCGGCCTATCTTGGGGGAGAAGACTGATGGCGACGAACAACCGTGCCGATCGTCCGGTGCTGAAGGTCGAGGGCCTGTGCGTGTCCTACGGCAAGGTCGAGGCGCTCACCGACGCCAGCATCACGGTGGGGGAGGGCCAGATCGTCACCGTGATCGGCCCCAACGGCGCCGGCAAGACCACCATGCTGTCGGCGATCATGGGGCTGTTGCCCTCGCGTGGCCGCATCGAGTTCGACAGCGTGGCGATGGTGGCGCCGGAGGTCGAGACCATGGTCGCGAGCGGGATGAACCTGGTCCCGGAGAAGCGCGAGCTCTTCGGCGAGATGAGCGTGGAGGACAACCTCGTGCTCGGCGCCTTCCAGCGCTACCGCATGGGCCTGCGCGACCACGCGCAGACGATGGAGGAGATCTTCACGCTCTTCCCGCGCCTGCGCGAGCGCCGCACGCAGATGGCCGGCACCCTCTCGGGCGGAGAACGCCAGATGCTGGCGGTCGGTCGCGCGCTGATGGCCAAGCCCAAGCTGCTGATGCTGGACGAGCCCAGCCTGGGGCTGGCGCCTCTGATCACGCGCGAGATCTTCCGCATCGTCACCCAGCTGCGCAGCCGCGGGGTGTCCATCCTGCTGGTCGAGCAGAACGCTCGCGCAGCGCTGCAGGTGGCCGACTATGCCTACGTGCTCGAGACCGGCGGGGTCGCCATGGAGGGCCCCGCCTCCGAGCTCGCCGGCGACCGCCGCGTGATCGACGCCTACCTCGGCGTGGGCGGCAAGCACCAGGAGATGCTCGCGACGTAAGGGGTGAGGTGCGGGGTGTGAGGAGCGGTGGGGGCGGGGCGCTCGTGGCGTTTCCGGCTGCGCGGGTTTCGCGCCTCACGCCTCGCGCCTTACTCCTCACCGCGCGCTAAACTCGCGGCTTCGACGCTTATCGGGCCCGCTCCGCGATGAAGAAACGCTCCGCCGTCCTCCGCTCCTCCCTTTTCGCCGTGCTTTGCACCGCAGCCTGGTCCGCCGCTGCGCAGGGCGTCACGGCCAGCCTCCCGGTCGTCGAGCTCGGGGCCGGGATGTACCGCATCGAGGCCGAGGTGGCCCACACCGCCGAGGCGCGCCAGACCGGGCTGATGCACCGCGTGGCGATGCCGCTGCAGCGCGGCATGGTGTTCGTGTTCGCCGAGGACGCGGTGCACTGCATGTGGATGCGCAACACCCACCTGGCGCTGTCGGTCGCCTTCATCGACGCCGGCGGAAAGATCCTCAACATCGAGCGCATGGCGCCACGCACCGAGGACAACCACTGCGCGGCGGCGCCGGCGCGCTTCGCGCTCGAGATGAACGCCGGCTGGTTCGAGGAGCGCGGGATCGCCCCGGGCGCAGTGCTGCGCGGCATCGAGCGCCTGCCCGCGGCACGCTGACGGGCGCCCGGGCGGGTCGAGGGGCCGCCCGCAGGGCACGTTGGACGACAGCGCCTCGGTGGCGCCCGCACAAAGCGCAGAATTGCAGCCCTTTCCGGCGTGTTTTCCGCGTCCGGCCCTTGCCGGCGCCGGCCGATAATCCGCACACGTCGTCGCGCGCCCGCATGCCTGCGGTGCGGCGCGGCGGTGGACGGAGCCGGCCGTGGCCGAAGACAGCGACCTCGAGAAGACAGAAGACCCCTCGCCACGAAGGCTGGAACAGGCGCGCGAGGAAGGCCAGGTCCCGCAATCGCGGGAGCTGTCGACCTTCCTCGTCACCATGACCGGCGCGGCGACGCTGCTGCTGCTCGGCGGCTGGATGGCGGGGCGGGTGTCGGGCCTGTTCCGCGACGGCTTCGCCTTCGACCGCCGCGCCGCCTTCGACGAGAACGTCATGCTCGACATGCTCGAGCGCATGCTCGGCGGCGCGCTGCTGACTCTCATGCCGCTCTTCGTCGCGCTGATGGTCGCCGCGGTGGCCGCGCCGATGGTGCTCGGCGGCCTGGTCTTCGCGCCCAAGGTGCTCGGCCTCAAGTTCGACCGCCTCAACCCCCTGCAGGGGTTGGGCCGGATGTTCTCGCTGCACGGCCTGGCCGAGATGTTCAAGGCCATCCTCAAGTCGGTGCTCGTCGGCGGCGTGGCCGCGCTGGTGCTGTGGTACGAGTTCGAGCACCTGTTCAGCCTGATGGTCGAGCCGCTCGAAACCGGGATGGCGGATTTTTCCGACACGATCGCCTTCGCCACCTTGCTGATCGTGCTCAGCCTGGGCCTGCTCGCCCTGATCGACGTGCCCTTCCAGCTCTGGCAGTACCACAAGAAGCTGCGCATGACCAAGGAAGAGGTCAAGCGCGAGAGCAAGGAACAGGAAGGCGACCCGATGATCAAGGGCCGCATCCGCGCGATGCAGCGCGAGATGGCGCGGCGTCGCATGATGGCCGAGGTGCCCAAGGCCGACGTGGTGGTCACCAACCCGACGCATTTCTCGGTCGCGCTGAAGTACGACGCCGCGAAGATGGGCGCGCCGGTGGTGGTCGCCAAGGGGCGGGGCGAGCTTGCCCTCAAGATCCGCGAGGTGGCGAAGGAGAGCGCGGTGCCCTTGCTCGAGGCGCCACCGCTCGCGCGCGCGCTGTACAGGCACTGCGAACTCGAGCAGGCGATCCCCGCCGCCTTGTACACCGCGGTCGCCGAGGTGATGGCCTATGTCTATCAGCTCGACGCCTGGATGAAGCAGGGCGGCCTGCCGCCCGCTACCCCCACCGCCTTGCCGGTGCCCGCCGGGATGGACCCCGGCGTGCCTGAGGAATGAAGCCTGAACCATGGCCATGAACGACGCCCTCAAGCTGCGCCAGCTGCTCACGCCGGCCAACCTGCGCCCGCTCGCCGCGCCGCTGCTGATCATCGTCATCCTGTCGATGATGGTGCTGCCGCTGCCGGTGTTTCTGCTCGACGTCTTCTTCACCTTCAACATCGCGATCTCGGTGATGGTGATGCTGGTGGCGATGTACTCGACGCGGCCGCTGGACTTCTCCGTCTTTCCCACCGTGCTGTTGGTGACCACGCTGCTGCGCCTGTCGCTCAACGTCGCCTCCACCCGCATCGTCCTGCTCGAGGGCCACGCCGGGCCGGACGCCGCCGGCAAGGTGATCGAGGCCTTCGGCCACTTCCTCGTCGGCGGCAACACCGCGGTCGGCCTGGTGGTGTTCATCATCCTCACGTTGATCAACTTCGTCGTGATCACCAAGGGCGCGGGGCGTATCGCCGAGGTGTCGGCGCGCTTCACCCTGGACGCGATGCCCGGCAAGCAGATGGCGATCGACGCCGACCTCAACGCCGGCCTCGTCGACGAGAAGGAGGCCAAGCGCCGGCGCAAGGAGATCGCGCAGGAGTCCGACTTCTACGGCGCCATGGACGGCGCGTCGAAGTTCGTCCGCGGCGACGCGGTCGCCGGCATCATCATCCTGATGATCAACATCCTCGGCGGCCTCTTCGTCGGGGTCATGCAGCACGACATGGCGGTGGGCGACGCCGCCCACACCTACACCCTGCTCACCATCGGCGACGGCCTGGTGGCGCAGATCCCCTCTCTGATCGTCTCGGTGGCGGCCGGCCTGGTGGTGTCGCGGGTGGGCGACGAGGGCGACGTCGGCGAGCTGGTGATCGGCCAGCTGTTCTCGAATCCGCAGGTCATGGTGCTGACCGCGGCGATCATCGGCGTGCTCGGCCTGATCCCCGGCATGCCCAACCTGGTCTTCCTGCTGCTCGCCGCCACGCTCGGCGGCATGGCGTGGATGCGGCGCAAGCGCATCGCCGAGGACGCCGCGGCCGCCGCCGCGCCCGCGGCCGCGGCGCCGGC
>NZ_AMXF01000025.1 GCF_000310225.1 Thauera phenylacetica B4P
CCGGCGCGCGACCCGGCCGTCCTGCCCGACCACCCACACGCCCGGCTGGCCCTGCGCGTCGGCAGCGACGGCGGCGAGCGGGACGCGGATCGTCGCGGTGGCCGCGGCCGCCTCACCCGCCTCCGCCGTCGGCTCCAGGCTCACCGCCATCCCGGGCAGCAGGTTCATGCCCGCCGGCACCGAGCGCACCGCCAGCACCACCGCGTAGGTCTGCGTCAGCGGGTCGGCCTCGGCGGCGAAGGACTTGAGCTCGAGCGCGAGCGCCCGGCCGGGCGCGGCGCGGTCGCTGGCGCTGGTGCTGGCTCCGTCGCTGGCGCTGGCGCGGTCACCGTCGCTGGCACCATCCCCCGCGATGGCGCGGCCACGCCCGATCGCGCGCTCCGCGTCGCCGGCGTGCTCGCCCTCCAGGAACGCGACCGCGCCCTGCTGCGGCCGCATGCGGCGCACCAGGCGCTCGGGCACGTTCACCACCACCTCCAGCGCGCCCAGGTCCTGCAGCTCGGCGATCGGCTGCTTGGCCTGCACGTTGGTGAAGGGCTCGATGCGGCGGCGCGTGATCACGCCCGCGAAGGGCGCCTTGATCACGGTGTCGGCGAGGTCGCGCTCGGCCGCGGCGAGGCTGGTGCGCGCGGCCTCCAGGCGGGCGCGGCGGTCGTCCACCTCGGCGCGCGCCACCGCCTGCTCGCCGTCCCACAGGCGCTGGTAGCGCGCGAGGTCGTTCTTCGCGCGCTCGAACTCGGCGCGCGCCGCGTCCAGGCGCGAGCGGTAGATGCGGTCGTCCAGGCGCACGACCCCCTCCCCCGCCTTCACCCGCCGCCCCTCCTCCAGGCTGAATTGATCCACGAAGCCGGGCACGTCGAACGACAGCTCCGCGCGCTTGGCCGCCCGCACCCGCCCCGGCAGGCGCAAGGCCTCGCTCGCCGCGGCCTCACCCACGGTGACGATCAGCGCCGGACGCGTCGTCTCGGCCACCGCGGCGGGCGCGGGCGGCTCGCTGCAGGCGGCGAGGGTCAGTCCCAGCAGCCCGGCGAAGAGCGCGGTGGGGGTGTTCATTTCCGGTGACTCCATGGATGGCGGATCGCGCCGCGACGCCCGCGCGGGACGGCGCGACGCGGCGCTGCAGCTGCGCGGGCGAGGGCAAGCACGAGCGCGCCGGCGAGCTTAATCCGGCGCGCGGGCTTCGTGTCTGCGGACGCCCCATTTTGGGCCAACCCTGCGCCTGAGCATCGCGCTTCGCGTTGACGCAGGACTCGGGGCGGTCTATCGGCCCGGCTACTGCGCCGGAGGGATCTGCTCGAGCAGGCGGCTGCGGATGGCGGCGTCCATCGCCAGCTCGATCTGGTAGAGGCGCAGCGTCTGCGTCGGCGAGAGCACCTCCCCCGCCTTGCGAATCATGCGCTGGCGCGCGTCCAGCTTCGCCTGCTCGAGCTCGAGCGAGCGCGCGAGCGACGCCCGCGCAGTCGGGTCGTCGATCCAGCCCGCGTTGAGCTGGCGCGCGTACTCGGCCAGGTTGTCGAGCTGACGATCACGCATCACCACGATGTCCATCAGGTAGGACTGATAGATCGGCCAGAAGCGCTTCGCGCTGCGCTCGTCGAGCTTCATCTTGCCGCTGACCTCGATCACGCGCCGCAGGTCGACGTCCTTGAACTGCTCGCGGATCAGGCCGATCGCTGCGTCCTCCTCGGGCGTCGCAGCGTGGGCAGGGTCGCTGAACGCCAATGCAGCCCACAGCGCGACGGCGGCGAGTGCATGGAAGCGAAGTCCGGATCGTATCGAGCGCCCCCAGCCGGCTTCGAAAGCGCACCAGGCCGGGGCGAGGCGGCCGGGCCTCACGAGGCGTTCCCCATCGGCAGCATCACGCTCGCATGCACAAAGCGGTCGTTGAAGTAGATACCGTCGATACGCCGCGCCACCTCGGTCGCGGGTCCGGCCGGAAGGTCCATGTCGACGATGAACCAGGGGCGCTCCGGATCGCCCTCGTAGATCGGCTCGATCCCGAGCACGGGGCCAAAATGGCCCATGCGCTCGCTCAATCTTTCAAGGTCGGTTTCGGGGCTCAGCCCCGAGAGGATCAGCTTCATCGACAGTCTCCGATGGTCGGGTTTGCACTGCGTCCAAAAGGGCTTGAAGGATAGTTCGGAGATCGCGACAATCGGGCTCGAACGGCCCATTTTGGGCCGGACTGTCACGGGGAGACCTGGATGGACGACTTCGACCGGCGCTTCGAGAAGAGCTTCTCGATGGTGGCTTTCGCGACCAATCGCCACCTCGTCGATCACATGCGGCGGCTGATCACGCTGCTCGACATGGATGCCGACAGCGCCATGCTGTGGGGCCTGGTCGCGCACCTCAGCGTCGCCCACGCGATGCATCCCGGGGCGCTGCCCTCCGACCTCCTCGCCCCCGACGGCTTCATGCTCGGCGAGGCCCGCCCGGTCCGCCTCGCCGATGTCGTGCAGGTGTCGGGGCTGCCCAAGGAGACCGTTCGCCGCAAGCTGGAGAAGCTGCGCGAGCGCGGCAAGCTCGGTCGCACCGAGGACGGGCGCTGGGTCGCGCTGCGCAGCGGCGTCGACGCGACCACCTACGAGTTCACCCGCGAGTCGGTCAAGCGCCTGCTGCAGACCGCCCGGGTGATCGAGAACATCCTGCAGCACGCGCGCCTGGACTGAACCGATGCGCGCGCTGGATCAAGGCCGCACCGACGCGGCGGGGGTGGATTCGACGCTCACCCTCGCCTGGACGAGGCGCAGGGCCAGCCGGCGCCAGTGGCGTTCGGGCAGGTGGGCGTACAGCCACAGCTCGGCGGGGCGCCACATCGCCACCCACGCGAAGATGTTCAGGCTCTCGCGCACCCCGTTCAAGAGCTTGCCGGCGTCCTCGGGGATCGCCTGCGAGCAGGCGAGCAACACCACCACGCAGAGCAGCCCGACCGCGGTCGACACCCGCGCGAAACGGAAGATGTCACGGATCTGCAGCGCGTGACGCTGCGCGACGCGGGCGAAATGCGTGTGCACCCGCGTCGCGATGGCGTCGGCGCATGCCGCGTCGGCGAATGCCACGTCGGCGTCAGGCGCCACGAAGCGGATCGCCAGCGGCGCGCGCTCGTCGGCCGCGCGCGCCTGTGCGAGGAGCTCCTCGGCGATGCCCGCCGGCAGCGTCCCGCGGGGCGCATCGCCATCGGGGGCGGTCAGGGAACGGATGCAATCCAGGGAGACGCAAAGCACATGACAAGCCTTGTCCATGCAAACGCCCTCCCGCACGCGCCCGAGTGATCACACGCGCATGATCGCGCGCGGCGCCCGCGCCCGGGGTGGCCTTGTCTCATTTCGGGCCGCGGCGTTACCTCAATCGCCGCTTTCGCGCCTGCCGGCGCTCCTACATGAACCGGCGCGGCTCGGCGCGTTGCGGCGGTCGACACCGCCCTGCGGGGTGCGTCAGCCGACTCCGCCCGGCGGGTTGCATGAACCGACTCCGCCCGGCGGGTTGCATGAACCGACTCCGCCCGGCGGGTTGTAGGAGCGGCGGCAGCCGCGAATTCGGCGGTCGGATGTTCGACCGCCCGGGGCTTATGCGCCGCTTTCGCGCCTGCCGGCGCTCCTACATGAACCGACGCGGCTCGGCGCGTTGCGGCGGTCGACACCGCCCTGCGGGGTGCGTCAACCGACTCCGCCCGGCGGATTGTAGGAGCGGCGGCAGCCGCGAATGCGGCGGTCGGATGCTCGACCGCCCGGGGGGTCTCATGCGCCGCATTCGCGCCTGCCGGCGCTCCTACATGAACCGACGCGGCTCGGCGCGTTGCGGCGGTCGACACCGCCCTGCGGGGTGCGTCAACCGACGCCGCCCGGCGGGTTGTAGGAGCGGCGGCAGCCGCGAATGCGGCGGTCGGATGCTCGACCGCCCGGGGGGTCTTATGCGCTGCTTTCGCGCCTGCCGGCGCTCCTGCATGAACCGACGCGGCTCGGCGCGTTGCGAGGGATCGACACCGCCCGGCGCCAGCCGCACTCAGCCGCAGTGCCCGCCCGAGCAACATCCTCCCGCGGCGACCGGTTGGGCGAGCCCGGCCCAGCGGGCGAGCTCGTTGCGGGTGGGATGGCGGCCGGCGACGGCCAGTTCGCCGTCGACCAGGGCCAGCGGCAGCGCGTCGTAGCCGGAGCGCTCGACGAAGTCCTCGACGACCGCGTTGCGGGCGAACTCGTCGGGCTGCTCGGCGAAGCTGAAGCGCTCGATGTGCGCGCCCTGCTCCTTCGCCCACGCCACATCGGCCGCGAAATCGACCGCCGCCTCGTCCGGGAACGCGCCGCTGCCGCCCTGCGAAAGCTCGAAGATCTGGATGTTTCTCATTTTCTGTCTCCTGCACCCCCCAAGCTGGCGGAGTCGATGTAAAGGTCGTTCTCTTCGGCCGCCTGCGGCGCCGAAGCACCAAATCTAATCGCGCACGGCATCCCTGCCAAGCGGGTGAACCTGGGCAATCACATGAAGGCACCATGGGAGTGGGGCTTGCCCGCAACGAGCACCGACAGGGACCCTTTGCGCAGACAAGCCCGCTACCACGAGCACCGTTCGAGCCGGCCATCCCGTTCGTGCGATCGCCCCGGCGGGTGGGCGAGATCGGCCCCCTTCTCGGGCGGCCCGACGGTCATCACATCTTCGCCAGCTCTGCAATCCGGTGCGCCTTGCCCTCCCCAAGCGCAGCCAGCTCCGCCTCGTCGATCAGGCCTCGACGCAGCAGCCCCGCGAACACGAAGACCAAGACCGAATAGCGGAAATCGTAACGCTCGTCGAGCTCGAGCCGCTTCTGCTCGGCCTCCCGAAGCAGCGCCCAGAGCGCGTCGGGGGTCTCGATCGTGGCGGCGCTCGCCTTGAAGCGGGCGATGTAGTCCGTCATCTCGCGCTCGAGCGCGACGTCGAACAAGCTCCGGGCGGCCTTCTTCTCGGCCTGGGTCCATTTGAGTTCGTGCATGCTGATTCCAGTCGTGATTCGGGGCTCGATTCACGCCCCTGCCCCACAAGGGGCTTCGCGAGATCCGTGATGGTGATGGATCTCGATCGTCGAATGGACGATCTCCTCGTGCACCGCCAGGCGCGCGCGCACCGCGTCGGGGGTGAGCGCGGCATCGCGTGTAACCACCGCGATGGCGCACGAGTAGGCCTCCTTGCCGACGCGCCAGACGTGCAGGTCGGTGATCCGCGTGTCGCCCGCCTGCGGGCCGGATTCGACCACTTCGCGGATCTCGGCGACGACCGGGTGGTCCATCTCGCGATCGAGCAGCACCCTTCCCGTCTCGACCAGCAGGCCCTTCGCCCAGAGGGCGACCAGCACCGCGCCGACGATGCCCATCACCGGGTCGAGCCAGGACCAGCCGTAGATCCATCCGCCGACGAGTGCCACGATGGCCAGCACCGAGGTGGCCGCGTCGGCGATGACGTGGAGGTAGGCGGACTTGAGGTTGAGGTCGTGATGGGGGTGGTCGTGGCCGTGATGGGGATGATCGTGCCCATGTCCGTGCGGGTGCCCGTGCCCGTGGTGGTGATCGTGCCCATGATGGTGCGCCTTGCCCAGGATCAGCGCGCACACGAGGTTGACCGCCAGGCCCAGGATGGCGACCGCGATCGCCTCCCGGTACTGGATGGCTTGCGGCGACACGATGCGCTCGATCGAGCCGACGACCATCATCGCCGCCACGCCGAGCAGGAAGATGGCGCTGGCGAAGCCGCCCAGGATCTCGATCTTCCAGGTGCCGAAGGCGAAGCGCCGGTCCTGCGCGTAGCGCCGGGCGGCGGCGTAGGCCAGCGCGGACACCCCGATCGCGAAGGCGTGCGAGCTCATGTGCCAGCCGTCGGCCAGCAGCGCCATCGAGTTGAACCACCAGCCGGCGGTGATCTCGACGACCATCGCCGCAGCGGTGATCCACATCACCACCCAGGTGCTGCGCTCGGCGAGCGCGTTGCCCGTATCGAAGACGTGGTCGTGCGTCCACGCGGACAGGTTGTCGGTATGCATGGCAAGGCTCACTTGAGGTAGGTGCGCAGGACGCCGATCAACTCGTCGGCGCCCTTTGTGCGCTCGGCGGCGTCGGTGATCGCCGGGTCGGCGATGTGGGTGCGGACGTGCTCCTCGAGCACCTCGGCCATCAGCCCGTTGGTGGCGCCGCGCACTGCAGCGATCTGGTGGAGGATCTCGGCGCATTCCTTCCCGGCCTCGAGCGCGCGCTCGAGCGCCTCGACCTGGCCGCGGATACGACGGACGCGGGCCAGCAGCTTGGCCTTGTCACGGATGGTATGGCTCACATCGACACCCTCGATAAGATAGGGGGGTATGGTATTCGATGCGGCGCACATCGGCCACCCCAGTCCTGTTCGAATGGGGATTCAATCGCCCGGACGCGCTTCCGGACATCGACAGACATGGAGGCGAGTGAATCCAGCTTCGGCCGGAACGCCGGCGCGCGCAGTCGGTGCGCGACTGCAGTGTTAATGCCATTAACACCACGCCTCCTTTCCATTCACAAATCTCCAGCCGGCGTTAACACCCGATCCCTATGATCGGGATGTGGTTCTTGTACCGGACGCTTCCATGCCCGAGCCGACCCCGCGCCGCGCGCGCATCGCATCGGGCCCTGTCCGGGAAACGCATCGACGCGGAGATCGAGACATGAACAATCAAGCAAGCGGGCATTCCGCCCCATCGGGTGTGCAGGCCCCCGGGCGTCCTGGCGAGTGGCGCAGGTTCCTGCTGCTCGCCTTCATCGGCCTGCCCACCACCATGGTGCTGGCGATCGCGGCCTACGGCTTCGTGGTCTGGTTCCTGCAGATCCTCTTCTTCGGCCCTCCGTCCTGACTCCGCCACGCGCAAGCATCGGCCTCGCGGCATGCACCGCCCGGCCTGGAATCGGACAACCCGCAGGAGCATCCCAATGAAAAATCTGCTTCGGTCCCTCAGGGACCTCTTCCTCAAGCCCGCCGTGCGCATCGGCCTCGGCGTGCTGGTCACCGGCGGCTTCATCGCCGGCGTGCTGGCCTGGCAGGGCTTCAACACCGCCATGGAAGCCACCAACAAGGAAGAGTTCTGCCTGAGCTGCCACACCATGCACGACAACCTGCTGCCCGAGCTGCAGAAGACGGTGCACTGGAACAACCGCACCGGCGTGCGCGCGCGCTGCCCGGACTGCCACGTGCCGCACGACTTCACCGACAAGGTGGCGCGCAAGATGCAGGCCAGCCGCGAGGTGCTGGGACAGCTGCTGGGCACCATCGACACCCGCGAGAAGTTCAAGGAGCACCGCATCGTGCTGGCGCAGCGCGAGTGGAAGCGCTTCTCGGCCAACGGCTCGAAGGAATGCCGCGCCTGCCACGACTACAAGGACATGGACTTCGACAAGATGCGCCCCGCCTCGCAGGTCGCGATGCGCAAGGCGGCCGAGCGCAACCAGAGCTGTGTCGACTGCCACAAGGGCGTCGCCCACCAGCTCCCCGAGATGAAGGGCGCACGCAACCCGGCCTTCGACACCCTGGTGTCGTCCGCTTCCGGCCAGAGCGTCGATACGGGCAAGGACTACTTCCTGGTCGTGCCGCAGGAACTGTTCGCCGACGAAGGCATGACGAAGCGCATCGGCGCGATCGAGGTCGCCACCCAGGTGAAGGTGCTCGAGACCAAGGGCGACGCGCAGCGCGTCGAGCTGGCCCTGTGGCGCAAGAACAAGGGCTATGGCCGCGTCTGGTACAGCCACTTCGGCCTCAACATCACCAGCGCCATCCTCGACAAGGAAATCGCCCAGGACACGAGCTTCGTGAAGGTGCTCGACACCAAGGAGGACCCGATGACCGGTCTCGAATGGCAGCAGGTCACCGCCACCGCGTGGATGCGCAAGGGCAGCGTGCTCGAGAGCGTCGAACCGGTGTGGTCGATCGCCCGCGCCAGCTACAACAGCAGCTGCAGCGTGTGCCACCGCCAGCCCGAGGAAGCGCACTTCGACGCCAACACCTGGCCCGGCCTCTTCGGCGGCATGGTCGGCTTCACCAGCATGGACGACGACACCGCCCGCGTGGTGCTCAAGTACCTCCAGACCCATTCGTCCGATTTCAGCACGTCGCACGGCGCCGGCTCGCCCGATTCCGCCCTGCAGACCGCGCGTCCCTGATCAGGAGTTGAATACCATGAACTACTCTCGGCGAGGTTTCCTCAAGGCCATGGCGGCAATGTCGGGCAGCGCGCTGGTCGCGCCCGGCCTGCTCACCAGCCGGTCCGCCCTGGCGGCCGGCGAGGCGGCGGCGGTCAGCGACGACATCACCACCTGGAAAATCTCCGGCTCGCACTTCGGCGCCATCCGCGCCAAGGTGGTCGGCGACCGCGTGGTCGATATCCGCCCCTTCGAGCACGACAAGCATCCGACCGAAATGATCAATGGCCTGCTCGGTCTGATCTACAGCCCGTCCCGCGTGCGCTACCCGATGGTGCGCCTGGACTGGTACCGCAAGCGCCACCTCAGCGACACCAGCCAGCGCGGCGACAACCGCTTCGTGCGCGTGAGCTGGGACGAGGCGCTCGACCTGTTCTACGAAGAGCTCGAGCGCGTGCAGAAGGACTACGGCCCGTGGGCGCTGCACACCGCCGGCGTGGGCTGGCGCTCGGTCGGCCAGGTGCATAGCTGCGGCAACCACATGGTGCGCGGCATCGGCATGCACGGCCGCAGCGTGGGCACCATCGGCGACTACTCGACCGGCGCCGGGCAGATGATCCTGCCCTACGTGCTCGGCTCGACCGAGGTGTATTCGCAAGGCACCTCGTGGGACGTGATCCTCAAGGAGAGCAAGCTGGTCGTGTTCTGGGCCAACGACCCGGTCAAGAACCTGCAGGTGGGCTGGAACACCGAGACCCACGAGTCCTACGCCTACTTTGAACAACTCAAGCAAAAGGTCGCCGACAAGTCGATCCAGGTTATCTGCATCGACCCGGTCAAGAGCAAGACGCTGAACTACCTCGGCGCCGCCGAGCATCAGTACATCAACCCGATGACCGACGTGCCGCTGATGCTCGCCATCGCGCACACGCTGGTGAAGGAAGGCCTGCACGACCAGAAATTCCTCGACACCTACACGCTGGGTTTCGACCGCTTCCTGCCCTACCTCGAAGGCAAGATCGAAGACGAGGTCGAGAAGACGCCCGAGTGGGCCGAGCAGATCTGCGGCGTGCCGGCAGAGCGCATCCGCGAACTCGCCCGCCTGATGGCCAAGCACCGCACCCAGCTCATCTTCGGCTGGTCGGTGCAGCGCCAGCAGCACGGCGAGCAGCCTTACTGGATGGGCGCGGTGCTCGCCGCCATGCTCGGCCAGATCGGCCTGCCCGGCGGCGGCATCAGCTACGCGCACCACTACAGCTCGGTGGGCGTGTCCTCGTCGGGCGCGGCCATGCCCGGCGCCTTCCCGCTCAACCTCGACCCCGGCCGCAAGCCCAGGCACGACAACACCGACTTCAAGGGCTACAGCGCCGTGGTGCCGATCGCGCGCGTCATCGACGCCCTGCTCGAGCCGGGCAAGGAGATCGACTTCAACGGTGGCAAGGTCAAGCTGCCGCCCTACAAGATGGCGATCTTCAGCGGCTGCAACCAGTGGCACCGCCAGCCCCAGCGCAATCGCATGAAGGAGGCCTGGCAAAAGCTGGAGACCGTGGTCGCCATCGACTACAACTGGACCGCCACCTGCCGCTTCGCCGACATCGTGCTGCCGGCGTGCACGCCCTTCGAGCGCAACGACCTCGACGGCTACGGCTCGTACAGCAACCGCGGCATCATCGCGATGCAGAAGCTCATCGACCCGCTGTTCCACTCGCGTCCCGACTTCGAGATCTTCCGCGGCCTCACCCGGCGCTTCAACCGCGACGCCGAATACACCCGCGGCATGGACGAGATGCAGTGGGTCGAGAAGATCTACGAGGACTGCCGCAAGGAGAACGGCCTCAAGGACATCGCCATGCCGCCGTTCGCCGAGTTCTGGAAGCAGGGCTACGTGCTGTTCCCCGAAGGCAAGCCCTGGGTGCGCCACGCCGACTTCCGCGACGACGCCGAGGTCAACGCCCTCGGCACGCCGTCGGGCTTCATCGAGATCTTCAGCCGCAAGATCGACCGCTACGGCTACGCCGACTGCAAGGGCCACCCGGTGTGGATGGAAAAGACCGAGCGCTCGCACGGCGGCCCCGGCTCCGACCGCTTCCCGCTGTGGCTGCAATCGGTGCACCCGGACAAGCGCCTGCACTCGCAACTGTGCGAATCCGAGCCGCTGCGCGAGACCTACGCCATCGCCGGGCGCGAGCCGGTCTTCATCGGCCCCGAGGACGCCGCCGCGCGCGGCATCCAGCACGGCGACCTGGTGCGGGTGTTCAACGACCGCGGCCAGTTGCTGGCCGGCGCGCACGTGTCGGACAACTTCCCGCGCGGCGTGGTGCGCATCCAGGAAGGCGCCTGGTACGGCCCGACCGGGCCGGAGATCGGCGCCCTCGACACCTACGGCGACCCCAACACGCTGACGCTGGACATCGGCACCTCCAGCCTCGCGCAGGCCACCAGCGCCAACACCTGCCTGGTGCAGATCGAGAAGTTCGTCGGCACCGCGCCGGCGGTGACGTCCTTCGGCGGGCCGATCGAGGTCGATCCGCAAGGGCGGGAGGTGAAGGCGTGATGGACAAGCATGCGCAAACCGGCGCGGTTGCAGCGCCCGGCGCGGCCGACGTCGCCGACGCCGCGCCCCTCTCCCCCGCGGAGTGGCAGTTCGCCAGCACGCAGCGCGCTGGACTGTACGGCTGGTTCGCCCGGCTGTACGCCGAGGAGGTCTCCGAGCAGATGTTCCGCAGCCACTTCGCCGACAAGGGCTTCGCCCCCTTCGCGGGGCTGGCCGAGCTCGGCCTCGAGGCCGAGGCGCAACGCCTCGACGCGGCCATCGCCACCCTGCGCGCCGAGCAACTGCCGCGCCTGGAACTGGCCGCCGACTTCGCCCAGCTCTTCCTGCTCGACGGCAAGACCAGCGCCCTGCCCTATGCCTCGGCCTACGCAGGCACCGACAGCGCCTCGCCGCTCTTCGGCGCGGCCGAGGCGCGCATGCGCGACTTCCTCGCCGCAAGCGGGTTGAGCATCCAGGCCGACTTCCGCGAACCCGCCGACCACCTCGCCGTGCCACTGGCGTTGATGGCGGAGCTGGCCGGGGCGGCGTCGAGCACAGAGGACATCCCCACCGCCGCCGCGACCCAGGCGGACTTCCTGCGCACCGCCGTGCTCGACTGGCTGCCGCGATTCGTCGAGCGCTGCCAGCAGGCCCTGCCGCGCTTCGACGTCTACCCGGCGCTGGCGGCCTTGCTGCTCGGGTTCGTGCGCGCAGACTTGGCGTTTCTGGAGGATGTGGGCGGGACTGCGGCAGTCTCCTGAATCGCGCCACCCCAGGCAGGGGCAGCGATCACGCCGCCCGCTGCCGCCTGCGCGATTCCCACCCGAGGCAGGCCAGCCCGACCACCTTCGGAATCGGCCGGCTTCCGGTGCGGTAGTGCGCGATCATGCGCCTGGTCATGCCGAGCGATTCGGCTGCGCTCGCAAGCGACAGGCCATTGCGCTGCATCCAGTCGTTGAACTCGCTGGCCGTCGGCAGGCCGGCCTGCCGGCGGGACAGTTCGTACAGCCGGTCGGCGCCCAGACCCAGCCCGTCCGGCCAATCCAGCCCGTGCCCCCACTCGTCACGCGTCATGCGTGCGAAGAAGTCCGGGGTGCGCAGCGCATCGAAGGGCGGCTGGGCGAGATCGGACAGGTCGACCGGCAAGGTTTCGCCCGTGCTCCAGCCGATCTCGAGCTTCAGATCGCCCGTCACACGGGCTGTTTCGATGCGGGGGGGCGTCTTCATGGATTGAGCCTCCGGTATTCGTCCAAGTACTTCGCCTTGTTTGCGCGGATGTCCGCCAGCGCGGCGACCAGCCGCTTCAGTGGCTGCACCCCGCCCGCCAACACTTCGCCCGTCTCGATCGCAACCGACACACGGCTTCCATCGCGAGAGATCACATGAACGTGAGGAGCCCCATGCTCCATGCCGTTGATGCGGATCCGCCAATCGCCCACGATGTCGTAGTTGGTCATCGCCAGAATAGTGAAATGGTTACACTTGATCAAGAGCCGATCAAATTGCCATCAGCATATCTCATGGCAACTTTCATCAAGACGAAAACGTGCTGAGGGACAGTCTTCGCGATCAACTCCAAAGAGCCGCTGACCTCCCACTTCCGAGTTCCCACTGCTTGTTGCATCGCAGCAATTCAGCTAATCTTCAGCCTCTTTGCGCGACGTGTGTCTACCCTCCGCTCGAGCTACGAATACGCAACGCCCCCCAACGCACCGACAAGCGACCCATGTAAGCCTTGCCCCAGCCTGCGAGCTGCTCACCTCCTTCCCGCTCGCGCGAGGCTTGCTCCAACGCGTTCGCTTGATCCGTCCTTGCCGGACACCCCGCGCCATGACAAGGCGCCACCTGCGCATCTGCCGCGATGCGCGCGTTCTGGCATCGCGAAGCCCCTCGGGGGCTGCTTCCTTCATTGCGAACCCGTCTCGCCCGACTTCATCGCGTCCCTGCCCCGGGGCGCGCGCAACCTTGCTGGATCCATAACGACACATGAAATCCTTCCACCAGGACTGGCTCGCCAACGTCCGCAACGATCTGCTCGCCGGCCTCGTGGTCGCGCTGGCGCTGATTCCCGAGGCGATCGCGTTCTCGATCATCGCCGGCGTCGACCCCAAGGTCGGCCTCTACGCCTCCTTCTGCATCGCGGTGGTCATCGCCTTCACCGGCGGCCGCCCCGGCATGATCTCGGCCGCCACCGGCGCGATGGCGCTGGTGATGGTCACGCTGGTCAAGGAGCACGGCCTCGAATACCTGCTCGCAGCCACCATCCTCACCGGCGTGCTGCAGATCATCGCCGGCTGGATCCGGCTCGGGCGGCTGATGCGCTTCGTGTCGCGCTCGGTGGTCACCGGCTTCGTCAACGCGCTCGCCATCCTGATCTTCATGGCGCAGCTGCCCGAGCTCACCAACGTGACCTGGCACGTGTACGCGATGACCGCCGCCGGCCTGGGGATCATTTACCTCTTCCCCTACGTCACCAAGGCCATCCCCTCGCCGCTGGTCACCATCGTGGTGCTCACCGCGGTCGCCATCGTGCTCGACCTGGACATCCGCACCGTCGGCGACATGGGCGAGCTGCCCGACAGCCTGCCGGTGTTCCTGCTCCCGGACGTGCCGCTCAACCTGGAGACGCTGGCAATCATCTTCCCGTACTCGCTGACGCTGATGGTGGTGGGCCTGCTCGAGTCGCTGATGACCGCGACCATCGTCGACGACCTCACCGACACCACCAGCGACAAGAACCGCGAGTGCGTCGGCCAGGGCGTGGCCAACATCGCCAGCGGCTTCATCGGCGGCATGGCGGGCTGCGCGATGATCGGCCAGTCGGTGATCAACGTGAAATCCGGCGGCCGCGGCCGGCTGTCGACGCTGTCGGCGGGCCTCTTCCTGCTCGCGCTGCTGATGCTGGTGGGCGACTGGGTGGCGCAGATCCCGATGGCGGCGCTGGTGGCGGTGATGATCATGGTGTCGATCGGCACCTTCGACTGGAACTCGATCCGCAAGCTGCGCGAGAACCCGCCGAGTTCCAGCGTGGTGATGATCGCCACGGTCGCGGTCACAGTCGCCACCCACGATCTGGCGCAGGGCGTGCTGGTCGGCGTGCTGGCCTCGGGCTTCTTCTTCGCGCACAAGGTCGGCCGCATCCTGAACATGCGCTCCGCCGCCGAGGACGAAGGTCGCGTGCGCCGCTACACCGTCAGCGGGCAGGTCTTCTTTGCGTCGGCGGATGCCTTCGTCGCCGGCTTCGACTTCAAGGAGGTGATCGACAAGGTCGTCATCGACGTCTCGCGCGCTCACTTCTGGGACATCACCGCGGTCAGCGCGCTCGACAAGGCGGTGGTCAAGTTCCGCCGCGAAGGCACCGAGGTCGAGGTCGTCGGCCTCAACGAGGCCAGCGCGACGATGGTCGACAAGTTCGCCGTGCACGACAAGGACGGCGCCGACGACCTGCTGATGGGCCACTGAGGAGAACAGCATGAACAAGCAAGACAAGAAAGTGCTGGCCTGCGTGGACCAGTCCCATTTCGCCGACGCCGTCGCCGACTACGCCGCCTGGGCCGCACGCCGCATGGATGCGCCGCTCGAGTTGCTGCACGTCATCGACCGCCACCTCGAACGAGGATCGGGCGAGGACCACAGCGGCGCGATCGGCATCAACGCCCAGGAACACCTGCTGAGCACGCTCAGCGACAAGGATGCCGCCCTCGCCCGCGCCGAGCGCGAGCAGGGTCGCATCTTCCTCAACCGCCTGCGCGAGCGGGCACTCGCCGCCGGCGCGCCCTCGGCCGACATGCGCCAGCGCCACGGCGCGCTCGACGACACCCTGGCCGAACACGAGGATGGCGTGCGCCTCTTCGTCTTCGGCCGCCGCGGCGCATCGGCCGAGACCTCGCAGCCGGGCAGTTCAAGCATGCTCGGCCGCAACGTCGAACGCGTGGTGCGCGCGGTGCACAAGCCCATCCTTACCGTCACCGAGGGCTTCAAGGAACCCGAGCGCGTGATGCTCGCCTTTGATGGCACCGCGGTGACGCGCAAGGGCGTGGACATGATCGCCAACAGCCCGCTGTTCAAGGGCCTGCCCATCCACATCGTGATGGCCGGCAAGGAAAGCGCCGACGCACCGAAGCAGATCGCATGGGCGAAGGACACGCTCACCGCCGCGAGTTTCGAGGTGCTCGCCGACGTACTCCCCGGCGACCCCGAGACGGTGATCGCCCGCGAGGTGAAGGCGCGCAACATCGACATGCTGCTGATGGGCGCCTATGCGCACTCGCCGCTGCGCGCGCTGGTTTTCGGCAGCAAGACCACCGACCTGCTGCGCGCAGCAACCATCCCGACGCTGCTGCTGCGCTGACGCTCAGCCTCCCGCGCCCTCGCGCAGCCGCTTGGCCGCGAGGCGCAGCACGTCCAGATGCTGGCCGTAGTTCGAGCAGCCCTTGCACATCGCCGTGTGCACCTTCAGCGACAGGCGCTCGCGCAGGCTGAGCGTGCGCTCGTAGCGTTCGGACATCAGCCGGGTCGCGTCCTTGCAGTTCATCATCTTCATCGGGCCTCTCCCTGGAACCAGCGACTCTCCAGACACACGCGCAGCCCGAGCCGCGCGCGGTGCAGGATCACGAAGCAGTTGTTGCTGGTGATGCCCAGCGCCGCGCAGATCTCGGCGGTCTCGAGTTCCAGCAACTCGCGCATCGTGTAGACGCGAGCGATGTGCTCGGGCAGGTTGTTCATGCAGATGTCGAACACCGTCCAGAAGGCGTCCTGCTCGAACGAGGCCTCCGGGTCGGACCAGGTCGAGGGCCGATCCTCGGGGTTCCAGTGTCCCCCGCGCTTGAACAGCACGTCGAACTCCTCCAGCCCGGCGTCCATCTCCGAGGATCCGGCGAGATCCGAGCCGCAGATCTCCCGCGACGACGCGCGGATGTGGTCGACGATCTTGTGGCGCAGGATCGCGAACATCCAGGTCTTGAAGGCGGACCGTCCGGCGAAGCGCTTCGCGCTCGTCATCGCCGCCATCAGCGCCTCCTGCACCATGTCCTCTGCAGCGCCGCTGTCGCGCAAATGCATGCGCGCAAAGCGCAGCATGTCGCGGCGGATCGCGGTGATCGACGCGTCGTCCCACGGCGGGATCGCGGCCTGTGCGCTGGCGGTGGTCATTCGTCGCTCCTGCCGACTGATGCCTGATCATCGCGCCGCGTCGCCGAATCGGGCGCGACACATGCTTCGTCCCGCGACACGAAACGAAACTCCGCAAACCCTGCCCGTGCGCTTTCCCCGGTGTTGTCCGTGTCGGACGCCAGCGCAATCCCGCTGAGCTGCGCCGGCAGCGCCCCGAAGGCGCGCTCGAAGTCTTCCGCCACATCGCGCCGCTCCATCACCCAGGCACCCGCATCGCCCGCGCCCGAGCGCAGCACGATCATGCGCGTGCGATCGGTGTAGGCGTTGGCCATCAGGGTGCCGACCGGCTGGCGGTTGTCCCACACGTAGTTGAGCGCCGCATCCGGCACCTGGTCGCCGTAGATCGAGCGCGCCAGCGCCAGCTTGGCGCGGGTGCCAAAGCCGAGCGCCTCGGGCGCCACCTTGAAGCTCACATACACCCGCGCCGCGTAGTCGTCGCCCGCCTCGGTCGTCATGTCGGCAGTGGCCAGCGGCGCATCGACGCGCCACAGCCAGCACAGATGGGGCGTAGCCGCGAGGTCGATGTCGATGGGGCGCCCGAGCAAAGCCATGCTGCGCTCGGCAACGGCCTCGACCGCGACGACGCCATCCCAGGTCTTGAGCGCGTACTGCGTGGGCGCGATGCGCTCGTCGAGCTGCTGGACCCGCCAGGGTTCGGGCAGGCCTGCGGCGCCGGCTGGGAACCGCCCAACCCAGACCGTGGCGGCCTGCGCCACCGCGGCCGTGCACGTCAGTGACAGGGCGAGTGCCCAGCGGACGCAGCGGTTTGTGTGCATGTACGTTGTCTCCAGCGTCGTGATTCGATTTCGTCCGGCGAGCGGCGGGCGGATACCAGCGGATCGTCTGACCGCCCGCAGGCACCATTGGCAGGTCCGCTGCCATACAGCGCAGCCAGCTGCACTTCATCAACCTGCGCCTGGGGCAGATCGAACACCACTCGCCCCTGCCGCAACCCGATCACCCGGTCGGCCAGCAGCGGCAGCAGCGCCGTGTTGTGCACCACCGCCACCAGCGTCGCGTCACCCGCAGCGGTGCCGAGCACCCGACAGATCTCCTGCGCTGCCGCCGGGTCCAGCGCCGCAGTCGGCTCGTCGGCCAGGATCAGCCGCGGCGCCTGCACCAGCACGCGGGCAATCGCGACCTTCTGCCGCTCGCCGCCAGACAGCCCGTCGGTGCGCATCGACGCCTGGTCCAGCATACCGACACGCGCCAGCGCCGCGCGAGCGCCCTCGACCTCGTGCGCGGGATAGCGGCGCACCCAACTGCGCCAGCCCGTCACGCGGCCGAGGCTACCGATGAGCACGTTCTCGAGCGCGCTCAGCCGTGGCACCAGGTGCAGGCCCTGCAGCACCTGCCCCGCCTCGCCGCGCAGCGCGCGCAGCCGCGCGGGCGGCAGCCGCGTATCGAGCCGCACGCCCAGCACCGACACCTGCCCCGCCGTCGGCCGGGTAAAGCCGCTCAGCACGCGCAGCAGGGTCGATTTGCCCGCGCCGTTGTGGCCGACGAGGGCGACACGCTCGCCCTCGCCCACCACCAGGCGGTCGATGTCCAGCACCGTGCGTCCACCCAGCGTGCAGCGTACGCCGCGCAGTTCGATGCAGGGGTTCATGCCAGCGCCTGCCGGATGCGGCGGCTGATGGCGTCGAAGCCCGACACCATCACCACGATCACGATCAGCACCGTCGCCAGCCGACCCCACTGGAACAGCGCGGTCGCCTCGGTGATCAGCAGCCCCAGCCCGCCGGCGCCGATCAGCCCGAGGATGGTCGAGTCGCGGATGTTGAACTCCCAGATATACAGGTGGCTGGAGACGAACTGCGGCAGCACGGTCGGCCACACCGCGTTGAAGAACACCTGCGCCGGCCCCGCGCCCACGCTGCGCACCGCCTCGATCGCCGCCATGTCGAGCGACTCGATGGCCTCGGCGAAGAGCTTGCCGTAGGTGCCCATCGAGTGCAGCCCAATCGCCAGAATGCCGGCGGTCGGCCCCAGCCCCACGATGCCCACCAACACCAGGCCGAAGACCAGGGTGTGGATCGAGCGGCAGGTGTCGAGCACCGCCTTCGCGCCCCAGGCGAGCGGACGCGGCGCCGCCAGGTTACGCGCCGTGGCCACCGCCAGCGGCAGCGCCAACAGCGCGCCCAGCAGCGAACCAAGGGTGGCGATGCGAATCGTGGTCCACGTGGCCCGCCCGAGGCCCTCGAGCCAGGCACGCTCCACTTCCTGGCGGTTTTCCACCCGCAGCAGGGTGCCGTCGTCGCTGCGGTACTCGAGGTTCGGGTTGCCGAACCACACATCCAGCACGCTCGGGCGCGCGAACTCGCCGGCGGTCTTCACCAGGTTGGCGATCGGCGATCGCCCCAGCGACAGCTCGCCCTCGCGCGCCAGCGTGCCCAGGCAGGCGGCGATCAGCAGCGCATACACCAGCACCAGCGCCAGAAAGCCGGCACGCCCACTCAGCAGCGGGCGGGCGCGCACGCGGGCCGCGGCCAGGCTCATGGCCGCGCCTGCAGCTTGCCGGTGGCCAGCCCGGCGTCGCGAATCGGCTTGTAGAAGCCGTTGTCGCTCTCGACGAAGCCCGTGTAGTGCGGCGGCAGCAGCGCCGGCTCCTGCGCCAGCGCCGGCCCCACGCCGACCAGCGCCGCGCGCAGCCGGGCGACAAAGTCGGCATCGTCGGCAAGCCCCTTGCGCAGCGCCACCGCGTCGTTGGGCAGGGGCGCCGAGGTCCAGAAGATCTTCGAGTCCTCCGCCCGGATCAGCCCCTGCGCGATCATCGCGTTGCGGTTGCGGTTGTAGTCGGCGCCGGCGTCGAGCACGCGCTGCGTGACCTGGGTCTCGATCGCCTGGTGCGCGGTGTGCAGCACCTTGCCGAAGTACGACTCTGGCGTGATGCCCAGCGTCATCAGGTGGTGCAGCGGGATCAGGTAGCCCGAGGTCGAGCCCTTGTCGCCAAAGGCGAAGGTCCGCCCCTCGAGGTCGGCGATCGATTCGATGCCGGACTCGGGGTGCGTCACCATTATCGCGAAGTACTCCGGCTTGCCGTCGTACAGGATGGTCGCCACCGCCTGCGCGCCGGCGTGGTGGTTGGCCAGCACATAGCCCCACGGCCCCATCAGCGCGATGTCGGTCTCGCCGTTGGCGAGCGACTTGGCCAGCCCCTCCCAGCTATCGACGGTGCGCAACTGCACCGGGCGCTCGAGCGCACGCGCGAGGTAATCGGCCAGCGGCCGGTAGGTGGCGTCGTTCTTGTCCTTGTCGGGCTGGAACAGGCCCACCCCCAGGCGCAGCGGCTCGGCCGCGGGCGCAGCCACAACGGAGGCCGGAATGGCGAGGCTGGTGGCGGCAAGAACGAGAACATGGGCAAGGCGTCGCATGGGGGGCTCTCCGGGGCTGTGTGCTGTTCGACATGCAGACCGCCGGTAGTGCGGCGCGTCTTGAGGCTTGGTCGGACGAACAAGGCATTTCTTACGGGGAGGGAGAGCACGCCAGCTTTTTTCACTACCAAGCCCCAGGCGCTGCTGATGAGCGTGCGCGCGGCATACGCGCAGCGCGTGCTCTGCCGCGTAGCACAATCCACGTTTTTACACCTACTACGATAGGCGCAATCAACCCGATGATGTACCACACCACCTATTCGCCTACCCGGATAGGTTCTTCGGCGAGTAATGGACCTGGATCGCCTATACTCCTACCATCTTGGGAGTAATTTCATGGCGCGTCGTGTTGTCCTCACCCCCTTCCCTACCGATCCGCAGCTCACAACGCCTGACGCACTCGGAGCGGCCATTCGCGCGGCTCGCACCGCCAGCGGGCTGACGCTCGAAGAAGCGGCGCTGGCGGTGAATGTCGCCAAACAGACCCTGGGCGACCTGGAAGCAGGCAAGCCAAGCGTCGGACTGGGAATTGCCCTGCGGGTGGCGAAGGCGCTTGGCGTGAGCCTCTTCATCGCGCCAGCGGGTAAGGCCGGCGCAATCGTGCAGCGCATCCGCGAGGCGCGTGAGTGATGAAGCTCGACGTGCTGATGAATGGCGAGCTGGCGGGCACGCTGAGCTACACGGCGCAGACGCACCGCCATGCGTTTCGCTACAGCCCGGCGTGGCTGTCGCGCAAGGCGCCCTACGCCCTCGGCCCGACCTTGCCGCTCGAAGTCGACGAGGCGATGACGGAGGAGCGCCACAGCGCCTTGGTGCGCCAGTTCTTCGAGAATCTGCTGCCCGAGGGGCAGGCGCTCGATGATGCGGCAAGCACGCACAAGGTCACGAAGGGCAACCTGATGGGGCCGAGCCGGCGGCAATCCCCTACCGCGTCCGCGTCTCAAGCCGGCGAATGCGTCTTCAACCAGTCCTTCAGCGCGGCATCCATCCGCGTCTGCCAACCCTCCCCCGTCGCGCGGAACTGCTCCACCACGTCGCGCGACAAGCGGATTGTGATGCGTTCCTTGGTGACGGCGGCCGGCGGTCTGCCGCGGCGGATCGTCGGTTTGGCCGCCTCCCACTCCGCATCCGTATAGGGGATGGCATCCGGATCCGACAGCGCAGCGGCCGTGATGGCCGCATCTTCTTCGGCGCTCGGGTGCAGGGTTCCCGTCTTAAGCTTCGGCATAGCGTTTGACCTCTCGTTGGTTGGCCTTTCGAAGGCTGATCACCCGCCGACTTTCGGCACGATCCACGAAGACGACGTAATACAGACGCAAGCCGATGTATCCGATGGCGGCCATGCGTGGCTCGCCGTACTGACGCCGGGTGTCGGGCCAGATCACCGCCGAGTCCCACTCGAGCGCAGCGGCCATGGCAAGTGAAACGCCGTGCTTTTCAACGTTGGCGCCGTCCTTCGCCGGATCATAGGTGACTCTGACCCAATTAAATGTATGCACAATAATGACTCCGGTCAAGATTTTTGTACATACGCATTCACCCCTCCTTATCCCGATCTCTCAGCGGGCAGTCCGCGCACTCTCACTTGCCTTGCGAGAGGCGGGATTGTTGCACTACGAAGAGCGCAGATATACCTTTATTGCATATTTCCAAGCAATTTTCATCGAGCCGAATTTCGGATAGAACCCGACCCGTGGTCCCTGCGACCTGCGGCGTGCGCCAGGAAAAACCAAGACCCCTCACCCCGCCGCGCCCGCTACAATCCTCGCGTCCCAACCCGAATGCATGCGCCCCCCGTGACCTCGTCATCCGCCTCGCCCCAGACCGCCGACACGCTCGCCCCCGCCACCCTCGACACCTTCATCGCCCGCTGGCAGCGCGCCGGGGGCAGCGAGCGCGCCAACTACCAGCTCTTCCTCACCGAGCTGTGCGAGCTGCTCGGCCTGCCGCGCCCCGACCCGGCGGGTGACGACACGCGCGACAACGCCTATGTGTTCGAGCGCCGGGTGGTCATGCGCCAGCCCGACGGCAGCGCCAACAACGGCTTCATCGACCTCTACCGCCGCGGCGCCTTCGTGCTCGAGGCCAAGCAGACCGGCCGCACACTCGACAGCTCGGGCTGGGACAAGGCCATGCTGCGCGCCCACAACCAGGCCGACCACTACGCCCGCGCCCTGCCCGCCGACGAGGGCCGGCCGCCCTTCATCCTCGTCACCGACGTCGGCCGCAACATCGAGCTCTACGCCGAATTCAGCCGCTCGGGCGCCACCTACACGCCCTACCCCGACCCGCGCAGCCACCGCATCCGCCTCGAAGACCTGCGCCGCGACGACATCCGCCAGCGCCTGCGCGACGTCTGGCTCGACCCGCTCGCGCTCGACCCCGCCCGCCGCTCGGCGCGCGTCACGCGCGAGATCGCCGACCGCCTGGCCTCGCTCGCCAGGTCGCTCGAAGCCGCCGGCCACGCCCCGCAGCAGGTCGCCGGCTTCCTGATGCGCGCGCTGTTCACCATGTTTGCGGAGGACGTCGGCCTGCTGCCGCCGCGCGCCTTCACCGAACTGCTCGAAAGCCTCAAGGGCGAGCCGCACACCTTCGCGCCCATGCTCGAGCACCTGTGGCAGAACATGAACACCGGCGGCTTCTCGCCGATCCTGCGCAACAAGGTGCTGCGCTTCAACGGCGGCCTGTTTTCCGAAGCCAGCGCCATCCCGCTCGACCGCGACCAGCTCGAACTGCTGCTGAAAGCGTCGGCGGCCGACTGGCGCTACGTCGAGCCCGCCATCTTCGGCACCCTGCTCGAACGCGCCCTCGATGCGCGCGAGCGCCACAAGCTCGGCGCCCACTACACCCCGCGCGCCTACGTCGAGCGCCTGGTGCTGCCCACCGTCATCGAGCCGCTGCGCGCCGAATGGCGCGAGGTGCAAGCCGCCGCGCTCACCTACGAGCAGCAGGGCAAGCACAAGGACGCGGTCGCCGAGATCCGCAGCTTCCACCGCCACCTGTGCGCGGTGCGCGTGCTCGACCCCGCCTGCGGCAGCGGTAATTTTTTGTACGTGACGCTGGAACACCTCAAGCGCCTCGAAGGCGAGGTGCTCAACCTGCTGCACGACCTCGGCGAATCCCAGGGCCTGCTCGAACTCGAAGGCGTCACCGTCGACCCGCACCAGTTCCTCGGGCTCGAGATCAACCCGCGCGCCGCCCGCATCGCCGAGATGGTGCTGTGGATTGGCTACCTGCAATGGCACTTCCGCACCCACGGCTCGGTGAACCCGCCCGAACCGGTGCTGCGCGACTTCCGCAACATCGAGCACCGCGACGCCCTGATCGAGTACGAGCGCGAGGAACCGGTCACCGACGAAGCCGGCCGCCCGGTCACGCGCTGGGACGGCGTCACCTACCGAAAGAGCCCGATCACCGGCGAGGACATCCCGGACGAGACTGCGCAGGTGGTGCAGATGCGCTACGTGAATCCGCGCAAGGCCGAATGGCCGCAGGCGGATTACATCGTGGGGAATCCGCCGTTCATCGGAAACAAGCGGATGCGCACTGCCCTTGGCGATGGCTACGTGGACGCGGTACGTGGTAGTTGGTCTAACGTGCCCGAGACGTCGGACTTCGTCATGTACTGGTGGGACAACGCGGCGGAGCTTGTCCGGGCAGGGCAAGTCCGGCGCTTCGGCTTCATCACGACCAACAGCCTCAAGCAGGTATTCAACCGCAAGGTGGTGGAGCGCCACTTGACGGCCAAGAATCCCGTCTCGTTGGTCTTTGCCATACCCGACCATCCGTGGGTTGATTCCACGGATGGTGCGGCCGTGCGGATCGCCATGACAGTCGCTGGAAGCAAGGGCCAGACCGGTGCCTTGGCGAGTGTGGTTGCGGAGACGGCGAACGCCGACGACGAGGTGGACGTTGCGCTGGCTGCTCGGACCGGCGCAATCCATGCCGATCTGTCGGTTGGTACAGGCGTAAGCCGCGCGCTTCCGCTCGCATCAAACAGCGGTGTCTGCTTTCAGGGCATGAATTTGGTCGGAAAAGGCTTTCGATTGTCGGCGAGCGAGGTTCATGACCTCGGATATGACTTGGATCAGCTGCCGAACGTGATCAAGCCCCATTTCAATGCCCGAGACCTGATGCAAGTCGGCGAGCCTTGCTGGGTCATCGACCTGTTCGGCTTCAGCGCTGAGGACGCGCGATCGCAACACCCTGCGCTTTACAACTGGTTGCTCGTGCGGGTCAAGCCGGAGCGCGACCACAACAACCGTGAGTCGCGGAAGCGGAACTGGTGGTTGTTCGGAGAGCCGGTGGGCCGCCTGCGGAAGGCTTGGACAGCCCTGGATCGGGTGATCCTGACGCCCGAAACCGCAAAGCATCGCGTCTTCGTGTTCGAACCACTCCCGTTCTGCCCCGATCACAAGCTATACACGATTTGCTGTTCCGACGGGTACGCTCTCGGGATACTGTCTTCTCGTGCAAATGCGACATGGTCTCTTGCTGCTGGCGGACGCATGGGAGTGGGCAATGATCCCGTCTTCAATAACACCCGTTGCTTTCTCACGTTCCCCTTCCCCGACCCCACGCCCGCTCAATCCGCCCGCATCCGCGACCTCGCCGAGCAGCTCGACGCCCACCGCAAGCGCCAGCAATCGCTGCACCCCGAGCTGACCCTCACCAGCATGTACAACGTGCTCGAAAAGCTGCGCTCCGGCGACACGCTCACGCCCAGGGAACGCACGATCCACGAGCAGGGCCTGGTGTCGGTGCTGCGCGAACTGCACGACGCGCTCGACAGCGCGGTGTTCGACGCCTACGGCTGGAGCGACCTCGCCGCCCAGCTCGTCGGCAAGCCCGGCGCCACCACCCCGCTGCCCGACAAGCCCGAAGCCCAGGCCGCCGCCGAGGAAGAACTGCTGCGCCGCCTGGTCGAACTCAACGCCGCCCGCGCCGCCGAAGAAGCGCGCGGCCTCGTGCGCTGGCTGCGCCCCGACTACCAGAACCCCGACGCCACCGCCGCCACGGCCGCCCCCAGCCAGATCGAAGCCGACCTCGGCCCCGCCCACGAGGCCGAATCCGCCGCAGGCCCCGCCCCCACCGGCAAGGCCGCGTGGCCGAAGAACATGCGCGAACAGGTCGCCGCCGTGCGCAGCGCGCTCGCCCACCAGCCGCTGCCCGCCGAGGCCATCGCCGCCCGCTTCAAGCGCACGCCTCGCGCCGGCGTGCAGGCGGTGCTCGAAGCGCTGGAAGAGCTGGGCATGGTGGTGTGCGAGGACGGCGCGTATCGGTTGCAGGGGTGAGTTCGCTTGAATGCGATGAAGCGTAAGGCCGTGCTGGAGGGAGGGTGTCAGCATGAACACGACGCTGGTTTCGATGCTGGCCGAGTCGCTAAATTCGCGGCATGCGTGAAAAACCAACAATCATCCGGAACGAGATCGACTGGATGGAGACGTTGAAATGTGGTCTTTGTTGATGACTGTATTCATTGCGGGTGTCGTCGCGCCGATCGCCGGGATCATGGTGCTCGCATTTTTCGGAAAACTCGGATGGCCCTTATTGGGCGTGATTGCCGCCGTCGTCGTGGGCTTGGGTATCATCAACGATCGAATCAAGAAACTGTGACCTTGCGGCCAGCCGCTTACCCCCGGGAGTCGGGGACGCGAAAGTCAGGGACGTATCCCGACTGCACCCGCGTCGGCCGCAGCACCGCCCTGTTCGCGGCTGCCGCCGCTCCTACATGAACCGGTGCGGGTCGGAGTCTGTGCAAGGAATCGGGGCCGCAGCGCTTCCTGTAGGAGGCCGGCAGGCGCGAACGCAACGCCGCGGAAAAATCGGGGACGTACCCCGTCTACAAGATCACGTAACGCCCCCTTCCTCGCCGAAGATCGAAAGGATGTCCTGCCGTTCTCCGAGCAAGCGCACCACGTCGATGCAATCGGCGCGCTCGAAATAGAACCAGATCAGCGGGAAAGCCGCCACTCGCCAACTGCGCAGTCCAGGAATCTCGATCAGCTCGCCGATGCGAGGCGACCCAATGGCGGGATCGCGCCGCACTTGCTCCAGCGCTTTCCAACTGGCGTCGACAAGACGCTGCGCCACACTCGGACCCGCATGGTCGCGGTAATGGCGCACCTCCTTCTGGCGGTCGATCCGGGCCTGTGGTCGCCAGGCCAGTGGCTTCAATCGATCGCTCCGCGAGCGATGGCGAGGAGCTCATCCTCTTCCGTCTGTGACCAAGGCACGGCGGGGCCTGACGAGATGCCCTGAGCGATCAGCGTCCGCAGACGCTCTCGCGCCTGCTCCGCCTGATCCTTACGGATCAACTCCCGCAGGTATTCACTGGTGTTGCCGTAATGGCCGGACGCCACGCGCGCATCGACGTAGGCACGCATGCTCTCGGGCAGAGCAAAGTTCAAGGTGTTTCGGCTCATGGTCGCTCCAGCAAGGCAAACGGTCTTTTGACAACTATTGACAACATCAGGATAGCAGAGATGCGCAATCCACCAAAAAACCTGGCTGGGAGGAAAAATCGGGGACGAGGAAAAATGAAAAATCGGAATGAAAAATCGGGGACGTACCCCGATTGCAACCTCCTCGTGGAGCGCCGGCAGGAGGAAGAATCGGAGACGTACCCCGATTGCACCCTCCTTGTAGGAGCGCCGGCAGGCGCGAAGAATCGGAGACGCACCCCGATTGCAACCTCCTTGTAGGAGCGCCGGCAGGCGCGAATGTGCCGCGGGGCAAGGGATGCGCGTCGGGTAGGCGATCGACGCTTTCGCGCCTGCCGGCGTTCCTACATGAACCGGCACGTCCCCCGATCGCGACCAAGGAATCACGCAGCACTCAGCAGTGACGCATCGAGCTTGACCACCACGTCGGCCCAAGGCACCCAGACGCGCCCGTCCGGCTGTTTGTCGACCAGGCCGTGCCCGATCAGCTTGTGCACGTCGGCGTGCACATTGGAATAGTTGCGCCCAAGCGCTTTGGCCACGGCGTAGATCGACACCGGCCCGAGGCGCTTGATCGCGCGCAAGGTATCGAGCCGGCGCGGCGGCAACTCCGCCAGCAGCTGTGCCGCATCGGCAAAGCCCAGGTGATAGTCGCCCTCGGGTGGTTGCTCCCCGGCATCGATGCGGCGCGCCACATCGAGCACCTGGGCCTGCGTTGCGGCCCAATCGGTGATACCGATGATTGCCAGATTCGCCATGATTCATTCCTCCTTCAGACGCTCGATGTCGGCCATGAAGTCGCGCACCGACTGCTGCATGGACACAAAGCGGAGCGGCACTTCGATTTCATCGGTACCGATGTGCTTCTGGTCGCCCTTGCCAACTTCGTTGTCGTAACGGACCAAGGTGCGTCCGTCACGACCCGCATAGAACCGATACTTGTATTCGTGCGCCGAGCCCGGCACCGCAGGCTCGACGGACCAGATAACCATTTCGATCGTTACACCATCAGCGCGGGTTTGCTTGCTACGGTGAATGAGCTTGGCGTCCATGTATTGCATTATATGGATATATCTACGTGGGGCAACACGTGAGGTCCGTGCATCGGGGGCGCGGGAAAATCGGGGACGTACCCCCGATTGCACCCTCCATGTAGGAGCGCCGGCAGGCGCGAAGAATCGGGGACGTACCCCGATTGCACCCTCCTTGTAGGAGCGCCGGCAGGCGCGAATGGGCCGCGGGACAAGGGATGCGCGGCGGGTAGGCGATCGCCGCTTTCGCGCCTGCCGGCGCTCCTACATGACCCAGCGCGGGTCGGAGTCTCTACATCGAATCGGAGCCGCAGCCCTTCCTGTAGGAGCGCCGGCAGGCGCGAACACAGAGAATCGGGGACGCACCCCCGATTGCACCCTCCATGTAGGAGCGCCGGCAGGCGCGAACACAGCGCCGGGGCGCCGCCCGGGCGTGGTCCCGCGACCAAGGCCCTTGAGAACTTCCCCGCGAAGACGTTCAATGACGGTTGCAGCGCAACATGCGCAACTGATGAAGTGCCCGATCCTCCTCTCCGGCCATCCGCCCACACGCCCATGAGCATCCAGACCGTCCCCACCCGCCCCTTCCCCGGCCAGCGCCCCGGCACCTCCGGACTGCGCAAGAAGGTCACCGTCTTCCAGCAGCCGCACTACCTCGAGAACTTCGTCCAGGCGGTGTTCGACACCCTGCCCGGCCACGAGGGCCAGACCCTGGTGCTGGGCGGCGACGGCCGCTTCCACAACCGTGTCGCGGTGCGCACCATCCTGCGCATGGCGGCGGCCAACGGCTTCGCCCGCGTGCTGGTGGGCCGCGGCGGGCTGCTGTCGACGCCGGCGGTGAGCGCGGTGATCCGCCGCCGCGCCGCCTTCGGCGGCCTCATCCTGTCGGCCAGCCACAACCCGGGCGGGCCGGACGGCGACTTCGGCATCAAGTACAACGCCTCGAACGGCGGCCCCGCGCCGGAGAAGCTCACCGAGGCGATCTACGCGCGCAGCCTGGAGATCGCCGAGTACCGCATCGAGGACGCGGGCGAGGACGCGGGCGAGGACATCGACTTCGACACGCTCGGCACGCGCACGCTCGGCGGCATGACGGTCGAGGTGATCGACTCGGTCGCCGACTACGCCGAGCTGATGCAGCAGCTCTTCGACTTCGACGCCATGCGCGCCTGGTTCGCCGCCGGCCACCGCATGCGCTTCGACGCCATGAGCGCGGTGAGCGGGCCGTACGCGCGCGCCATCCTCGAGGGCCAGCTCGGCGCACCCGCCGGCACGGTGATCAACGGCGAGCCGCTGGAGGACTTCGGCGGCCACCACCCCGACCCCAACCCGGCGCACGCCGCCGAGCTGATGGCGGCGATGTCCGGCCCCGACGCGCCCGACTTCGGCGCGGCCTCGGACGGCGACGCCGACCGCAACATGATCCTCGGCCGCGACTTCGTGGTCACCCCGTCCGACAGCCTGGCGGTGCTGGCCGAGCACGCCACCCGGGTGCCCGGCTATCGCGCCGGGCTGGCCGGCATCGCGCGCTCGATGCCGACCTCGCGCGCCGCCGACAAGGTCGCCGCCGCGCTCGGCATCCCCTGCCACGAGACGCCCACCGGCTGGAAGTTCTTCGGCAACCTGCTCGACGCCGGCCAGGCCACGCTGTGCGGCGAGGAGAGCTACGGCACCGGCTCCAACCACGTGCGCGAGAAGGACGGCCTGTGGGCGGTGCTGTTCTGGCTCGACCTGCTCGCCGTGACCCGGCGCTCGGTGGAGGACCTGGTGCGCGCGCACTGGGCGCGCTTCGGCCGCCACTATTACTCGCGCCACGATTGGGAGGGCATCCCCACCGAGCGCGCCGACACGCTGATGGCCGATCTGCGCGCGCAGCTTCCCGCGCTCGCCGGGCGCGACTGCGGCGACGGCCTGCGCATCGCCAGCGCCGACGACTTCGCCTACACCGACCCGGTGGATGGCTCGGTGAGCACCCGCCAGGGCGTGCGCCTGCTGTTCGCCGACGGCAGCCGCATCGTCTTCCGCCTGTCGGGCACCGGCACCGAGGGCGCCACGCTGCGCGTGTATCTGGAACGCTACGAGGCCGACCCCGCCCGCCACGACCAGCCGGTGCAAGAGGCGCTCGGCGAACTGATCCGCATCGCCGACGAGCTTGCCGGCATCCGCAGGCACTGCGGCATGGAGGGGCCGACGGTGGTGACCTGAAGCGACGATCGCACCTGCCCGCGCTCCCGCAGAAACCGACGCGCTTCCGGGTTCCTGTAGGAGCGGCGCTAGCCGCGAATAGGGCGGGGCCTCCAGCGACGCGGATGACGAAGTCCGCAGCTGCTCTCACGCCTCCGCAGGCCCCCGATCGGGGGCAACGCATTTCGCGATCGGGAGCCTGATCCGGAATCCGCGCCGTCACATCCCTTGTTTCGCACCAAAAGCTGTATAAAATAACAGCTACCGAGCGAGACTGAACATGATGCACGACCAGATCCCCCTGTTCGCGGCAGCCGGAGGCCCGCCACTCGTGGCAGAGTCCATGGCGAAACCGCCCCGGCGACGCCCTGCCGCAAGCGTGGCCTTGTCCGACGCCGAACTTCCCGTAGCGCTGTCGCTGCCTCTGGCCGAGCCCGCTCCCGCCTCCGTGGCGGCAGGGCCCGGCGCGGCCGCTGCGCCCTCGCGCCCGGCCAGCCCCCGCCTTGCCGTCGCTGCCACGGTGCACGGCCGCGCGCACGAGAGCGCCAACAGCGCAAGCATGCCCATGAATCCCGACGCCTCCGACATGACCCTCGACGACCACGATCCGACCAGCCCTCCCCAAGCCGAACAAACCGCCGCGCTGCGCAGCGACCGCCTGTGGCAGCTCGACGGCTGGACCGCGCGCGTGATCAAGAACGAGGATGACGACGGCTGGGCGGTCGAGATGCTGCAGGACGGCGAGGCCGAGCCCGCGCTGGTGGGCCCATGGACCATGGGGCGCGACAAGAAGAACCCGAAGCCGCTCGACCAGGCCGCGTTCAACACCCTGGTCAAGACCGCCAGCGAGGTCCTGCAGCGCCACCGCCAGCAGGCTCACGCGATGCTGCACAAGCGCCTCACGGTGTTCGCGCTCGACGCGCAGTGGGACGTCCGCCTCGACATCACCCCCGACGAGTACGAGCCCTACGCCACGCTGAGCGCCTTCGACGAACTCGGCGAAGAGGTCGCGCAGGTGCGCGTGCCGTCCGACTTCCGCCTCGGCGTGGCGAGCGCGACCGCGTGGATCACCGGCGGCTTCGCGCATCCGGCGCAGGCCTCGCGCGGCTTCGAGGGCTGGAGCGAATGATCTGCCCGGCCCTGGCCGCACCCGCGCGCGTCACCGCGCCCGGCTGACCCGGCGGCGCCACACCCAGGCATACACCGCCAGGTTGACGAGCACGACGAAGCCGGCGAGCGCGAGCTGCAGCTCGCGGGTGAGCCCGGCGGGGTAGATCAGGGGAACAAGGTAGTGCTCGATGAAGCCGCCCGGGTAGCCGGACTGGCCGGCCAGCACGCGCAGGCGGTTCTCGAGCGGAGTGAGCGGACACAGGCCGCCGCTCGCCTCGACCCACGCGGCCCAGGCGACCGCGGGAAGATGCAGCCAGGGGGCAAGGCGCCAGCGCAGCGCGAGCAGCCCGCCCAGCACGGCGAAGGCGATGAAGCCCAGGTGAAGCAGCAGCACCGCGTCGGCGGCGAGGCGGTAGCCCATGGCGCGGAGCGCTCCTGGCCGGCGGAATGGAACGGTAGCCCGGGGTGCGCCGGGGGATACGCGAGAGAGATACGCGGAAGCGGACGCGAACGCTCCCGCAAATACGGCGCGCGCGGGTCGCCCCTCGCGCGCCGGCGCGCATCGCTCAGTCGATGATGGTCTGCGCCTCGCCCTCGCGGCGGGTGTCGATGACGCCGATGCGGTACACGGTCTCGCCCGCGGCAGTCAGCTTGGCCTCGGCGGCCTCGGCGTCGGCCGCCGACACGATCACCACCATGCCGATGCCGCAGTTGAAGACGCGGTACATCTCGTCCTGGTTCACGCCGCCGGCGAACTGCAGCCAGCGGAACATCTGCGGCAGCGCCCAGGTGTCGCCGTCGATGCGCGCGGTCAGCTCCTCGCGCAGGATGCGCGGCACGTTCTCGGTGATGCCGCCGCCGGTGATGTGGGCCATGCCCTTGACCACGCCGGGCATCGCGCGCATGAGCTCGAGCATGGGCTTGACGTAGATGCGGGTGGGCTCCATGACCACGTCGCGGAAGGGGCGGCCGTGGAAGGGCGCCATCATGTCGGTGCCGGCGCGCTCTACGATCTTGCGGATCAGCGAGTAGCCGTTGGAGTGCGCGCCGCTCGAGGCCAGGCCGAGCACCACGTCGCCCGGAACGATCTTGCTGCCGTCGATGATGTCGGCCTTCTCGACCACGCCGACCGCGAAGCCGGCGAGGTCGTATTCGCCCTCGGGGTACATGCCGGGCATCTCGGCGGTCTCGCCGCCGATGAGCGCGCAGCCAGCCAGCTCGCAGCCGCGGGCGATGCCCTGGACCACGTCGGCGGCGGTATCGACGTCGAGCTTGCCGCAGGCGAAGTAGTCGAGGAAGAACAGCGGCTCGGCGCCCTGCACCAGGATGTCGTTCACGCTCATCGCCACCAGGTCCTGGCCGACGGTGTCGTGCTTGTCGAGCTGGAAGGCGAGCTTGAGCTTGGTGCCGACGCCGTCGGTGCCGGACACCAGCACCGGCTCCTTGTACTTCTTCGACAGCTCGAAGAGCGCGCCGAAGCCGCCGATGCCGCCCAGCACCTCGGGGCGCATGGTGCGCTTGGCGAAGGGCTTGATGCGCTCGACGAGGGCGTCGCCCGCTTCGATGTCCACGCCGGCGTCGCGGTAGGAAAGGGAGGGCTGGGGATCCAGCGGTTCGGGGTGATGGTCGGCCAAGATCGTTCCTTCGAGCTCGCAGGCTGCCGGGCCTCGCCGCATGCCCGGTGGAACCGAGCTTGAGGCCGCAACGCCAAGTGGCTACATTTACGTGTTCCGCGGGCGGCTCTCGCCCGCGCCAAGCCCGCGATTTTACTTTAAATGAAGCCTCCCCGCGTCGATCGCCTGCAAACCGTCGCCTGGACCGCGACCGGCGCGGCCCTCATCGCCCTGCTCTGGCTGCTCGGCCCCATCCTCACCCCCTTCGTGGTGGGTGCGGTGTTCGCCTATATCTGCGATCCGGCGGTCAACTGGATGGTCGCACGCCGCGTGCCGCGGCCGCTCGCGGTGCTGCTGGTGATCTGCGCGCTCGGCCTGCTGCTGATCGCGCTCGCGCTGATCCTGGTGCCGATGGTGTATCGCGAGGGCGTGCTGCTGGTGCGCCGCCTGCCCGAGCTGGTGCAGATGTTCAACCTCAACATCGCGCCCCTGCTCGAGGCCCGCCTGGGAGTGGACATCCGCCTCAACGCCGAGCAATTCCAGCAGCTCATCGCCGACAACTGGACGAGCGCGCAGGAGCTGGTGCCGGTGGTGCTCGCCCACCTCAAGAGCGGCGGCATGGCGGTGCTGGCCTTCGCCGCCAACGTCCTGCTCATCCCGCTGGTGATGTTCTACCTGCTGCAGGAGTGGCCGCGCATCCTCGACGAGCTCGAGCGCATCGTGCCACGGCCCTGGGTGGCTGCCACCACCCGCATCCTCGCCGAGATCGACTCGGTGATGTCCGAGTTCCTGCGCGGCCAGCTCTCGGTGATGATGCTGCTGGCGGTGTTCTACAGCGCCGGGCTGTGGCTGGCCGGGCTCAACTTCTGGCTGCCGGTGGGCGTGCTCACCGGCCTGCTGGTGTTCATCCCCTATGTCGGCTTCGGCGGCGGGCTGATCCTCGCCATCGTCGCCGCCCTGCTGCAGGCGCAGGGCTGGCCGCCGCTGGTCGGCGTGGCGATCGTGTATGCGCTCGGCCAGGTGGTCGAGAGCTTCCTGCTCACGCCCTACCTGGTGGGCGAGCGCATCGGCCTGCACCCGCTCGCAGTGATCTTCGTGCTGATGGCCTTCGGCCAGCTCTTCGGCTTCGTCGGCGTGCTGGTCGCGCTGCCGGTGGGCGCCGCGCTGCTGGTGGGCCTGCGCGAGGTGCGCGAGGCCTGGCTCGCCAGCCCGGTGTATCGCGGCACGCAGCCGCGCCCGGTCATCGCCAGCGAGCACGAGCGCCCATGAAGCAGCTCGTCCTCGACATCCGCCCCGACGCGCCGCCCACGCTCGAGAACTTCGTCGCCGGCGCCAACGCCGAGCTGGTCGCCACCGTGTCGCTGCTGGCCTCGCCCGCCACTGCGGCGCAGCTGCCCGCGCGCCACATCTACCTGTGGGGCGCGCCCGGCAGCGGAC
>NZ_AMXF01000026.1 GCF_000310225.1 Thauera phenylacetica B4P
CCCGCCGCGCTCGCGGATTTCGCGGCCGCGGGCGGCACCGTGATCGCGCTCGCCGGACAGGCTGGCTGGCTGGGCCTGTTCCGGCTCGCCGACCGCCTGCGCGAGGATGCGCCGACGATCACCGCCCGCCTGGCGGGCGAGGGCACCGCGCTCAGCCTGCTCTCGGGCGACGCGCAGCCGGTGGTGGATGCGGTCGCCGCCAGGCTGGGCATCCGCGATGCGCGCGGCGGCCTCGATCCGCAGGGCAAGCAGCAGGCGATCGTCGACATGCAGCGCGACGACAAGGCCGTGGTGGCGATGGTGGGCGATGGGGTGAACGATGCCCCGGTGCTCGCCCAGGCCCACGTCTCGGTAGCGATGGGCGGCGGCACCGACCTCGCCCGCAACCAGGCCGACATCGTGCTGCTCAACGAGCGCTTCGCCAGCCTGGCCGACGGGATCGTGCTCGCGCGGCGCACCCTGCGCATCATCCGGCAGAACCTGTGGTGGTCGTTCGCCTACAATTTCACCTCGGTGCCGCTCGCCATGGCCGGGCTGGTCACGCCTTGGATGGCCGGCATCGGCATGGCGGCGAGCTCGCTGCTCGTCGTGCTCAACGCCATGCGGTTGCAGCGCGCGGCGCGGACCGATCGCGCAAGCGCGGAGAATTGAGATGGAAAGCCTCTACCTGCTGATTCCGCTGTCGGTGGTGCTGGTGTTCATCATCGGGGTGCTGTTCTGGTGGTCGCTGCGCAGCGGCCAGTACGACGACCTCGAGGGGCCCGCCTACCGGCTGCTGATGGACGACCGCGACCAGCCGCCCGAGGAGGCCGGCGAGGCGGAGCCGAACTCGCCCCACGGGGCCGGGAAAGAGGCGGTCGGAGACCCCTCCACTGGCGCCAGGCCGGGTGAAACGCGGATTCGTTGACCTGCGTCAACGTCTGTCCGATGGTTAAGAGGAAAATGACGCCGTTGCGATCGATCGCCGAGCATGACGATGGCGAGCGGTTCGTGGTCTATGTCTCTCTGTTGGGGTTGGGGGTGCGTGAAGACGCACCCTTTTTTTTGCCTGCCGCCAGGCCCTCCAAAGACGCTGGAACCCGCGTAGATGCTGGATTCCAGCGTGTCCGCACGATTTCTCGTGGTATCCGCAGCGGGCGCGCGCGTTTGTTTTTGGACTAACTCCAATTTCCCCTTCCTTGCTCCCGTCTGCTGCAATACAATATTGACTTGTGTCAAATTGCGTATGTGGTCGTGGCGTATTCTCGCCCGGGTGGGTCGCCGCGCTGGTCTGGTGCGGCCCGACGCAAGCAGGGGTTTTCAAAAACAAAGAGGTGATCCAGATGCAATCGCAAGCGACTTATAACTATAAAGTCGTGCGCCAGTTCGCCATCATGACGGTGGTGTGGGGCATCGTGGGCATGCTGGTCGGTGTGATCGCCGCAGCACAGCTCGTGTGGCCCGAACTGAACGTGCACGAATTCCTGCATTTCGGCAGGCTCCGTCCGCTGCACACCAACGCGGTGATCTTCGCGTTCGGTGGCTGCGCGCTGTTCGCCACTTCGTACTACGTGGTCCAGCGTACCTGTCACACGAGGCTGTTCGCGCCCGGCCTGGCCGCGTTCACGTTCTGGGGCTGGCAGCTGGTCATCGTGCTCGCCGCGATCACCCTGCCGCTGGGCTACACCTCCTCCAAGGAATACGCCGAGCTCGAGTGGCCGATCGACATCCTGATCGCCATCGTGTGGGTGTCCTACGCCGTGGTGTTCTTCGGCACCATCGCCAAGCGCAAGGTATCGCACATCTACGTCGCGAACTGGTTCTTCGGCGGCTTCATCCTCACCGTCGCGCTGCTGCACATCGTCAACAGCGCCGCGATCCCGGTCTCGCTCACCAGCATGAAGTCGTACTCGGCCTACGCCGGCGTGCAGGACGCGATGATCCAGTGGTGGTACGGCCACAACGCGGTGGGCTTCTTCCTGACCGCGGGCTTCCTCGGCATGATGTACTACTTCGTGCCCAAGCAGGCCGATCGTCCGGTGTACTCGTACCGCCTGTCGGTGGTGCACTTCTGGGCGCTGATCTTCACCTACATGTGGGCCGGCCCGCACCACCTGCACTACACCGCGCTGCCCGACTGGACCCAGTCCGTCGGCATGGTGTTCTCGCTGATCCTGCTGGCACCGTCCTGGGGCGGCATGATCAACGGCGTGCTGACCCTGTCGGGCGCCTGGCACAAGCTGCGCACCGACCCGATCCTGAAGTTCCTCATCACCTCGTTGTCCTTCTACGGCATGTCGACCTTCGAAGGCCCGATGATGTCGATCAAGACGGTCAACGCGCTGTCGCACTACACCGACTGGACCGTCGGCCACGTGCACTCGGGTGCGCTCGGCTGGGTGGCGATGATCTCCATCGGCTCGGTGTATTTCCTGCTGCCGCGCCTCTACGGGCGCAGCGAGATGTACAGCGTCAAGCTGATCAACGCCCACTTCTGGATCGCCACCATCGGCATCGTGCTCTACATCGCCTCGATGTGGATCTCGGGCGTGATGCAGGGCCTGATGTGGCGCGCGACCAACCCGGACGGCACGCTCACCTACTCCTTCGTCGAGTCGGTCAAGGCCAGCTACCCGTTCTGGACGATCCGCTTCATCGGCGGCGCGATGTTCCTCGGCGGCATGCTGATCATGTTCTACAACATGCTGAAGACGATCGCCGGCCAGAAGGCCTATGACGCCCCGGTGCTCGCGCCCGCGGCTGCCCACGCCTGATCGGAGAACGACAACATGGCTCAATCGAAACACGAAAAGATCGAACGCAACGTATTCCTCATGATCGTGCTCACGCTGATGACCGTCAGCGTGGGGGGGCTGGTGGAGATCGTGCCGCTGTTCTTCCAGCACTCGACCACGACGGCGATCGACCACAAGGGCAACGCGCTCGACGTCAAGCCGTATGACGCAGTCCGTCTCGTGGGGCGCGACATCTACGTGCGTGAAGGCTGCTACAACTGCCACTCGCAGATGATCCGTCCGTTCCGTGCCGAGACCGAGCGCTACGGCCACTATTCGGTGGCCGGCGAGTTCATCTACGACCACCCCTTCCAGTGGGGCTCGAAGCGTACCGGTCCGGATCTCGCCCGCGTCGGCGGCCGTTACTCCGACGAGTGGCAGCGCGTTCATCTGCTGAACCCGCGCGACGTCGTCCCCGAGTCGAACATGCCGGCCTTCCCCTGGCTCGACCGTCCGGTCCGCGCCGGCGACATCCAGGACCGCATGCGCGCGCTCAACAAGGTCGGCCTGCACAAGTACAGCGACGAAGAGATCGCCGCCGCGCCCGCCGCGCTCGAGGGCAAGACCGAGCTCGACGCGGTCGTGGCCTATCTGCAGGGCCTGGGCACCGCGATTTCGCACTTCAGGTAAGGAAGCAAACGCGCCGTGGATATCAACGATTTCCGTAGCCTGATCACCGTGCTGGGGCTGCTGTGCTTCCTGGGCATCTGCGCCTGGGCATACAGCAAGCACGCCAAGGCCGGGTTCGACGAGGCGGCGCGTCTGCCCCTGAGCGACGACGACCTGCCGGCCCCGCGCGGTCGGCAAGACCAAGAGGGAAAAACAAATGGCTGACTTCATCAGCGGTTTCTGGAACATGTATGTGATGGTCCTCGTGACCCTCTCCATCCTGTTCTGTGTGTTCGTGCTCGTGTCGAACATGACCAAGCGCGAGAAAGGGGAGGTCGGACTGCACGGCCATGTGTGGGACGAGACGCTCGCCGAGTACAGCAACCCGCTGCCGCGCTGGTGGATGTACCTCTTCTGGATCACCATCGTGTTCGCGGTGGTCTACCTGGCGATCTATCCGGGTTTCGGCAACAGCAACCAGAGCCGCGGCCAGTGGGCGCAGTACGACGCCGAGATGCAGGCGGCGCAGGAGCGTTTCGGTCCGGTGTTCGCCAAGTATCGCGAGATGGACATGATGGCGGTCGCCGCCGATCCCGAAGCCAACGCGATGGGCAAGCGCCTTTTCCTGACCTACTGCCAGCAGTGTCACGGCGCAGCGGCGCAGGGCGCGAAGAGCTTCCCCAACCTGACCGACAGCGAGTGGCTGTGGGGCGGCGCGCCGGAGAACATCAAGGAGACCATCACCAACGGTCGTAATGGCGTGATGCCGCCGTTCGGTCCCGCGCTCGGCGCCGACGGTGTCAAGGATGTCGCCAATTACGTGCGTTCGATGAACGGCCTCGCCCACGACTCGGTGCGTGCGCAGCGCGGCAAGGAAGGCTTCGAGGCCAACTGCGTGGCCTGCCACGGTGCGGACGCCAAGGGCAACCCGATGCTCGGCGCGCCCAACCTGACCGACAACCGCTGGCTGTACGGCTCGTCCGAGGCGGTGATCATCGAGACCATCAACCTCGGCCGCAACAACCAGATGCCCGCGTTCGGTGCCTTCCTCGGCGAGGACAAGGTGCACCTGCTCACCGCCTACGTGCTGAGCCTGAGCAAGCAGTAAGCGTCACCCGCAGCAACTGCAGCAAGCATCGCATCCCCGGGAGGAGGGGCCCTCCCGGGGTTCTCGATAACAACAAGAACAAGAATTCATTGGTACCAAGGCCATGAACAGCGCATCCCCCGAGCCGCAGAAGGCGGCGAAACCTTCCAACCCCGAGTCCGCCCAGGACACCCTCTACGCCGCCCGCAAGAAGCTCTACGTCCGCTCGGTCACCGGGCTGTTCGCCAACTGGCGATGGGCGCTGGTGTGGATCACCCAGATCGTCTTCTACGGCCTGCCCTGGCTGAGCTGGAACGACCGCCAGGCGGTGCTGCTCCACCTCACCGAACGCAAGTTCTACATCTTCGGCTGGGTGTTCTGGCCGCAGGACGTGTTCTTTCTCGCGATCCTGCTGATCATTTCGGCCTACGCGCTGTTCTTCTTCACCGCGATCGCCGGCCGCCTGTGGTGCGGCTACGCCTGTCCGCAGACGGTCTATACCGAGATCTTCATGTGGATCGAGGAGAAGATCGAGGGCGACCACACCCGCCGCCAGAAGCTCGACCGCGCGCCGATGAGCGCGGCCAAGGCGATGCGCCGCGGCGCCAAGTTCCTCGCCTGGGGCGTGGTTGCGCTGTGGACCGGCTTCACCTTCGTGGCCTACTTCTCCCCGCTCGACGAGCTGCTCGCCTCCTTCAACGGCCTCACCTTCGGGCCCTGGGAGACCTTCTGGATCCTGTTCTACGGCGGCTTCACCTACCTCTTCGCCGGCGTGCTGCGCGAGCAGGTTTGCAAGTACATGTGCCCGTACGCCCGCTTCCAGGCGGTGATGTTCGACCCCGACACCCTGGTGATCACCTACGACGAGGCGCGTGGCGAGCCGCGCGGCACGCGCAAGAAGGGCATCGATCCGCGCTCCGTGTCCAAGGGCGACTGCATCGACTGCGGGATCTGCGTGCAGGTGTGTCCGACCGGCATCGACATCCGCGACGGGCTGCAGTACGAGTGCATCGGCTGCGCCGCCTGCATCGACGCCTGCGATCAGGTCATGGACAAGATGAACTACCCGCGCGGGCTGATCCGCTATTCGACCGAGAACGCGATGAAGCGCAACTGGGGCTCGAAGGAGATCCTCGCGCATGTGTTCCGGCCGCGCACGCTGATCTACGGCGCCGTCCTCGCCCTCATCAGCATCGCCTTTGTCTGGGGGCTGGCGGCTCGCGAGCCGCTGCGGGTCGACGTGCTGCGCGACCGCTCCTCGCTCGGGCAGGAGATCGAGGGCGGGCTGATCGAGAACGTCTACCAGCTCCAGGTCATGAACATGACCGAGGCCGCGCGAACGTTCAACATCGGCGTGACCGGCCTGAACGGCATCCGCATCCAGGGTCCGCAGCGCGTCGAGGTGGCGCCGGCCGCGGCGCAGTCGGTCACCGTGCAGGTGCATGTGCCCTACGACGAGGGCAAGCCGGGTGCCAACACGATCTTCTTCGACATCGCCGCGGAAGACGACCCCTCCTTGACCCTCAAGGAAGAGACCACTTTCCTGGTGCCACGCTGACATGCGAAGCAAGAAGCCCGAAGCCCCGGTCGAGCCCTGGTACCGCCAGGGCTGGCCGTGGTTCCTGATCGCGCTGCCGGCCACCGCGGTGGTCGCCGGCATCGCCACCCTGGTGATCGCCGCGAAGACCTTCGACGGCATGGTGGTCGATGACTACTACAAGGAAGGCCGCGCGATCGTGCAGACGATCGGCCGCGTCGAGCACGCCCGCGAGTTGGGCCTGCGCGCCGCGCTGCGCATCCGCAGCGAGGCCATCCACGTGGAGCTGACCGCCACCGAGCCTGGCAGCTTGCCGCCTCGCATCCGCCTCACCGTCGCCCACCCGACGCGCGGTGGCCTGGACCAGGAACTGCTCGTCGAGGGGCGCTCCGGTGTGTATGAGGCCGTGCTCGCCCCGCTGAGCACCGGTCGCTGGTTGTTCGTACTAGAAGACGAGGCCCGAAGCTGGAGAATGGACGGGTCCGCTTACCTCCCTGCAGAGATGGAGATCCGGATCGATCCGAATGTCTGATTTTCTTGCAAAGGGAGAAGCACCATGGCCTGGGAGTTGTTGTTCACGAGCGATATCGGTCTGCTGAGCCTCTTCACCATCGTTTTCATCCTGGTGATGGGCGCCTACCTGTACCGCTTCGCCCGCCGCCACATGGCGGAGGACGAGCAGAAGGCCCGCATGTCGCGCTGACCGGCGACCCGCCGATGAGCGATCCGCACGACGGATGAACAACGGCCCGCGCAAGCGGGCCGTTTGTATTCGAGGTCGCCCTTGCAGGGCAGCGACCGGTTTCAGCGATAGACCAGCACCGGCGTCTTGCTGTGGGTCAGCACCTTCTGCGTCTCGGAGCCGAGCAGCAGGCCGGCGATGCCGCGGCGGCCGTGCGAGGCCATGAAGATCAGGTCGCAGCCATGGCGGTCGGCGGCGTCGATGATCGCCTCGTAGGGCACCTCGTTCACCGCGGTGTCGCTGTCGCAGGCCACGCCGGAGGCTTCCGCCGCGCCGCGTGCCTTCGAAAGGATGGCCTCGGCTTCGGAGGCTGCCGACTTGGCGAACTGCTCGGGCGTCGTCGGATCGATCAGCGCGCCCTCGCCGTAGATCGGCATCGGGAAGTCGGGCTGCGAATAGAAGAAGGTGATGCGCGCGCCGGTCTCCTTGGCGAAGGAGACGGCACGGGCGACCGTGCTGTCCGAGAGTGCCGAGCCGTCGGTCGGTACCAGGATGTGCTTGAACATGGCGTACGCTCCCTGTGGTGTGTGGTGCTTCGATTATAGCGAGCGGAGGGGGGCGGGCACGATTGATCGTGATCAAGCCGCCACACGATCGTGACGGGCACAGTGGAAATCCCTGAAGAATCCGCGAGGCCTGTGATGAAGCTCACCTTCCTCGGTGCCGCCGGCGAGGTCACCGGCTCCTGCCTGCGCGTCGACCACGAGCATGGCGCCTTCCTGGTGGATTGCGGCCTCTTCCAGGGCGGGCGCGAGGCCGACCGCAAGAACCGCAGCGCGCTCGACTTCGAGCTGCGCGGGATCGACTTCGTGCTGCTGACCCACGCCCATCTCGACCACTCCGGCCTGCTGCCGCGCCTGGTGGCGCTGGGCTACCGCGGGCGGATCTTCGCCACCACGGCCACGGTCGACCTGCTCGGCGTGATGCTGATGGATTCGGCCCACATCCAGGAGAAGGAGGCCGAGTGGGCGCTGCGCGACACGCGCTCGCGCAAGGCCGCGCGCAGGGCGGAGGTGGCGCCGCTGTATACCGTGGAGCAGGCGCGCACCAGCCTCGGCCGCCTCGTCGCCACCGACTACGACGCGTGGATCGAGCCGGGCGCAGGCGTGCGCTGCCGTTTCCGCGATGCCGGGCACATCCTCGGCTCGGCGATCATCGAGATCGACGTCGGCGAGCGCGGGCACACCCGCAGGCTGGTCGCCTCGGGCGACATCGGCCAGCCCATGCGGCCGGTGCTGCGCGACCCGGTGCGGATCGCGCACGCAGACTACCTGTGCGTCGAATCCACCTATGGCAACCGCGCCCATCGCTCCTTCGCGGCGACCTGCGACGAGCTCGTCCTGGCGCTGCGGCGCACGCTCGAGGTGGACGGTGGCAACGTGATCATCCCGGCCTTCGCGGTCGGGCGCACCCAGGAGGTGCTCTTCGTGCTCGCCGACCTGGTGCGCGCCGGGCGCATCGGGCGGCTCGACGTGGTGGTCGACTCGCCGATGGCCTCGGCGGTCACCGCGCTCACCGTTCGCCACGCCGACCTGTGGGACGACGAGACGCGCGCGCTCTACGCCTGGGCCGAGGCCAACCCCGGGCGCTTCCGCGTGCGCTTCGTGCAGGACGTGGAGGAGTCGATGGCGCTCAATGCGGTGAAGGGCGGGCTGGTGGTGATCTCCGCGAGCGGCATGTGCGATGCCGGGCGGATCAAGCACCACCTGCGCTACAACCTCGGCCGGCGCGAGTGTGCGGTGGTCATCGCGGGCTTCCAGGCCGCCGGTACGCTCGGCCGCAGGCTGGTCGACGGCGCGCACCAGGTCACCCTGTTCGGCGAGCGCATCCCGGTGCGTGCGCGCATCCACACCATCGGCGGGCTGTCCGCGCACGCCGACCAGCCCGCGCTGCTCGACTGGCTGCGCGGCTTCGGCGAGGCACCGCGGCGCACCTTCGTGGTCCACGGCGAGGCCACCGCCGCGGCCGCCTTCGTCGAGGCGGTGGAGCGCGAGCTGGGCTGGAGCGGGGTCGAGGCAGCGCAGGCCGGTGTGCCGGTTGTGCTCAAGTGAGCGCCCGCGTGCGGGCGGACGGCAAGGCCTGCGAGGGGCGCTCAGGCGTTGTAGCGCGACAGCCGCACCGGGTCGTGCAGGCTCACGCGCTTGCCCTGCACGGTGATCAGGCCGGCGTCGCTGAGGTCGTGGAAGATGCGCGACAGCGTCTCGGGCGTGAGGTTGAGGCGCGAGGCGATCACCTGCTTGCTCGTCGGCAGCGCGATCTCGCAGGGTGCGTCGTTGTCGGCGACCTGCAGCAGGTAGCCGATCACGCGCTGGGTGCTCGATCGCAGCGAGTAGGTCTCCACGTCCTGGATCAGCCCGTGCAGGCGGATCGCCATGCCGGCGAGCAGCTTGCGCGCGAAGGTGGAGTCCTGGTCGATGAGCTCGCTGACCACCGCCTGGCCGACGTGCACCAGCACGGTCTCGCTCAGCGCTTCGGCAAACACCGGGTAGGGGTGGTTCATGAACATTACCGCCTCGCCGAAGCTCTGCATGGCGCCGATGATCTCGACGACCTTCTCGGTACCCTGCGAGGACGAGAAGGCGAGCTTGACCTGGCCGGAGACCACGAAGTAAAAGCCGTGCGGCAGGTCGCCGCGCTGGAACAGCACCTCGCCGCGGGCGACCTGGCGCTCGCGGGTGTAGCGTGCGACCAGCTGGATGTCCGCCTCCGACAGTTCGCTGAACAGCGGGATGCGGCGCAGCAGGGAGGGGATGTCGAGCGGGGTCGTGTTGGGCATCTGGAACTCTCCGTCTGGGGGCGCAATTTTAATTCAGCCGGCTGCCGATCAGCGCCCGGGCCGGCTTTCGAAAGGATCGTGGATGTACTACCTGATCAAGAACCTGCACGTGACCTGCGTCGTGCTGAGCGCCGCCGGTTTCCTGCTGCGCGGCACCTGGATGCTCACCGGCAGCGCCCTGCTGCTGCACCGCCTGACGCGGGTCCTGCCGCACCTCGTCGACAGCACGCTGCTGCTCTCGGCGATCGCGCTGGCGGTGATGATCGAGCAATACCCCTTCAGCGCGGGCTGGGTCACCGCCAAGGTGATCGGCCTGCTCGCCTACATCCTGCTCGGCACGGTGGCGCTCAAGCGCGGGCGAACCCGGGGCGTGCGGATCGCGGCATTCGCCGCCGCGATCCTGGTGTATGCGTGGATCGTGTCGGTGGCGCTGAGCAAGAACATCGCCGGCTACCTCGCCTGAGGGCGCGCAGCGTGCGTCCTCCCGGCCCGGCGCGCTCAGCGTGCGCCGTGCTGGTGCTGGATCAGGCGCTTGAGGCCGGCCGGGTCGAGCAGCTGCACGTGCTTCTGCTGCACCGAGATCAGCCCGTCCTCCTGGAAGCGCGAGAAGGCGCGCGACACCGTCTCGAGCTTGAGCCCGAGGTAGGAGCCGATCTCCTCGCGCGTCATGCGCAGGTTGAACTCGCTCGCCGAGAAACCGCGCGCCGTGAAGCGCTGCGACATGTTGAGCAGGAAGGCGGCGAGGCGCTCCTCGGCGCGCATCGAGCCGAGCAGCATCATCACGCCGTGGTCGCGCACGATCTCGCGGCTCATGACCTTGTGGAACTGCAGCTGCAGGCCCTCGATCTCGTGCGACATCTGCTCGAGCTTGTCGTAGGCGATCACGCACACCTCGCTGTCCTCGAGCGCGACCGCGTTGCAGCTGTGGGACTCGGTGCTGATGCCGTCGAGGCCGAGGATCTCGCCGGTCATCTGGAAGCCGGTGACCTGCTCGCGACCGTCCTCAAGGAGCACGTCGGTCTTGAACGAACCCGCGCGGATGGCGTAGATCGCCTCGAAGGGGTCGCCCGCGCGATACAGGTTGTGCTGGCGCTTGACCTTGCGGCGCGCACCGACCAGCTCGTCGAGCCGGCTCAATTCGCGATCGGACATCCCGAAGGGCAGGCACAACTCGACCAGGTTGCACTGCGAACAGGCGGTCTTGAGCCCATCCACGGTAATTGGCACGCTAGCCCTCATCTGCACGATAATCCTGCTTTCCTGACATTAGAGACGCTTGCGTCGCAGCGGCGGGATTGCTAATCACACCCGTTGACCCAAGTCAACCAACATAACGAAGGCTTCTGCCATTGTTCGGCAGACAGCCCGCCAGCAAGATCATGAAAAGCCAGACCGACCTCATCTTCGACCCGCAACTGATCCGGAAATTCGACATCAACGGGCCGCGCTACACCTCTTATCCCACGGCGGACCGCTTCGTCGAGGCCTTCAATGCGGAAGCGCTCCGGGCCTGGCTGGCCAAAAGGGCGGTGGGCGGCGTAAGCAAACCGCTCTCATTATACTTCCACATCCCCTTCTGCAACACGATCTGCTACTACTGCGCCTGCAACAAGATCATTACCAAGGATCATGGACGCTCGGCCAAGTATCTGAAATATCTCGCAAAAGAAATCGAGATGCAGGCCGCCTGCCTGGAGGGCAGCCGCCAGGTCACCCAGCTCCACCTCGGCGGCGGCACGCCGACCTTCCTGTCGCACGACGAGATGCGCGAGCTCATGGCGGCGGTGCGCGAGCACTTCACCCTGGTGCCCAACGGCGAATACTCGATCGAGGTCGACCCGCGCAAGGTCGACTTCGACACCGTGAAGCTGCTCGCCGAGCTCGGCTTCAACCGCATGAGCGTGGGCGTGCAGGACTTCGCCGAGGACGTGCAGCAGGCGGTCAACCGCATCCAGAGCTTCGACGAGACCAAGCTGGTGATCGACGCGGCGCGCGCCAACGGCTTCAAGTCGGTGAGCATGGACCTGATCTACGGCCTGCCGCGGCAGAACCCGACCAGCTTCGACCGCACGCTCGACCAGGTCCTCGAGATCTCGCCCGACCGCATCTCGCTGTACAGCTACGCCCACCTGCCGGGCCTGTTCAAGCCGCAGCGCCGCATCAACAGCGGCGACATGCCCACCGCCGACACCAAGCTGCAGCTGCTGCAGCTCGGCATCCGCCGCCTCACCGAGGCGGGCTATGTGTACATCGGCATGGACCACTTCGCCAAGCCCGACGACGAGCTCACCGTCGCCCAGCGCCAGGGGCGCCTGCACCGCAACTTCCAGGGCTACTCCACCCACGCCGAGTGCGACCTGCTCGCCTTCGGGGTGTCGGCGATCGGCAAGATCGGCCCGGTGTATGCGCAGAACGTGAAGACGCTCGACGAGTACTACGACGCGCTCGACCGCGACGAGCTGCCGGTGCTGCGCGGCATCGAGCTCACCGCCGACGACCTGCTGCGGCGTGCGATCATCCAAGCGCTGATGTGCCACTTCGAGCTCTCGATGCAGTCGATCGAGATCGCCTACCTGGTCAACTTCCGCGAGTACTTCGCCGAGGAGCTCGCCGAGCTGCAGGAGATGGAGAAGGCGGGGCTGGTGAAGATCGACGGCGACTGGATCAGCGTGCAGCCCGGCGGCCGCCTGCTGGTGCGCGGCATCGCGATGGTCTTCGACCGCTACCTGCGCGCCGACCGCGAGCGCCAGCGCTACTCGCGGGTGATCTGAACGCCGCACGGATGGCGCACCGCAGCGTAGAATGAAGGCCTCGCATTGCCCGCGGGGCCTTTCTTCTTCATGCCCGAAACCGGTTACCTCGCCGTCTTCCTGATCGGCCTGCTCGGCGGCACGCACTGCGTGTCGATGTGCGGCGGCATCGTCGGCGCGCTCAGCATGCAGGTGCAGGCGCCCGGCAGCCGGCCGCAGTGGCCGCTGCACCTGGCCTACAACCTCGGGCGCATCGGCACCTACACCCTGCTCGGCGCCGGCGTCGGCCTGCTCGGCTCGGTCGGCCTGCTCTACGAGGGCATGCTGCCGGTGCAGATGACGCTGTACGTGCTCGCCAACCTGATGCTGGTTGCGCTCGGGCTCTACCTCACCGGCTTCACCCGCCTGCTCGCGCCCATCGAGCGCGTCGGCCACGTGCTGTGGCGGCGCATCCAGCCCGCCACGCGACGCTTCCTGCCTGCGCGCTCGGTCGGGCAGGCGCTGCCGCTCGGCATGCTGTGGGGCTTCATCCCCTGCGGGCTCACCTATTCCATCCTCGCCACCGCGCTGGTCACCGGATCGGGCGCGCGCGGCGCCGGCCTGATGCTGGCCTTCGGGCTGGGCACGCTGCCCAACCTGCTGCTGGCCGGCATGCTCTTCAAGCGTTTCCGCGACATCACCCGCCACCCCAAGGTGCGACTGGCCTCCGGCCTGCTGGTGCTCGGCTTCGGCGTGTTCGGCCTCTACCACGCGCCCTCGCTCGGCGGCGACCTGTGGCGCGGCGTGGTGTGCGTGACCTGAGGGCGCGATGGCGCGCCCCTTTCAATCCATCTGGAGTGCAGAATCGATGAACGAGACGACGATCAAGGTCGAAGGCATGAGCTGCGGCGGTTGCGTGAAGAACGTCACCGGCGTGCTGAAGGCGCTGCCCGGCGTGGAGGACGTGCAGGTGTCGCTCGAAGGCGCGTCCGCCACCGTGCGTCACGATCCCGCCAAGGTGTCGGTCGAGGCGCTGCGCGCCGCGGTCGAGGGCGCGGGCTTCGATTCCCCGGCCTGATCCGCCGCCCCAGCGGGGGGTATCGCCGCAGTGCAAGACATTGTGGTTTCCCCCTATAATCCGCGCACAATTTTTCCACGGGAGGGATGTATGGGTTACGAACAGGTCAGCGCCGGCAAGGACGTGCCGAACGACATCAACGTCATCATCGAGATCTCCGCCCAGGGCGATCCGATCAAGTTCGAGGTGGACAAGGACAGCGGCGCCGTCTTCGTCGACCGCTTCATGGGCACCTCGATGCGCTACCCGCTGAATTACGGCTATGTGCCGCACACCATCGCCGGCGACGGCGACCCGGTCGACGTGCTGGTCGTGACCCCGTTCCCGCTGCAGCCGGGCGTGGTCATCCGCTGCCGTCCGGTTGGCGTGCTCAAGATGGAAGACGACGGCGGCGTCGACGCCAAGGTCGTCGCGGTGCCGGTGTCCAAGCTGACCCCGCTGTACGACAAGGTGCAGACCACCGACGACCTGCCCGAGCTGCTGATGAAGCAGACCGTGCACTTCTTCGAGCACTACAAGGACCTCGAGCCCGGCAAGTGGGTCAAGGTCCTCGGCTGGGGTACGGTGGAAGACGCCAAGGCCGAGATCGTGAACGGCCTGGCCGCCGCCAAGAAGTAATCCCGGGAGCACACGTTTCCGGAGGCCCCGAGGCCCACGCTTGCGTGGGCCTCGGTCGTTTACGGCGCTGGCGAGGGGTGCTGACGCGATTGGCGGTGTTTTGTCTGCCAACGTCGCTGCCGTGGCAGGCGAGTCGTGGATCCGGCGCCGGGTTCGCGGCCTGCGCCGCTCCTGCAGGCCCTGCCGGATGCGCTGGTTCGTGTAGGAGCGCCGGCAGGCGCGAACCCCCGGAGGCCGAGCGGACACGCCGCCACGCGCCGTGCCCTGGCATCGCGCTTGCTTGTGTCATCATGGCTTCGCGTCCTGGGAGGGCGCGCACGAACGTAAAACGGGGGATCCATGCTTGCGCTGCTGATGAAGATCAACAAGAACCTGATCCTCGCCATCCCGGTGGCGATGGTGCTCGGCTTCGGCTTCGGGCTTGTGGCGCCGGTCGGCTGGCTGAAGTCGCTGATCGTGCCGCTGACCTTCCTGATGGTCTATCCGATGATGGTCAACCTGAAGCTCTCCAAGGTCCTCGAAGGTGGCGACCTCAAGGCGCAGGCGCTCGCGCAGGCGATCAACTTCGCCCTCATCCCCTTCGTCGCCTACGCCCTCGGCAAGGCCTTCTTCCCCGAGCAGCCCGCCTACGCGCTCGGCCTGCTACTCGCCGCGCTGCTGCCCACCAGCGGCATGACGATCTCGTGGACCGGCTTCGCCAAGGGCAACCTCGGCGCCGCGGTCAAGATGACGGTGCTCGGGCTGATCATCGGCTCGCTCGCCACGCCGCTCTACGTGCGCGGGCTCATGGGCGCCGAGGTGCCGGTCGACATGGGCGCGGTGTTCATGCAGATCGTGATCATCGTGTTCCTGCCCATGCTGGCCGGGCACTACACGCAGAAATGGCTGGTGGCGCGCCACGGCCAGGCCGAATACCAGAAGGAGTGGGGACCGCGCTTCCCGCCTTTCTCCACGCTGGGCGTGCTCGGCATCGTCTTCGTCGCGCTCGCCCTCAAGGCGAAGGACCTCGTCGCCCAGCCCGGCGAGCTGGTCGTGGTGCTGGTGCCGCTGCTGTGCCTGTACGCGATCAACTACGTGGTGAGCACCGTGGTGGCGCGCAGCCTGCTGCCGCGCGGCGATGCGATCGCGCTGGTGTATGGCACGGTGATGCGCAACCTGTCGATCGCGCTCGCGCTGGCGATGAACGTGTTCGGCGCGTCGAGCTCGGGGGCGGCGCTGGTGATCGCGCTCGCCTACATCCTGCAGGTGCAGTCGGCCGCCTGGTACGTGAAGCTCACCGACCGCTTCTTCGGCCCCGCCGCGCCCGCAAGGACGGAGGGCTGAGCGCAGGCGCGGGCGAGCCGGCCGGGGAGGCGGCGCCGGCACGCCCGCGCGAAGGGCGCTCTCCCCCGACGACCGCCTCGGGGCGCGATTCAGCCGGGAATCCGCGCCACGTGAAGCAGGTTGGTGCTGCCGCGCTGGCCGAAGGGCAGGCCGGCGATCACCACCACCGCGTCGCCGGCGCTGCCGAAGCCCAGATTCTGCACCGCGCGCGCGGCATGCTCGACCATCTCGGCGACGTCATGCACCTCCTCGAAGGGCAGCGCATGCACGCCCCACACGAGCGCGAGCCGGCGCGCGGTGGCGGGCTGCGGCGTCAGCGCGAGGATGGGCGCCACCGGACGCTCGCGGCTGGCACGCAGGGCGCTGAAGCCCGAGCTGGTGTAGGCCACCGTCGCCGCCGGTTCGAGCAGGCCGGCGACGCGGCGCAGCGCGCAGCAGATCGCGTCGGGCGTGTTCGCCGCGGCCGGCGTGTGGCTGGCTTCGAGGCCGGCGCGCCAGGCGGGGTCGCGCTCCACCTCGCAGACGATGCCGTGCATGATCGATACCGCCTCCACCGGGTACTGGCCCGAGGCCGACTCGGCCGACAGCATCACCGCGTCGGCGCCATCGTAGATCGCGGTGGCCACGTCCGAGGCCTCGGCGCGGGTGGGCACGGGCGAGGAGATCATCGACTCCAGCATCTGCGTCGCCACCACAACCGGGCGGCCGGCGGCGCGCGCGGCGCGCACGATGCGGCGCTGCAGCACCGGCACCTGCTGCGGCGGCAGCTCCACGCCGAGGTCACCGCGCGCCACCATGACGCCGTCGGCGAGCGTGATGATCGGCTCCAGCGCGTCGATCGCCGCCGGCTTCTCCAGCTTGGCCATGATCCAGGCGCGGTCGCCGACGAGCTCGCGCGCCTCGCGGATGTCCTCGGGGCGCTGCACGAAGGACAGCGCCACCCAGTCCACGCCCAGCGCAAGGCCGAAGTCGAGGTCGGCGCGGTCCTTGGCGGTCAGCGGCGAGATCGGCAGCAGCACGCCGGGGACGTTCACGCCCTTGCGGTCGGACAGCGTCCCGCCCACGAGCACGGTGGTGTCGGCGAAGTCGGCGCCGCAGGCGTCCACCCGCAGGCGCAGCTTGCCGTCGTCGAGCAGCAGCGCGGTGCCGGCCTCGAGCGCGGCGAAGATCTCGGGGTGGGGCAGGTTGGCGCGGCGGGCGTCGCCGGGCGTGGGGTCGAGGTCGAGGCGAAACGGTGCGCCGGGCACGAGGGCGACCTTGCCCTCGGCGAAGCGGCCGACGCGCAGCTTCGGCCCCTGCAGGTCCATCAGCACGCCGATCGGGCGGCCAAGCTCGGCCTCGACCGCGCGGATCAGGCGGTAGCGCTCGGCGTGGTCCTCGTGGCTGCCGTGGCTGAAGTTGAGCCGGAACACGTCCGCGCCGGCCTCGGCCAGGGCGCGGATGCGTTCGCGGGTGGAGCTCGCCGGCCCGAGGGTGGCGAGGATGCGGGCGCTGCGTTCGCGTTTCATATTGGCTCCTCGGCGGTTCAGGCGGGGGCGTGTGCGTGGGCGAGCAGGGCGTCGACCCCGGCGCGGGCGACGCGGGCGTCCTCGCCGGCCTTCACGCCGGAGACCCCCACCGCACCGATCACCCGGCCATCGACCACCACCGGCTCGCCGCCTTCGAGCGGCACTACCGGCATCGCCAGCGCGGCGAAGCGGCCGTTGTTGACCATGTCCTCGAAGGCCTTGCTCGGCTTGCCGCTGAGCACGCAGGTGCGCGCCTTCTCGGGAGCGACGATGGCGCTCATCAGGGGCGCCTCGTCCATGCGCTGCAGCCAGAGGGCGTGGCCGCCCGCATCGCAGATCGCGATGCTGACCGCCCAGCCGTTGACGCGCGCCTCGGCCTCGGCGGCCGCGGCGGCGACGCGGGCGTCGGCCAGGGTGAGTGCGTGGGTGGGGTTCATCTGCGGTCTCCGTGTTTCCATTGTTCTTGTGGGGTGGGCGAGGGCGCGCTCAGCGCTCGCCGAGGTCGGTGAAGCGGATCCACTGCGCGCCTTTCCAAAGCACGCTGCGGCCCATCTCGTGGAGCTGCTCGGCGCCCTCGACGACGGTGAGGAAGTGGTTGCCGGCGAGCTGGCCCATCTTGCTCGCGAAGCAGCTGCTGCCGTAGGCGAACAGGATCTCGGTCTCGGAGAAGCCGCCCGGGTAGAGCAGGAGGTCGCCGCGCGAGGGGTGGCTGGTGTGGTTCTCGAAGGCCAGCCCGGTGTCGAATTCGCCCAGCGGCACCCACACCGCCTCGCCGCTCCAGCGGGAGTGGATCACCTGGTTGGAGAAGGGCAGCAGCTCGAGGAAGGCAGCGCAGGTCTTCGGCGCGGCGGCTTCCTCCATGCGGGCGACGAAGCGGAAGGAGCCGACATCGATGGCGAGATGGCGCATGTCGTCCTCCTTACTGGCCGATCTCGAAGTTGGCCATCTTCTCGAGCGCGCGCACCATCCCCGAGTGGTCCCACTTCGCCCCGCCGTGCGCTGCGCAGGCGTTGAAAAGCTCCTGCGCGGTGGCGGTGTTGGGTAGCGACACGCCGAGCTGGCGTGCGGTGGTCAGCGCCAGGTTGAGGTCCTTCTGGTGCAGCTCGATGCGGAAGCCCGGGTCGAAGCTGCGCTTGACCATGCGCTCGCCGTGGACTTCGAGGATGCGCGAGTTGGCGAAGCCGCCCATCAGCGCCTGGCGCACCTTGGCGGGGTCGGCGCCGGCCTTGGCGGCGAGCAGCAGGGCCTCGCCCACGGCCTCGATGTTGAGCGCGACGATGATCTGGTTGGCGACCTTGGTGATCTGCCCGTCGCCGTTGCCGCCGACCAGGGTGATGTTCTTGCCCATCAGCTCGAAGATCGGCTTCATCTTGTCGAAGGCGGCCTCGCTGCCGCCGACCATGATGGTGAGCGTCGCGGCCTTGGCCCCGACCTCCCCGCCCGACACCGGCGCGTCCAGGTATTCGCAGCCGAGCGCGTTGATGCGCCGGGCGAAGTCCTTGGTGGCGACCGGCGAGATCGAGCTCATGTCGACCACGAGCTTGCCCTTCGACAGGCCGGCGGCGACGCCGTCGGGCTTGAACAGCACGTCCTCGACATGCGGGGTGTCGGGCACCATGGTGATGACGATGTCGGCCTGGCGCGCGACCTCCGCGCCACTCGCGCACGGCCGGGCCCCAGCCTCGAGCAGCACCGCGGGGATTTCGCCGCGGGTGTGGGTGAAGACGGTGTGCCCGCCCTTGATCAGGTTGCCGGCCATGGGGGTGCCCATGATGCCGAGGCCGATGAATCCGATGTTTGCCATGTTGTTGTCTCCTCGATGTGGAAAAAGGGTTCCATTCGCGGCTGCCGCCGCTCCTACAGGGGGCCCGCAAGCCTCGCCGATTCATGTAGGAGCGCCGGCAGGCGCGAACGGCGGCTCAGCCGGCGAGCGCCTCGATCCACCCCAGGCCTTCGCGGGTGCCGGCGGCGGGCTTGTATTCGCAGCCGATCCAGCCGTCGTAGCCGAGCTGGTCGATGTAGCGGAACAGCCAGGCATAGTTGATCTCGCCGCTGCCCGGCTCGTGGCGGCCCGGGGTGTCGGCGATCTGCATGTGGGCGATCTTCGGCAGGTGCTTCGCGATGGTGTTGGCCAGTTCGCCCTCCATGCGCTGCATGTGATAGAGATCGTGCTGCAGCCACAGGTTGCTTGATCCGACCTCCTCGATCAGCGCGATCGCCTGTGCCGTGCGGTTGAGATGGAAGCCTGGGATGTCGTAGGTGTTGATCGGCTCGACCAGCAGGCGGATGTCGGCCTCGTGCAGCCTGGCGGCGGCGAAGCGCAGGTTGGCGACGAAGGTCTCATGCACTTTCGCGGGATCCACGCCGGCCGGGGTGATGCCGGCCAGGCAGTTCAGCTGCCTGCAGCCGAGCGCCGTGGCATATTCGATCGCCCGCCCGACGCCGTCCTGGAACTCGCCGACGCGGTCCGGATGGCAGGCGATGCCGCGCTCGCCGGCGTCCCAGTCGCCCGCCGGCAGGTTGTGCAGCACCTGCACCAGGCCGTGCCTGGCCAGGCGCTCGGCGATCGCGTCCTTGTCGAAGGCGTAGGGGAAGAGGAACTCCACGCCCTTGAAGCCGGCCTCCGCCGCCGCCTGGAAGCGGTCGAGGAAGGGCACTTCGTTGAACAGCATGGTGAGGTTGGCGTTGAACTTCGGCATGTCGGTGTCTCCGGTTTTCAGTTACGGGCGAGGGCGGCCTGCGGGAGTGGGTGCGCCGCTCCTGGGCGCTGCGTTCAGTCGAGCATCGAGATCGCGGTCGGGGCGTCCTCGCCACGCTCGGCGAGCGCCTCGAACTCGTTGATGGCGTCGATCTCGGTCCCCATCGCGATGTTGGTCACGCGCTCGAGGATGATCTCGACCACCACCGGCACGCGGAATTCTTCCATCCACTGCTGCGCCTGCGCGAAGGCGGGCTGGATCTCTTCCGGCGTGCGCACGCGGATCGCCTTGCAGCCCAGGCCCTCGACCACGCCGACGTGATCGACGCCGTAGCCTTCGGTCTGCGGTGCGTTGATGTTCTCGAACGCGAGCTGCACGCAGAAATCCATGTCGAAGCCGCGCTGCGACTGGCGGATGAGACCGAGGTAGGCATTGTTCACCAGCACGTGCAGGTAGGGCAGCTTGAACTGCGCGCCCACCGCCAGCTCCTCGATCATGAACTGGAAGTCGTAGTCGCCCGAGATCGCCACCACGCGGCGCTCCGGATCGGCCGCGCACACCCCCAGCGCGGCCGGGATGGTCCACCCGAGCGGGCCGGCCTGGCCGCAGTTGATCCAGTGGCGCGCCTTGTAAACATGCAGGAACTGCGCGGCGGCGATCTGCGACAGGCCGATGGTGCTGACGTAGCAGGTGTCCTTGCCGAAGGCGAGGTTCATCTCCTCATACACGCGCTGCGGCTTCATCGGGACCTGGTCGAAGTGCGTCTTGCGCTGCATCGTGCGCTTGCGCTGCTGGCACTCGGCCACCCAGGCGCTGCGATCGGGCAGCCGGCCCGCGGCCTTCATCTCGCGCGCCACCTCTAGCAGGCGGTCGAGCGCGGCGCCGGCGTCGGACACGATGCCGTAGTCCGGCCCGAACACGCGGCCGATCTGCGTCGGCTCGATGTCCACATGCACGAACGTGCGCCCCTTGGTGTACACCTCGACCGAGCCGGTGTGGCGGTTGGCCCAGCGGTTGCCGATGCCGAACACGAAGTCCGCGGCCAGCATCGTGGCGTTGCCGTAGCGGTGCGAGGTCTGCAGGCCGACCATGCCGACCATCAGCGGGTGGTCGTCGGGGATCGTGCCCCAGCCCATCAGCGTGGGGATCACCGGCACGCCGACGAGCTCGGCGAACTCCTGCAGGCGCGCGGCCGCGTCGGCGTTGATCACGCCGCCGCCGGAGACGATCAGCGGGCGCTCGGCGGCGGCGAGCATGGCCATCGCCTTCTCGGCCTGGGCGCGGGTGGCGGCGGGCTTGTAGGCGGGCAGCGGCGCGTAGGTGTCGATGTCGAACTCGATCTCGGCCATCTGCACGTCGAAGGGCAGGTCGATCAGCACCGGGCCGGGGCGGCCCGAGCGCATGACGTGGAAGGCCTGCTGGAACACGCGCGGCACCAGCGCCGGCTCGCGCACCGTCACCGCCCACTTGGTCACCGGCTTGGCGATCGACTCGATGTCCACCGCCTGGAAGTCTTCCTTGTGCAGACGGGCGCGCGGCGCCTGGCCGGTGATGCACAGGATGGGGATGGAGTCGGCCGAGGCGGAGTACAGGCCGGTGATCATGTCGGTGCCGGCGGGCCCCGAGGTGCCGATGCACACGCCGATGTTGCCCGGATTGGCGCGGGTGTAGCCTTCGGCCATGTGTGCGGCGCCCTCGACGTGGCGGCCGAGGATGTGCCGGAAGCCGCCGTCCTTCTTCATCGCCGAGTACAGCGGGTTGATCGCGGCGCCGGGCACGCCGAACACGGTGCTCACGCCTTCCTTGCGCATCACCGCGGCTGCGGCGTCGACTGCTCTCATGCGGGCCATCTTGTGTCTCCTGTCGGGAATGTTGTTGGAATCGATGGACGCAGCATACGGAGCGGATGGGATGCAGTGAATGGGCCTGGCAATCCGTTCTGACGATACTTAAAGTATCGACTCAGGCGGATGCAGGTGAAAGATAGGGGGTGTCTGGCCCGACTTATGGGCCTTATCCGTATCCGGAATATCTTCCAGGGGTGTCCCCGTTCCTGTAAGGGAGAGCAAGCGAATGGATCGCCACACCGAACTGCGCAGCTTCGTGCTGGTGGCCGAGAGGGGCAGCTTCGCCGCGGCGGCGCTGGTCGAGGGCGTGACCCCGGTGGTCATGGGCCGGCGCCTGGATGCGCTCGAGAAGCGCCTCGGCGTCAAGTTGATGCACCGCTCCACGCGCGGCCTCGCGCTCACCGAGCTCGGCGAGCAGCTGCTCGACCAGAGCCGCGCGCTGCTGCGCGAGTTCGACGAGCTCGAGCGCGCGGTCGGCGCCGGGCGCGACCTGGTGCGCGGCCACCTGGTGGTCTCGGCGCCGGCGGCCTTCGGTCGCCGCCACGTGGCGCCGCACGCGACCGCGTTCAAGGCGCTGCACCCGGAACTGCGCATGTCCTTCAACTTCACCGACAGCGTGGTCGACCTGGTGCGCGAGGGCTACGACATGGCGATCCGCATCGGCGAGGTCACCGACCCCAACTACGTGGCGCTGCGCCTGTTCCCCAACCGCCGCGTGGTGTGTGGAACGCCCGACTACTTCGAGCGCCACGGCATCCCGCGCCAGCCCGAGGACCTCGCCCGCCACAACTGCCTCGCCTTCAACCTCGCCGGCGGCCAGCAGCGCGGCTGGACCTTCCAGCGCGACGGCCGGCTGTTCGCGGTCCGTGCCGACGGCGACCTCGCCTGCAACGACGGCGAGCTGCTGTACGGCTGGGTGAAGCAGGGGCTGGGGGTGGGCTGGCGCTCGACCTGGGAGATCCAGGCCGAGTTGAAGCGCGGCGAGCTGGTGACCGTGCTCGACGAGTTCGCCGTGCCGAGCTACGACATCCAGGCGGTCTATCCTCAGCAACGCTACCTTCCGGCCAAGGTGCGCCGCTTCATCGAGCACCTGAAGGAGAGCTACAACCGGCCGGGGTACTGGGAGGAGTGAGGCGCGCGGTGTCAGGGGCGGGGCAGGCGGGACCGCAGCTCGCGACGGAAGAGCTCGGCGAGCTTCTTGGCCGCGCTGACGAGCGGCACGCCACGCAGGCTCAGCAGGCCCAGCGGCATCGTCGGCGGCAGCGGCTCGACCCCCAGCGTGCGTAGCCCGGCGCCCACCAGCGGATCGGTGATCAGGACCTTCGGACCGTAGCCGATCAGGTCGTTGCGCCGTGCCAGCTCCACGATCAGGAAGGGTGATGAGCAGTGGGTGATGCGGTGCGGTGGAGCGATGCCGTGGTGCACGAGCCAGTCGACCAGGTTCATGCTCTGGCTGCCGGCGCTCAGGTTCAGCACCCAGTCGGTGTCACTCAGCGTCGCCCAGTCGCGCGCCTCGACCAGCGGGTGGCTGTTGCGGGCGAAGGGCACCGCCTCGATGTCGGCGAGGGTCTCGAACTCGATCTCGTAGGGCAGATCCTGCGGCGAGGCGAGCGCGATCGCGAAGTCGATCCGGCCCTCGATCAGGCCGGGCAGCGCCTGCACCAGCAGGCCCTCGTCGAAGGTGAGCTCGGCCTCCGGCTGCAGGCGGCGATAGGCAGCCAGCACGGCCGGCAGGACGGTAGAGGACACCAGCGGGGTGATCGCCACCTTCACATGCGCTCCAGCGCCGCCCCGCATCAGGCGGATCTCCTCGCGTGCACGCTCCAGCGTGGCCAGCACCAGCCGGGCTCGGCCGAGCAGGGCGCTGCCTTCGGGTGTGAAGCCGATGCCCTTGTAGCTGCGCTGCAGCAGTTCGGCGCCCACGTCCTCCTCGAGCTCGCGCAGCGCCTTCGTCAGCGCGCTCTGGCTCAGGTTCATCGCCCGCGCGGCGGCGCGGATCGAGCCGCTCTCCGCCACCTGCACGAGCGCACGCAATTGGTGGTCCTTCATGTTTTGGATGATCTCTCCTGGTTGTCACCGGAGAAAAAATATCGCCTTACGGTGTGAGCTGCAAGTTTCTAATATCTGGACATGAACTAATTCTATGGAAGGAGAGCCAGATGACGATCGATGCAGCACGGTTCGAGCCGGACGTGGAGGGCATGAGGGCCTGGCGCCATGCCATCCACCGCCACCCCGAGCTCGGCTTCGAGGAGCATGCCACCAGCGCCTTGGTCGCCGAGCGCTTGCGCGCCTGGGGCTACGAGGTGCATACCGGCATCGCCGTCACCGGCGTGGTGGGCGTGCTGCGCGTGGGTGACGGCAGCGGGCGCACGATCGGCCTGCGCGCCGACATGGACGCCATCCCGGTGCAGGAGATGACCGGGCTGCCGTGGGCGAGCACCGTGCCCGGCAAGATGCATGGCTGCGGCCACGACGGCCATACCGCGATGCTGCTCGGTGCCGCCGAGCTCCTCGCCAAGCATGTGAAGGGTGGGCAGTTTCGGGGCAACGGCACCGTCGTGCTGATCTTCCAGCCCGCCGAGGAGCTCGGCGGCGGCGGTGGCGCGCGGCGCATGATCGAAGAGGGCCTCTTCGAGCGCTTCCCCTGCGATGCCATCTTCGGCATGCACAACTTCCCCGGCATCCCGGTCGGCCAGGTCCATGTGCGCCCGGGCGCCTTCATGGCCTCCTCGGACAAGGTGTTGGTCCGCTTCGTCGGCCGCGGCGGCCACGGCGGCATGCCGCACATGGCGGTGGACCCCACCCTGCCTGCGGCGGCGACCGTGCTCGGCCTGCAGTCCATCGTCGGCCGCAACGTCAATCCCAACCTCGCCGCGGTGATCAGCGTCGGTCGCCTCGCCGCGGGCGCGGCCTACAACGTCATCGCCGAATCCGCCGAGCTCGAGCTGAGCGTGCGCACCCTCGACCCCGAGGTCCGCGACCTGGTCGAATGTCGCATCCGCGAGCTCGCCGACCACCAGGCGCGCGCCTACGGCTGCAGCACCGAGATCCGCTACGAGCGCGGCTATCCGGTGCTGATCAACGCCGCCGCGCAGACCGCCTTCGCGGTCGAGGCTGCGCGCAAGACCTTCGGCGCCGACCACGTGGTCGACGACACCCAGCCGCTCACCGGCAGCGAGGACTTCGCCTTCCTGCTCGAGCAGGTGCCGGGCTGCTACCTGCTCGTCGGCAACGGCGACAACGGCCACGCCGAGGGCCGGTGGTCGGGCGAATGCATGGTTCACAACCCGCACTACGACTTCAACGATGCCTGCCTCGCGGTGGGCGCCCGGCTGTGGATCGGCCTGGTCGAGCAGTACTTTCATAACTAAACCCCCGAAGGAGACATCATGAAAATCGGCAAACTTCTCGCCACCCTGTCCGCCGGCTTCGTCATGGCCACCGGCGCCGGCCTGCCGGCCGCCCAGGCCGCCACCACCCTGACCATGTCGAGCTGGGTGTCGCCCACCCACTTCCTCACGCCCGAGGTCTTCCAGCCCTGGATCGAGGACGTCAAGCGCGTCACCGAGGGCCGTGTCGACGTGCGCATCCTGCCCAAGCCGGTCGGCGGCCCCGCCCAGCACTGGGAGCTGGCGCGCAAGGGCGTGGCGGACATCACCTGGGGCAACTTCACCTACGAGCCGGATCGCTTCAAGGCGGTGTGGTTCTCGGAGATGCCCTTCACCGGCACCAACGCCGAGGCGTCCTCGGTGGCGCTGTGGGAGACCTACGAGAAATACCTCGCCGGCAAGCCGGCCTTCGAGGGCGTGGTCATGCTCGGCGTCGGCCTCTTCGGCGGCGGCCAGATCCACCACGGCAGCAAGAACATCATCGAGCCCGACGACCTCAAGAACCAGAAGGTGCGCATGGGCGGCCCGATCCAGAAGCGCCTGCTCGAGGACCTCGGCGCGGTGCCGGTCGCCGGCCCCGGCCCCAAGGCCTACGAGCTGCTCGAGAGCGGCGTGGTCGATGCCTCGCTGCACACCATCGAGTCGGTGATCAACTTCCGCGTCGAGGGCAAGCTCAAGCACCACACCATCGTCCCCGGCGGCTTCTACGACGCGTCCTTCTTCATCGTCATCAACGAGGGCAAGTGGAACAAGCTCTCCGAGGCCGACCGCAAGGCGATCATGAGCGTGTCGGGCGAGAAGCTGTCGCGCCTGTGGGGCCAGCGCTTCGACGTGCAGAACAAGGCCGGCGAGGCCAAGCTGCGTGGCGAGGGCCACAACTTCAGCGAGCCCTCGAAGGCGCTGTTCGAGCGCATCGGCGCGGTGCGCCAGCGCATGCTCGCCGACTGGGCGGCCGAAGGCCCGAGCTACGGGGTCGACAAGCCGATGGAGATGCTCGAGTTCTTCGAGCAGCGCTACAAGGCCCACGCCGGCAAGTGATCGCCCGCTGATCCGGGAAGTGGCCGGCCCAGGCCGGCCACGCCCACAAGGAGAATCACATGGACGCGTATCTGTCCCGTATCCGCCAGCTCGTCGAGTCGCTGCTCATCCTCACGCTGCTGGGCATGGTCCTGCTCACCTTCGCCGACGTCATCGGGCGCCGGCTGTTCGGCACCCCCGTCTTTGGCGCTCACGACGCGACCGAGCACCTGATGGCGATCATGGTGTTCTGCGGCCTGCCGCTACTGACCGCCGCGCGCGGACACCTGGCGGTGGACCTGTTCGACAAGTACCTGATGACCCCCGCCATGGCGTGGTGGCACCGTCTGATCGCGCTGCTGATGACCCTCGTGCTGCTGCTGATCGCCTACGAATTCTTCAACGCCGCGATCGAGGCGGGGCAGATCCAGGAGATCAGCCAGGCGCTGTCGATCCCGCGTAGCGGCATGTACGCCTTCATCGCCTTCACCTCGCTGCTGTCGGCCCTGGCCGCCCTGCTGGGCTGTTTCGGCGCCCCCGCCTCGCACCCCCACGCCACCGAGGAACATGCCAAATGACCGTCGGACTCCTTTCCCTGCTGGCCGTGCTGGTGCTGGCCTTCCTGCGCGTGCCGCTCGCCTTCGCCCTGCTGTCGGTGTCCCTCGCCGGCATCAGCGTCGTCATGGGCTTCGACGTCGCGCGCTCGCTCGTCCCGATGACGATCTCCGAAGCCGTGTTCTCGTATGAACTGGCGGTGGTGCCGATGTTCATCCTGATGGGCAACATCCTCGCGCGCTCGGGCATCTCCGACGACCTGTTCCGCGCCGCCAACGCCTTCCTCGGCCCGGTCCGTGGTGGTCTGGCGCTGTCGACCATGGTCACCTGTGCCGGCTTCAGCGCGGTGTGCGGCTCCAGCCTCGCCACCGCCGCCACGATGTCCAAGGTCGCCTACCCGAGCATGAAGCGCTACGGCTACTCGGACCAGCTCGCCTCGGCCACCATCGCCGCCGGCGGCACGCTCGGCATCCTGATCCCGCCGTCCATCATCCTGATGATCTACGGCATCCTGACCCAGACCAACATCGGCGACCTGTTCGTCGCCGCAGTGATCCCCGGCATCCTCGGCCTGCTGATGTACCTGGGCGTGGTCTACGCCATCGCCTGCATCAGCCCGCAGGACGCGCCCCGCGGTGAACGCACCACCACCGCGGAAAAGCTGCGCTCCCTGCGCGGCGTGTGGCCCTTCACCCTGCTCTTCGTGGTCATCATCGGCGGCCTGTATGGCAGGCTCTTCACCGCCACCGAGGCGGCGGGCCTGGGTGCCGGCCTGGCGCTGATCCTGTCCACCGCGCAGGGGCGGATGAGCTGGGCGAACTTCCGCCAGATCTTCGTCGAGACCGCGACCACCTCGGTGATGCTCTACAGCGTGCTGTTCGGCGCGCTGCTGTTCGCCAAGCTGATCTCGTTCTCGGGACTGGGCGAAGGCATCCTGGAAATCGTCCAGCAGGCTGGACTGGGCCCCTACCAGACCCTGGCGGCGATCCTGCTCATCTTCCTGCTGCTTGGCTGCGTGATGGAGTCGCTGGCGATCATCCTGATCTGCGTCCCCCTCTTCCTCCCCCTCCTGATGAGCCACGGTTTCGACCTGGTCTGGTTCGGCATCATCGTGGTGGTGGTGACCGAGATCGCGCTGATCACGCCGCCCATCGGCATGAACGTCTTCGTGCTCAAGGCCGCCCTGCCGCATGTCAGGCTGGGTGCGATCTTCCGCGGACTCTTCCCCTTCGTCGGCATCGACCTGTTGCGCCTGCTGCTGCTGGTGGCCTTCCCGTCGATCACGCTGGGGCTGGTGGCGATGATGAAGTGATGCTGGTACGGGGCGTGCGGGCGTATGCTCGTCCGCGCGCCCCGGCGCGATCTTGCAGCGCAGAGCTCCCCCAATCCCACCGCAGAGACCCTCGAAAATGAAAATATCCGATCGCACGGCGAAAGGCCTGCGCCTGGCCGCCGCCCTCGCCCTGCTCGGCCAGGGCGCGGCCGCTTCGGCACAGGCCCTCGACGACGCCACCCTGCAGGACCTCGCCACCCGCTTCGACGCCATCCAGCCGCGCATGGTCGAGTGGCGGCGCGACATCCACCAGCACCCCGAGCTCTCCGGCCAGGAGGTGCGCACCGCGGCGCTGGTCGCCGAGCACCTGCGCAAGCTCGGCATGGAGGTGCGCACCGGCGTCGGCGGCCACGGCGTGGTCGGCCTGCTCCCGGGCGGGAAGCCGGGCAAGGTCGTCGCCCTGCGCGCCGACATGGACGCGCTGCCGGTGGCCGAGGTGACCGGGCTGCCTTTCGCCTCCCAGTTCAAGCAGATGAACATGGGCGTCGAGTCGCCGGTCATGCACGCCTGCGGCCACGACGGCCACACCGCGATGCTGATGGCGGTGGCCGAGGTGCTGGCGGGCATGCGCGAGCAGATCCCGGGCACGGTCAAGTTCGTGTTCCAGCCCTCTGAAGAAGGCCTCTCGTCGGCGCCGGTGCCCGGCAAGAGCTGGGGCGCCAAGGCCATGGTCGAGGAGGGCGCGCTCGATAACCCGCGCCCCGACGTCGCCTTCGCGCTGCACATCATCCCCAACATGCCCTCGGGCATGATCGGCTACCGCAGCGGCCCGCAGTTCGCCAGCGGCGACACCGTGCGCATCAGGATCAAGGGCAAGCAGACCCACGGTGGCTTCCCGTGGAACGGCGTCGATCCGATCGTCGTCTCCGCCCAGGTCGTCACCGCGCTGCAGACCATCGTCAGCCGCCAGCTCAACATCAGCAAGGAGCCGGCCGTGCTGTCGATCGGCCAGATCAACGGCGGCAACCGCGAGAACATCGTCCCCGAGTCGGTGGAGATGGTGGGCACCCTGCGCGCCTTCGACGAGGCCATGCGCGCCGACGCCAAGGAGCGCATCACGCGCACCGCCGAGTCGATCGCCAGCGCGAGCGGCGCCACGGCCGAGGTCAGCTTCGGCCCGTCCGCCTACCCGGTGACGACCAACCCCGAGGCGCTCACCGAGATGATGGCGCCGGTGCTGAAGAAGGTCAGCGGCGGCAAGGCCATGCAGACCTCGCGCCTGATGGCCTCGGAAGACTTCTCCGAGTTCCAGAAGGTGGTGCCGGGCATGTACATCATCCTGGGCGCGGCGCCCGAGGGGAAGACGCCGGCCACCGCGGCGCCGAACCACAACCCGGCCTTCGACTTCGACGAGGCGGCGATGCCCGCCGGCGCCAAGGCGATGGCGGCGATGACGCTCGAGTTCATGATGAAGCCCTGACCGGCGTGGTGCTTTCGCGGCGGCGGCGAAGCGCTGCCGAACCGGAAATGAATCGGGGGCCGCGAGGCCCCCGATTTTCTTCCTGCGATCCTCCCTGGTCGCCGCTGCGTGCTGCCGGCGACCAGGCTTTCGTGCTCGATCAGTGCGCCTCGGCCGCCTTCGCCGCCTCGATCGCGCCGGCCCGGTCCTCGCGGCCGCCGTTGAAGTAGAGGTTCAGCACCACCGCCGAGATCGCCGTCAGCAGGATCCCCGACTCGAGCAGCGGGTGCAGGCTGTGCGCCATGTGCTGCATCCAGCGCGGCGCCACCAGCGGCACCAGGCCGAAGCCGATCGACAGCGCGACGATGTACAGGTTGTTGCGGTTGCCGCGGAAGTCGACGTTGGCGAGGATGCGGATGCCGGTCGCCGCCACCATGCCGAACATCACCAGGCCGGCGCCGCCGAGCACGAAGGTCGGCACCGACTCCACCAGCGCGGCCATCTTGGGCAGCATGCCGAGCACGATCATGATCACACCGGCCGCCACGCACACCCAGCGGCTCTTCACTCCGGTCACGCCCACCAGGCCCACGTTCTGCGAGAAGCTGGTGTAGGGGAAGGTGTTGAAGATGCCGCCGATCAGGGTGCCGAGGCCGTCGGTGCGCAGGCCGGCGGCAAGCTCGGTCCGGCTGATGCGCTTGTCGGTGATCTCGCCGAGCGCCAGGAACATGCCCACCGACTCGATCATCACCACGATCATCACCAGGGTCATGGTCAGCACCATTACCGGGTCGAAGGTCGGCATGCCGAAGGCGAAGGGTGTCACCAGGTCGAACCATTCGGCCTTGGCGACCTTGTCGAAGTGCATCTTGCCCATCACCACCGCCACCACGCAGCCGACGACGATGCCCAGCAGCACCGCGATGTTGGCCACGAAGCCGCGGCCGTAGCGCACCAGCAGCAGGATCACCACCAGCACGAAGGCCGCCACCGCCAGGGTGTCGAGCGCGCCGTAGCCGGGGTTATCGACCATCGGGATCGGGCCGGGGAGCCGGGTGAGCTCGGTGCCGGCGGCGGCGGCCTTCTCCTTCGCGCCGTCGACCATCTGCACCAGCCTGGGCACATCCACGCTCTGCGCGAGGTGGGCCGGCCCGCCCATCGCCCAGCCCACGCCCACCCGCATCAGGCTGATGCCGATGATCGCGATGATGGTGCCGGTGACGACCGGCGGGAAGAAGCGCAGCAGCCGGCTCATGAAGGGCGCGATGAAGATCGACAGGATGCCCGCGCCGATGATCGCGCCGAAGATGGCTCGCGCGCCCTCGGGACCGCCCTGCACGTTGGCCATCGCCACCATCGGCCCGACCGCGGCGAAGGTCACGCCCATCATCACCGGCAGCTTGATGCCGAAGTACTTGCCGAAGCCGAGCGACTGGATCAGCGTCACCAGGCCGCAGCAGAACAGGTCGGCGGAGATCAGCAGGGCGACCTGCTCGGGGCTGAGGCCGAGCGCGCGCCCGACGATCAGCGGCACGGCCACTGCGCCCGCGTACATCACCAGCACGTGCTGCATGCCCAGTGCGGCGAGCCGTCCGCCGGGCAGTTTCTCGTCGACCGGATGGACCTGGTCGCTTCCGCCTTGCAGTGCGAGGTCGGACATGTTTGTCTCCTTCATGTTTTGTGTGTCTCTTCCGCGCTGTCCCGCCCGGGTGGTCCTGGGTCATCGCGGCGCCGTGCAGGGGGCGGGGTGGTGGTGCGCCCCGGCCGTGGAGCCGCGACGGAGCGCGCGGCCGGGGTCGGGTCCGACTTGATATGGAGTCTAGGGATTCACCCTCGCGACAGGAGCGAGCGAGGCGAATACCTGGAATACAAAAATTTATATTTTTGCGGCGCAGCATGCGGAGTCCGGCGCGGCGGGGGCGCCTGCGTTCAGCCCAGCGTGCCGGTGAGTAGCAGGTAGCCCGGCAGCCAGGCGGTGCCCACGCCCTGGACGATCGCCATCCACGCGGTGGCACGTGCGATCGGCTTGTGCAGGGCCAGCAGCAGGAAGAACATCAGCCAAAGCACCGCCCACGCCGCCCACGACAGGCCCAGCCACCAGTCCCAGGTGCTCGCCGCCGCGCGCAGGGTGTCGGCCGCGATCGGCACCGCGGTGATTGCCACGAAGAGGCTGAACCAGCCCAGCCCGCGCCCGTCGGTGCCGCTGAGGCGGTTCCAGGCCACCCACAGGTAGGTGAAGGAGAACAGCAGCGAGAAGGCCGCGCCGCGGATCGAGGCCGCGTCCGCGTCGGCACCCAGGGCCAGGCGCAGGCACACCAGCAGGGTCAGCCCGCCGGTGAAGAGGTTGATGATGGTGATCTCGCGGTCGCCGATGCGGCCGAGCATCCACAGGCCGTTGAGGATCAGGACCGCGCCGACGTAGAACAGGGACAGGCCGAGCAGCATGAGATTTTCCAGGGCACACGATGGGGCCGCGGAGTGTAGGGGGCGGCCGCGCGCGCGGTCAGCGCTGCGGGCTGATGCAGCGCATCAGCGATCGCGTAAGTGACGCCACCCCACGCCGTTCGCGGCTTGCGCCGCTCCTACATTGCACCAGACCGCCCCGGCCTGTGTAGGAGCGGCGCAAGCCGCGAACA
>NZ_AMXF01000027.1 GCF_000310225.1 Thauera phenylacetica B4P
GCCAGCGCGGCCAGCGCGCTCGCGCCCAGGCGGCGCGGGGCGAACACCGCGCCCACCCGGCTCACCAGGCCCTGCGCGGCCAGGTCGCGGTAGGCCGCGATCACATCGTCCTCGGCGGCGCCCACCGCCTGCGCGATGCGCGCGAAGGGCCGCGGCTCGAGCGGGAAGTCGCGCTGCCACTCGTTGAGCAGGCGGAAGCCGGTGGCGTCGAGCGCCTCGGGCAGGATGGCCTGGCGCGGCATCAGAAGCCCGTGCGCGCGGCGCGCGTGGTGAAGAAGATCCCGCTCGGGCTCGCGGAGTCGAAGCCGCCGATCTGCTGCTTGCTGGCGGTGTCGTAGATCACCACCTTGTTGTCGTCGCGCGCCGACAGCCAGATCTCGTGGCCCTTGGAGAGGAACTCCATGTGCAGGATGCCGCGGCCCGGCTGCAGCGTGTCGGTGACCTTGCCGGTGACGGTGTCGATGACCTGCACCCAGCCGTTGTCGGGGAAGGCGAAGTTCACCCAGATCTCGCGTCCGTCCGGGCGCGCCATGGCGAACACCGGCTGGCTCTTGACCTGGATGCGGTCGACCTCCTGCCAGGTACCGGTGTCGACCACCAGCACCTCGTGGCGACCGATCGCGGGCAGGTAGGCACGTCCGCCCGCGACCGACCAGCCGCGCAGGTGAGGCATCTTGAACACCGGCAGGGGCTGCTCGCCGCGGCCGTAGCCGGAGAGGATCTTGCGGCTGCCCTTGTCGAGGTTCCACAGGTCGATCAGCGCCAGGCCATCTTCACCGAAGAGGCCGGCGATGTAGTAGCGGCCGTTGGGCGTGACCAGCGCGTCGTAAGGCTGCTTGCCGCCGGCGAAACGCTGGGTGACCGGGTTCCTGGGGTCGGAGAAGTCGGTGATGCGGATCTCGCCCGCCTCGAAGAGCGAATAGATGAAACGCTTGCCCGACAGGTCCGCCAGGCCCACCACCTTGGAGCGGGTGCCGTCCTCGGTGGTCGCGGGCACGTCGGCGACGAGCTCGAGCGTGTCGGCGTCGAAGGCCTTGATGCCGCCCGGCTCGTAGTTCTGCACGACCACCAGGCTGCCGTCGTGCGAAATGGAACCGCCGATCGCGTTGCCCGCCTGCACCTTGCGGCCAGCGATGCGGCGCTCGAGCAGATCGACCTTGGTGAGCCCGCCGTCGCGGCCGAACACGAAGGCGTAGCGGCCATCACGCGAGAACACCACCGAGGCGTGGGAGAGATCGCCCAGGCCGTCGACCGTGGCGAGCACGCTGCGCCCGGTGGTCTCGATCACCTTGACCTTGCCGTCGGCACGCTCGATCACCACGCCGAGGTCGCCGGTGCCGCGCAAGGCGGCCGGCGGCGTGCTCGAGCAGGCCGACAGCAGCACGACCATGGCGGAGAGGACCACGCCCCACAGGGCGGGCGGTGCGAGACGAACTTCACGCGAGGACATGGGAACTCCGGGAGCTTGGGGTGGCCGCGGGCCACCGGGAAGACTGCCGTCCGCGCCCGCGCGCCAAGCCAGGGCGGGACGGCGACGGTTCAGTTGCGTGCGGCGGCCTGCGGGAGGCCGGCATCGGCGGGGAAGCCGCGCATCAGCCAGTACACGATCCACTCGGCCTCGGCCTCGGACAGGATGGTCTGGAAGGGCGGCATCGGCGTGCCCGGGCGGCCGCCGACAATGGTGGCCACGAGGCCCTCGGCCGGCTTGTCGGCGAGCGCCTCGGCCGTCAGCGCGGGCCCGAGCCCGCCCTTGAAGCTCAGTCCATGGCAGGAGCCGCAGTCCTGGCGGACGATGTGCACCAGCTCGCGCGCGCGCGCCGGATCGGGTTCGACGGGCAGGCGCTCGGAGGCTGCGGCATAGGCGGAGACGAGCGCGGCGCCGAGGAGGACCACGGCGTGGGCGAGGAGTGGCGGAATCTTCATGCTGGCATCCGGCGGTAAGGCATCGGGGAAGAGCATGGGCCCTCGGTCGGGTCGAAACCTTGACTCGAATCAACCTCGACGGGCAAGGGGTCTTGCCCGCGCGCTTGCCGCCGCGCTCCAGCCCCCTGCTGCCCTCTGTCCCGCGCCCCGCCCCATCCGCCAACCACTTCGGAGGGCGGCGATGCCGGAGGGTGGCGGCGTGCGGCGCCGGCGTGCAGCGGCGACGCGGATCACTCCTCGACGATCACCACCCCGAGCATCTCCGGATGCGGGCCGCAGCGATACTCGAAGCGCCCCGCCTCCGGGAAGGCGCGCGACCACTTCTCACCGGGGAAGAAGCGCTCGGACTCCTCGTTGCGCCCGAGCAGCAGCACCGAGTGGCTCACCCGCTTCTCGTTGTTCACCCAGGTCACGGTGTCGCCGCGCTTGATGCGCAGTTCCATCGGCGCGAAGGCGTACTTCTCCACGACGACCTGATGCTCTGCGGCGACAGCAGGGCCGCCGCCAGCGAGCGAAAAAGCGGCGGCAAGGAGGCAGGCGGGGGCGAATCTCGCGTTCATCGTCATCTCCGTTTCATGCGCAGGCGACCGCAGGGTCGCGATGGATCCATCGCAAAGGACAACGGCGGAAGCCCCGGGTTCGCCGGATGCTTCCGCCGTATCGAACACCGCCCAGGGGCATGGGCGGGATCGGACCGGATTACTGCTTGGCCGCCTTGATGTGGCCGTCGGTGTCGAGGCCGAGCTTGTAGCCGAGCGAGACGTGGTGGAAACGGCCCGCCGCGCTGTCATCGTGGATCGCGAAGCCGAAGTTGTAGGCCTTGCCCGACTCGAGCTTCACGTCGCCCTCGCCTGCTGCGAGCTTGCGGGTGAACACCACCGACCAGTTGTCGCCGTCCTTCTTGCCTTCGGCGCTGACCAGGGCGTTGCCGCCTTCCATCACGCGCTTGTCGGCGACGTAGCCGTTGTAGCCCTTGTTCTCGCCGCTACGCCACTGGTAGAGGTCGTAGAACTTGCCTTCGGCGAGCGAGCCGCCCTTGACGTACTTGGTCTTGGCCTCGTCCGCGCCCGGCATGGTGCGCGAATCGGTGTGGCAGGTCGCCCAGCAGCCACTCTGGTCGGCGAGGTCGACCTTGCCGCCGGACTCGAGCATGAACGCGATCTTGACCGGGTTCTTGTCGTCCATCTTCGCGGCACCCGAGGCAGCCGGCTGCTTCCAGGAGAAGCGGACGTAGAGGTTCTCGCCGTCGTGCGCGGCCTGCACCTTCACCGGGATGAAGGCGGCCTTGCCGGCGATCGGGGTGGGCTCGATCTTCTGGCCGCTGGCCATCTTCTTGCCCATGTCGGCCGCCTCGTCGCTGTGGCAGTCGGCACAGGTCTCGCCCTTCTTGAGTGCGCGCGCGCCACCGTGCTCCGTCCCCTTCTGGATCCACTCCAGCGGCGAAACGCCGGGATAGAAGGCGGTGATGTCCTTGCCCTCGACCTTGCCCCAGTCGGGCGCGGCCGCGAGCGCGCTACCCGTACCGAGGGCCAGGAGAGCACCGACTGCGCCGGCAATCATCGTTTTTTTCATCGTCATATCCTCGCTGTGCTTGGGTTGGCCTGTGATGCACGAGGGATCTTACTCCTCGTCTTCCTCGGTCATGCCTTCCGGCTTGTGGTGGGCGATACCCTTGTGGCAGTCGATGCAGGTCATGTTGTCCTCGACCGCCATTTCATGCTGCTTGCGCGCCCGCTGCTTCTGCGCTTCCTTGTTCATGCTCTCGAAGCTGTGGCAGTTGCGGCATTCGCGCGAGTCGACCGACTTCATGCGCGCCCATTCGCGACGCGCGAGCGTCAGGCGCTTGGCCTCGAACTTCTCGCGGGTGTCGATGGTGCCGGTGATCTTGCCCCAGACCTCGCGCGAGGCCTGGATCTTGCGGATCATCTTGTAGGTCCAGTCTTTCGGGACGTGACAATCCGAACACACCGCACGGACACCGGTGCGGTTGTTGTAGTGAATGGTCTCCTTGTATTCCTGATAGACGTTGTCATACATCTCGTGGCAGGAAATACAGAACTTCTCGGTGTTCGTGGCTTCCATCGCGGTGTTGAAACCGCCCCAGAACAGCACGCCCACCACGAATCCAACAGCCAACAGGCCGCCCAGCGACTTAGCGGAAGGACGGCGCAGGCGTGCCCACAGGCCGCCCGAATTTTCTTGTTTGGAGTTGTCGCTGTTTTGTTCAGACATGGAACTCTTCCCCTCGGTCCCCCGCGCCAGGGGCGCGGGGGTTTTTCAGAGCTTGACCTGACGATCGATCAATAGACGTCGTGCATCGTGTTGTACACGTTGAACTTGCCGGTCGGCGTGACGATGGCCGGATCGGTGATCACCTTCTTGACCTTCAGCGTCTTGTCGTCGTAGATCACGATCGCGGACTGGTCGGTCTTGCCGCCCCACAGCGAGATCCACACTTCGTCACCCGCTTCGTTGTACTCGGGCTGCACCGCACGGCGGATCGCCTTGCTCTCGGGCAGGCCCGAATCCTTGGCGACGTCGAGGCGAACCGGCTCTTTCTTCAGATCGGCCTTGTCGAACACGAACACCGCTTCGGCGAGCTCGCGCTCGGGGTTCATCGGCGCGTCGGCCCAGAAGTTCTTCGACTTCGGATGGGTCTTCACGAACAGGTTGCCGGCGCCCGGCATCTTCAGCTCCTGCACGACCTTCCAGTTGTGATCCTTGTACTTGGCGAACTTCGGATCGTCGGAAGCGGTGGAGATGAGCGACACCACGGCGTCACCCAGGTGGCCGGTCGACCACACCGGACCGAATTCCGGATGGACGAAGTTGGCGCCACGACCCGGGTGCGGGATCTTGGCGGTGTCGACCAGGGCGGCGAGCTTGCCCGTCTTGGTGTCGACCGCGGCGACCTTGTTCGACGCGTTGGCAGCGACCATGAAGTAGCGGCCCGAAGCGTCCCAGCCGCCGTCGTGCAGGAACTTGGCGGATTCGATCGTGGTGGACTTCAGGTTCTTGATGTCGCTGTAGTCCACCAGCAGGATCATGCCGGTTTCCTTGACGTTGACCACCCACTCCGGCTTGGTCAGCGAGGCCACGATGGAGGCCACGCGCGGCTCGGGGTGATAGTCGCCATCGACGGTGTTGCCGCGGGTCGACACGACCTTCATCGGCTCGAGGGTCTCGCCGTCCATGATCGAGTACTGGGGCGGCCAGTAGGTGCCACCGATCAGGTACTTGTCCTCGTAGCCCTTGAACTTCGAGGTGTCGACCGAACGCGCATCCGAACCCAGGCGCACGGTGGCGACCGTGGTGGGCTCTTCGTAGAACATGTCGATGATGGTGGTCAGGCCGTCACGACCGACGGTGTACACGTAGCGACCCGAAGCCGACAGGCGCGAGATGTGCACCGCGTAGCCGGTATCGAGGATCTTCCAGATCTTGTGGGTGTCGCCGTCGACCAGGGCCAGCTTGCCCGCGTCGCGCAGGGTGATCGCGAACACGTTCTTCAGGTTGACCTTGTTCATCTGCTTGGTCGGACGCTTGTCGACCGGAACAAGCAGCTTCCAGCTGTCCTTCATGTCCTTGAGCGAGAACTCGGGCGGAATCGGCGGCTCGACCTGGATGTAGCGCGCCATCAGGTTGATCTCTTCCTTGGTCAGGATGTCGTCGTAGTTGACCATGCCGCCTTCGGTACCGTAGGCGATGATCTTCTCGAGACGATCCGTGCCGAGCTTGAGCGTACCGCCTTCGAGCTTGGTGCCGTCCGGCGCGGTCTTGGCCCAGTGCGGCTCGAGGTTCTTGCCGGTGGCGCCCTTGCGCAGCACGCCGTGACAACCCGCGCAGCGCTCGAAGTAGATCAGCTTGCCCTTCTCCATTTCTTCTGCGGTCAGCTTGGGCGCATCCGCCGCCCAAGCACTGCTCATGGCCAGCGGCAGAATCGCCAGCGCCAGCGCCGAACCGAACAAACCTTTCTTTTGCATTGCCCTCTCCTTACACACGACACGGGATGTGAAACAACAGTGTGATGGCAGTATGGTTTTTCCGGGGCGGCCCCATCCTTGATGTGAATTAATTTTCCACATCAACTCCGAGGATAAAGTTCGGGGACGCCGGAACGACGTCGCCATGCGCCCGCCCGAGGATTTCGCGGTGTCCTGGACAAGCGGTTTTCCGGCCCCTGGCGGGGTCTTTTTCCGCCGCAACGGATTTCAAGAGACGGTGCTGGAGCCCACATCATGCAGGCAGGAACCTTTCGATCGGATGCTTCGCCGGCCGGCGCGGTCAAGCCGCGCTTCCTTCGCGCCAGTCGTGCCGCCCTGCCGCCCCGCGGCACGCCGGAAGGCCCCGCCGAGCGGCCGCGGTCCACGCGTGCGCAAGGCCACGGCAAGGTGCATCTGGTCGGCGCCGGCCCGGGCGACCCCGACCTGCTGACCGTGAAGGCGCTGCGCCTGATCACCGGCGCCGAGGTCGTCGTCTACGACCACCTCGTCGGCGAGGCCGTGGTGGCGCTGATCCCACCCGGCGCCCGTCGCCTCTACGCGGGCAAGGAGGCGGGCAACCACGCCCTGCCCCAGCACGAGATCAACCGCCTGCTGGTCGAGCTCGCGCGCGAGGGCCACGACGTGGTGCGGCTCAAGGGCGGCGACCCCTTCATCTTCGGACGCGGCGGCGAGGAGATGCAGGCCTTGCTCGACGCCGGCATCGAGTGCGAGGTCGTGCCCGGCATCACCGCGGCAGCGGGCGCGGCCTCGGCGACCGGCATTCCGCTCACCCACCGCGAGCACGCGCAGACCCTGGTGTTCGCCACCGGCCATCTCAAGGACGACACGGTCGACCTGGACTGGCCGGCGCTCGCCCGCCCGCGCCAGACGGTGGTGATCTACATGGGCCTGGGCGCGCTCGAGATCATCTGTACGCAGCTGATCGCGCACGGCCTCGCGGCGGACACGCCCGCGGCGGTGATCCACGCCGCTACCACGCCGCGCCAGTGCGGCGTCCATGCCACGCTCGCGACCCTGCCCGCGGCGGTGCGCGCAGCCGGCATCCGCGCGCCGGCCCTGATCATGATCGGCGAGGTGGTCGCGCTCGATCCCGGCCTGGTGCTCGCAGCCGCAGCGGCAGGCTGAAGCGGCCGCACCCGGGTAAAATGACGCATTCGACGCGTCCCCGGGAGTAGCCATGGCAGAAGAAAACGAGTTCTTTCGTCCGATCCGGGAGATCGAGCAGCGCCGCGTGGTGAGCTGTAGCGCCGACGACACGCTGGTCGACATCGTCGGCCGCATGCGCGAGATGAGCATCTCCTGCGTGGTCGTCGTCGAAGGGGAGCGCCCGACCGCGATCCTCACCGACCGCGACCTGCGCAACAAGGTGATCGCCGCCGGCCGCGACCCGGCCGGGCTCGAGGTGCGCGACGTGATGAGCGCGCCGGTGATCACGATCGGCGAGGAGGACGTGCTCTACGAGGCGCTCTACCGCATGTCGCGCCACGGCATCCACCGCCTGGTGGTGGTCGACCGCAAGGGCGCGCTCGCCGGCATCGTCACCGTCACCGACCTGCTGCGCCTGCAGGCGCACTCGCCCCACCAGCTCGTCCTCGACATCGAGAAGGCGGACTCGATCGAGGCCCTGCGCGAGCTCCACCAGCGCATCCAGAAGCTGATCGTGCACCTCGCCGGCACCGGCATCGCGATCCGCGACACCGTGAAGCTGATCGCCAACCTCAACGACCAGGTGCTGATCCGCCTCATCGACCTGCTGCGCCGCGACCGCTACCCCGATCTCACCGCGGACTTCACCTTCGTGGTCATGGGCAGCGAGGGCCGCAGCGAGCAGACGCTGTCGACCGACCAGGACAACGCGATCATCTTCGCCGACACGGTACAGGGCGAGGAGCTGGCCCGGCTCGAGGCCTTCTCCAGCGACCTGATCGAGGCACTGATCTCGATCGGCGTTCCGCCCTGCCCCGGCGGCATCATGGCGCGCAACCCCGCCTGGCGGCGCAGCCTCACGGCCTGGAAGCGCGAACTCACGCAGTGGCTGTCGGCACCGACGCCGGAGCATGTGATGACCGGCAGCATGTTCATGGACCTGCGCCCGCTCTACGGTCGGCGCGAGCTCGCCGACACCCTGCGCGAGCACGCGCTGCACCACATGAGCCAGGAGCAGGGCTTCCTGGTGCGCATGGCGCAGAACATGGTCAACTTCGCTCCGCCGCTGGGGTGGTTCGGCCGCATCAAGGTGGAGAAGTCCGGCGAGCACCGCGGCGAGGTCGACCTCAAGAAGGCCGGGATCTTCGCCATCACCGACGGCATCAAGGCGCTGGCCATGGAGGCGCGTCGACTCGACGGCAGCACGCACGACCGCATGGAGGCGCTCATCGAGGCCGGGGTGCTCAAGCCCGATCAGGTCGCCGACCTGCGCGCGGCCTTCGACTTCCTGGTGCGGATGCGCCTGCGCGGCCAGGTCGAGGCCCTGGGCGCAGGCCGCAAGCCGGGCAACTACATCGCGCTCGACCAGCTGAACGCGATGCAGCAAGGCGAGCTGCGCCTCGCCTTCGAGGGCGTCGCCAGCTTCCAGTCCTTCATCCAGCAGCACTTCAAGCTGCAGCTGCTGCGCAACTGAAGGCCGCCGCGCCACGGCCGGCGTGGCGGCGTCAGTCCTCGATCAGCTGTCGATGCACCAGCACCGCCGTGGCGCGCGGGCGCACCGCACAGCCGCGCGCCTCGAGGTAGGCGCGGGTGAAGGCGGCGCCGAAGAGCAGGATCAGCGACGAATAGTTCACCCACAGCAGCAGCATCACCAGCGAGCCCGCCGCGCCGTAGGTGGACGCGGTGGCGGTCGTGGACAGGTAGATGGCGATCAGCGCGCGCCCGAGCGCGAACAGCAGCGCGGTGACGAAGGCGCCCGGCAGCACGTCCCGCCAGCGCAGCACCACGTCGGGCAGCACGCGGAAGATCGTGGCGAAGAGCAAGGTCACCACCAGCAGCGCGATCGCCCAGTCCAGCCCGATGATCACCGCCACCGGCACCGGAAGCCAGTCCTGCGCGAAGGTGACGAGCGCGCGCACGAAGATGCTCAGCGAAAGCGACACCAGCAGCACGAAGCCGATGCCGAGCACCACCGCGAGCGAGAGCAGGCGAGTCTTGAGATAGATGAACACGCTGCTGCGCGTGGGCCGCGGCGCCACCCCCCAGATCGCGTTGAGCGCGTTCTGCATCTGCGTAAACACCGTGGTCGCACCGAACAGCATCGCGCCGAAACCGGCGACGGTGGGCAGCAGCCCGCTATGCTGGATGCGGCTGTTCTTCACCGCGGTCTGGATGGTTGCAGCCGCCTCCGGTCCGATCGCCACCTCGAGCTGCTCGGCGATCCGTCCCTCGGCCGCGCTTTCGCCGAGCACCAGGCCCACCACGGTGACCGCCACGATGACCACCGGCGCCACCGAGAACATGGTGAAGAAGGCGAGCGCCGCCGCGTGGACGAAGACCTGGGCTTCCAGCCACAGCTTGACCGTGGTGCGGACGATCGTGGACCAGTCGCGAAACAGGCAGGGGCGGGAGTCGTTCATGCCCGGATCTTACCTCGATCGCGGCGCACCCGAGCCCCCGGCGCCCGAAAGCGCCTTGCGTTAATGCTTTTCGCATGCTTTATTAGTCGTATCGCATTGTTCCGCGCACACCTCCCGACCCCGCAAGGCCACTTCTCATGAGCCCCTCCGAACCGCTCCTCGGCGCGCTGCAGAAACACTTCGGCCACAGCCGCTTCCGCCCCGGCCAGGAGGCGGTCATCGAGCACCTCATGGCTGGCAGATCGGCCGCGGCCGTGTTTCCCACCGGCGGTGGCAAGTCCCTGTGCTATCAGCTGCCGGCGCTGCTGCTGCCTGGTGTGACCGTGGTGGTGTCACCACTGATCGCGCTGATGAAGGACCAGATCGACGCGCTGGCCGCGCGCGGCATCGCGGCCGGCCGGCTCGACTCGACCCTGGGCACCGACGAATACCGCGCGCTGATGGCGGCCCTGCGCGACGGCAGCCTGCGCCTGCTCTACGTTGCCCCCGAGCGCTTCAACAACGAGCGCTTTCGCGCGGCGATCGCGCGGGTACGGATCTCGCTCTTCGCGGTCGACGAGGCGCACTGCATCTCCGAATGGGGCCACAACTTCCGTCCCGACTATCTCAAGCTCGCGGGCTTCGCCCGCGCGGTCGGCGCCGAGCGCATCCTCGCCCTCACCGCCACGGCCACCCCGCCGGTGCTCGACGACATCTGCCGCATCTTCGCGGTCCAGCCCGAGTGTGCGGTTCGCACCGGCTTCTACCGCCCGAACCTGCAGCTCCTCGTCTCCGCGGTCGAGGCCCGCGCGCGCGACGAAACCCTGCTCGGCCTGCTGGCGCAGCGTGCCCCCGGCCCCACCATCGTCTACGTCAGCCTGCAGAAGACCGCCGAGGCGCTCGCCGCCACCCTCGCCGCCGCGGCGTGGCCGGCACGCGCCTACCACGCCGGGATGAAGGACGACGAGCGTGCCGCCGTGCAGGAGTGGTTCATGGCCTCGGACCGCGCCATCGTGGTGGCGACGATCGCGTTCGGCATGGGCGTGGACAAGGCCGACATCCGCTACGTCTACCACTACAACCTGCCCAAGAGCCTGGAGAACTACGCCCAGGAGATCGGCCGCGCCGGACGCGATGGTGGGCCATCGACCTGCCACCTGCTGCTGGTCACCCGCGACATCAACGTGCTGGAGAACTTCATCTACGGCGACACGCCCGACAAGGCGGCGCTCGGCAGCCTCCTCGACGAGCTCTTCACCGCGCCAGGGGGCGAACTCGAGCTCGCGCTGACCGAACTGGCCGCGCGCCACGACCTGCGCCTGCTGGTGCTGCGCACGCTGCTCACCTACCTCGAGCTCGATGGCTACCTCGAAGGCGGCACGCCCTTCTACGCCGACTACCGCTTCAAGCCGCTCATGAGCTCGGCGCAGATCCTCGCCCGCTTCGACGGCGAGCGCCGGCATTTCCTCGAGCACCTGCTGCGGCTGGCGACGAAGGAGCGGCTCTGGTTCCGCATCGATCCCGCCGCGGCCGCCCGCGCCCTCGCCTGCGACCGCGAGCGGGTGATCCGCGCGCTCGACTGGCTGGGCGACCAGGGCATGCTGGAGGTGAAGGTGGCCGGGGTGCGCCATCGCTATCGCCGTCTGCGCGCGCCCGACGACCGGGAGGCCCTCGCCACGGCACTGCACCGGCGGATGTTGCAGCGCGAGAAGGCCGAGCTCGCGCGGCTGATGCAGGTCCTCGACTTTGCCGGCTTGTCGGCTTGCCACAGCGCCGCGCTCGCCGCCCACTTCGGCGAGATCCTGCCGCAGCCCTGCGGCCAATGCACCGGCTGCCAGGGCCTGGCCGCCTCGGTACGCGAGCGCGGCGCGTCGGCGATCCCCGAGACGCTCGCCGTCGAGCTCGGCGCGCTGCGCGCGGCCACGGGCCAGGCGCTGGCCTCGCCCCGGGCCGTCGCGCGCTTCCTGTGCGGTCTCCCCTCCCCCTTGCTCACGCGCGCACGGCTCGCCAGCCACACGCTATTCGGCCGCTGCGCCGAGGTCCCCTTCGAGCAGGTGATGCAATGGGCTGAGGACCGACTCGGCGCGGCGGCCTGATCGGCGAAGGGTGGCTGCAGGCGACCACGGCAGCATCGGCGGAGGAGCACAGCGCTGGCCGCCGCCGCGCCCGACACAAAAAAGCCTGACGTTCTCAGGCGTCAGGCTCTGCCTCCAGGGCGTCAGGCCCGCTCGATCATTCCCACTCGATCATCAACAGGTCTCGCAAGCCCGCGTGGTTAAAGGGATTTGCGATGATCGACATGGGCCTCTACCGTCGCTTTTACCGTCATCCGACAAGAGCTTTGTCTGGTGCGGAAGATGTAGGGATTTGAGGGGCGACGACTCTGGCAACTCCATCGTCAATCACCCTCTAGGATAGCGCAGAAAGCACAGCGGTCTTCCTCCAAGCCTCACTTCGCTGCAACCTTTGGAGCCTCCCGCCCTCCCCTCCTGAACCCACGATCTCCCGCCATGAACGCTTCCAGCATGTGCGGGATCAGAGTCATGGCATCGACCGCCTCGCCATACGTCTGCGCGTACAGCGCGGCGTAGCGGTCGAGGTCGGCTTTCAGGCTGGCCGGGCAAGCGAAGGTCAGCTTGACGCTCTCGGTCTTAGGCAGCGGCCCGAGTCGCAGCTTCTTGGTCGTTCTCATTGCGAAGCTCCCCGATTGAAGAACAGCGGCTGGTAGGGCCGCAGCACCAGATCCCGATTGACGATGATCCGCACCGGCAGGCCCGGCCGCGTGGTCAGCGTCGGCTGGATGTTCATGTTGCGCCGAGTGATCTCCTGGCCGACCTGATTGATGCTGTCCTGCGCGCTGTCGCGCCCCGCGATCACGATGCGATTGCCGTCCTGGCGGCTCTCCGGCGCGGCCAGCTCGGCGCCGACACCCAGCAGCGTCGTCAGCACCGCGCCAGCGACGATGCGATTCCAATGCCAGTCCACATCGTCTTCCAGGCCCGCGTAGCCTGCGGGATCGGTGCCAACAAGGTTGTCGAGCGTCAGCGAGGACGTGTCGGGCAGGATGATCCGGTTCCAGACGACTTGGACACGGCTCTGCCCGTAGCTGACCTGGCTGTTGTAGCGCCCGAGGATGCGCGATCCCTGCGGGATCAGCAGGAATTTGCCAGTGGCCGTGTCAAAGACCGGCTCCGTCACCGTGGCGATCACGTCGCCCGGAAGATCGGACTTGATGCCTGTCACCAGCGCCCCGGCGATCACCGTTCCGGCCATCACCTGATATGGCGATGCCGGCAGCGCCAGATTGCCGGAATTGCGGGTTTCCGTAGAACCACCTTTCAGGAAAACCTCTTTCTGGTCTTGCCGGTTCTGCACGGCGGTCGGGTCGGCGGGCTGGGCCGCCGTCGAGGCCGGTCCGGCGGCCATCGGGTCGAACGCTGCATTGGCGGCGAAGCCCGGCGCGGCGGCGACCCGCGACTGCGCCACGGGAGCGGCCGCCTGCGCACCTGAACGGAAGAACACGGACGAGGCTGCGGCCGCTTCGGCTTCCTTGCGCAGCGCATCGTTCGGATCGTGGCCGGGGGCCGTGTAGGCGGCCGTAACCGGCTGCTGCGATTTCACGATGGCCGGGCCGAGATCGCCCGGCAGCGGCGGCCCGAGTTCGGGCACCTTCGGCAGCTTGGAATAGTCGGACGGTAGGCCGTCCAGCCCTTCAGACTTCGACACACGATCCACGTTGTAAAGCTCGGTCTGTTCGCCTGCGCCGCGCCGATGCGGCTGCAATGACCAGATCGTGGCCCCGAGCACGGCGACCGACAGGCCGCCGGTGAGCATGGCCAGCGTCCGCCGGTTCAGGCGCGTGACCGGGCGCGGCTGGGCGCGCAGCGCAACCGCCTCGGGCGCGACCTTGCCCGCCTGCGGCGTGGCGAGGTCGGGGGTGTCGTCCTGGCTCATGGTCAGTTCCTCCGTGCCACGCCATCCGTGCGCTCGATCCGCACCACGTCGCCCTTGTCACCACCCAGGCGCAGTTCGGCAGCGCCAAAGAGGCGATCCACAATGTAGTACGGCGCGCGGAAGCGGTAATTGACCAGTTGCCCGTCACCTTGCGGCCCAATCACGAACAGCGGCGGCAATTCACCCTGAGCGATACCGGGAGGGAACTGGATATAGACCTTCGCGCCATCATCGAAGGCACGGAGTGGCTTCCAGGGCGGATTGCTGCCGCTGATCGCGTAGCGGAAGCGCAGGTTCTCCAGCGACAAGCCGGAATCCACCGGCGCGGCGGCGCTGGAAGCCTGCGCCTGGCGCTGCAAGGCCAGCACCCGGTCGCGCGGGTATTCCCACGACACCGATGCCATCCACGTTTTTTCCGTCGAAGCCAGCTCCAGCAGGTACGTCCTACGGCTGGTGGTGATAACCAGATTCGTCTTAAGGCCCGAGCGGATCGGCTTGACCAGCACGTTCACGCGCAGGTCGGCACCGCTGCCGCTGGACGTGTCGCCCACGATCCAGCGCACGGTATCGCCGGCGGCCACCGTCACCAGCTCCTCGCCCGGCTGGAGCGAAACCACGGTAACGCGGCCCACGGCCGCATAGACCTGATAGAGCGCGCCATCGGTGAAGGGCCAGACCTGAATCGCATTGACGTAGCCCTCGCGCGTGGGCGCGACGCGCGCCTCGGCATTGGCGCGCGAGACGCGCACCTTCTCGTCTGCAGGCTCCGGCGTAGGCTTGGCGTCCTCGGCTTCGGGCAACGGCTTCAACTGCGCCGGCATCGGGAGCACCTCGGGTACGGCCACCACCTCCACCGGCGCAGGCGGCTCCGGCAGCGGCTGGGCCTGCACCGGCTCATCGAGCGAGATCACGGGCGGCGGTTTACCCTGTGTGGCGCAGCCCGTGGACAGAACAGTCGACGCAAGCAGGATCACCGGCAAAGCGGTTTTACGGAAAAGATCATTCATGGCTTGGCTCCTTCGGAAGAATCCAGTTCGCGGCTCCACGACAGGCCATTGACGTAGATGCCCAGGGGGTTCTTGCGCAGACGTTCTTCGGTGCGCGGCGGCTGGAGCACGATGGACACCACGGCCGTCCACCGCTCCAGGCCCGCCGCGGCACCGTTGACGTAACGGCGTTCCGTCCAGCGCACGTTGAAAGACGTGTCGCTGGCACGCACGACGCTGGTGATCTGCACCGTCACCGATTCCTTACCGATGCGCGCGAACGGATCGTTCACGCGCGCGTAGTCGTTGAGTACGACTGCGCCCTTGTCGGTCGTGTAGTCGTAGGCATCGAGCCAGTTCTGGCGCACGACGATGGGGTCGATGGACAGCGAGCGCACTAGGCCGATAAATCGGCCCAGGTGGTAAGCCGTCTGCGCGTCGCTGGGCTTGTAGGGCGTGGCGGCTTCGCCGACCGCTCGCACCTGGCCCGCGTTGTCCACCTCCACCACATACGGCGTCACGATGGACTGCGCCGAGCGCCATACCAGGCCACCGGCCATCAGCAGCGCGAGCGTGAGACACCCGAAGGCCATCAGCCGCCAGTTCTTCGCCTGCACGCGCGGCGAGCCGATACGTTCGTCCCACACCTGGCCGGCAGCTTGGTATGGCGTGGCAGGCGGCGGCGTGTCGGCGTAGCGCACCTGCGGTTTCTTGAATCGCATGGTCAGTTCTCCTTATGAATCGGAATCGCGCAGGCTCGGCCCCTGGCCGGAGCCGCCACCATCGCCACCGCGCAGCGCGTGGGCAGTGGTGGTCGCGGCATGGGTGAGTTGCTGGCGGCGGTGCAGCCGCTTGGCCCAGGCGGGTTGCTCTGGTGTCTGTGCAGCGGTGCCGCCTGCGGGGGCTTCGCTTGTGGCGGGCTGACCGGCTGACGCACCAGCGTCGCCATTCCAGCCAGCGCGGAACGGCGCAGCCATGCGCTGCCCGGCGGCGGAAGCGCGGGATGCCGCCGCGCGTCCTGCCGACTGCGCGCCGGTCTTGGCGACATTGCCCAGGCCCGCCATTGCACCCTTTGCACCACCGCCTGCGGCGGCGGAACCGGCCTGGAACGCCGATTTCGCGCTGCTGGCTGCCGACGTGGCGGCGCGCGCACCGCTGCCGGCCAGCTTGGCGGCAGCCGGGGCCATGCGCGCCCCGGCCATGACGGCACCACCTACGCCCGTTGCGGCGGCACCGACGGCCACCGCCGTTCCTGCTGCGCCGATAGCAGCGCCGGCCATCGCGCCCGCACCGAGCTGCGGCGCACCGGACACAAGACCCGTGGCGATGCCGGGGCCGAAGATACCCAGCGCCAGCAAAGTGAGCGAGGCCAGCATGATGACCAGCGCATGGTCGATGGACGGCTCGGCGGGATGGACTTGGAACTGCGCGAACAGGCCCGAGCCGATACCAACGATGACGGCCAAGACCAAGACCTTGACGCCGGCGGACACGACGTTGCCCAGCACCTTTTCCGCCAGAAAGCTCGTCTTGTTCCACAGCGCGAACGGCACCAGCACGAAGCCGGCGAGCGTGGTCAGCTTGAACTCGATCAGCGTGATGAATAGCTGGATCGCCAACACGAAGAAGCACAGCACCACGACCAGCCACGCGAGGAACATCACCACGATGGGGTCGAGGTTCACGAACACTTCGGGGAACCCCGCCATATCGCCGATCTGCTTCAAGATCGGCGCCCCTGCGTCGATGCCGGTCTTCGCCAGCCGACCCGGCTGCAAGAAGGTCTCCATCGTGATGGCCGAGCCGGTGGCGGTGATGCCCAGCCCCGCAAACGAGCGAAACACGATGCTGGCCAGCCAATTGAAGTTGTTGAGGATGTAGGCGAAGGCGCCGACGTAGAGCACCTTGCGCAGCAGCTTGGCGATCACGTCCTCGCCCTGGCCGGTGGCGTGGCTCATGGCCCAATACAGCCCGGCGAGAGTCATGTCGATGACGATTAGCGTGGCCGTGAGGAACGCCACTTCGCCCCGCAGCAGCCCGAAACCCGAGTCGATGTAGGTAGCGAAGGTGTTAAGGAACTGGTCGATGATGGTCACGTCATTCATGGCGTGCCCTCCGGTTCGGCGGGAAAGGCTGGCGCCACGCCATCGGCCGGTTCCTTGAAGCTGGGCGGGATCGACGGCAGATCGGACAGCGTCTGGTGTTCATCCAGCCCGGCCCCGCCGGAAACGAAGCGCCGCCGGAAGGCTTCGGCGGCGTCGCGACAAGCGTCCTCGCCCGTGGCCCGCCCGTCGGCTGCGCATTGCGCGCGCAATGCCTTGAGCCGCACGGGATCGACTGCCAAGGCATCGGTAAGGTTGTCGGCCGGCTGCTTGCCGCAAGCGGCCAGCAGCGCGGCAAGCACCGCAACAGACAGGGCGAGGACGCATCGCATGGCGGCCTCCCGTCAGTTGCCGTAAAAGTTCACAGACTGCGGCGTATACGGCGTACCTTCGCCGAGGAAGCGCCGTCGCACCTCGCGGGCACGCTCCGTGGCCGCCGCCTGCCGCGCCAGCTCTAGCGACGCTGCCCGGTCTTGCGTGATCTGGAGCCGCTGGGTCTGAATGGACTGCTTGGCCTGCAAGGCCAACAGTTGGTTCGTGGCTTGCATGGCTTGTAGCGCACCGACGGCAGATTGGCTCTTGCTGACCAGATCCGTCAGAACACCTTCATCGTCATGGAGGTTCTGCGATGCCTGGGCTTGCATCTGCATCGTGGTCTGCAAGCCATTGAGCGTGTTCTTCCAACGCTCCTGCGCATCGCGGTACATCTGGTCGCCGCTGATCGTGGCGGCGTACTGTTCGGGATACAGGCGCGCGAACTCCCGATCCAGATTCGTCACGTCGTAGGCCAAGCCCCTGGCTTGGGCAATCAGCCGTTCGGTCGTCGCCAGGTTAGCGCGCAACTGGCCGACCACGCTGGACGGCAGGCTTGCGAGGTTGCGCGCCTGGTTCATCAGCATCTGCGCTTCGTTCTGGAGCTGGCGAATCTGGTTGTTTATCTGTTCGAGGGTACGGATTGCAGTCAGCGTGTTCTGCACATAGTTGGTCGGATCAAAGACAATGCGCCAGGCCAGTGCTGGTGAAGGAGTCAATGTCGTCAGCGATAGCGCGGCAGCGAGAGAAATGGAAAGCGCACGGATCTTCATTGCGGGTTCTCCTGTGGGTAGTCGGTAGCACGGAGGGAACCCGGCGCAAGGCCGGGGAACGAGGGCAGCAGGTCGGCCGCCCAATCGAGGCCGCGATGGCGCAGCCAAGCGCCCGCGAAGCCAGGCACGCCGGTGTCCGGCGGCAAGCGGCCAAGAACTTGATCAATGGCGCGCTGGTCCTGCGGCGTGGAAGCGCCAGCGAAGGCCAGCGTCGCAGGCCCCAAGTCGAGGTCGAACAGGCGATTGCCGAGGCGGGATTGGTAGTAGTAGTCGCGCTTCGGCTGCGCCGTGGCAACGATCTCGATCTGCCGCCTGTTAAGCCCGAAGCCCTCGTAGATCGTGCGAATCTGCGGCTCGGTCGCCTGCGGGTTCGGTAGAAAGATGCGGCTGGAGCAGCTTTCGACAATCGCGGGCGCGATGCTCGAATCCTTGATGTCGGCAAGGCTCTGTGTGGCGAATATGACACTGACGTTCTTCTTGCGCAGCGTCTTGAGCCACTGGCGGATGCGCGCGGCAAACACCGGGTCATCGAGGAACAGCCACGCTTCATCGAGGATCAGCAGCGTGGGCACACCGTCAAAGCGTTCATCGAAGCGCGCAAAGAGGTAATGCAGCACGGCCATGACGGCGGCCTTGCTGTGCATCAGCTCCTCCATCTCGAAGCACTGCACGCCCGCTGACCCCGCATCGGTGCTTTCCAGCCGGTCGTGGTCGGCGTCCAGCAGCTTGCCGTGGGCGCCGCCGAGCACGTAAGGCGACAGTGCCTGCCGCAGCGCGTTCGATTGCAGCAGCACTGACAGGCCCGTCATCGTGCGCTGCTCCATGGGCGCACCGGCCAGGCTTCCCAGCGCCGACCAGATGGCCGCTTTCTCGTCGGGGCCGGTCGCCACGCCTTCGTGCATCAAGCGGCCTTCGATCCATTCGGCTGACCATGTGCGGTAGCCCGCGCGGTCGATGCGGGCCAAGGGCTGGAAGGCGATTTCGCCATCCGTCCCGAGGTCGTAGTGCTCGCCGCCCAGACCGAGGATCGTGGCGCGCATCGAGCGGCCCATGTCGAACGCGAAGATGCGCGAGCCGCGATAGCGGCGGAACTGCATCGCCAGCGTGGCGAGCAGCACCGATTTGCCCATGCCCGTGGGGCCAGCCACCAGCGTGTGGCCCACGTCGCCGATGTGCGTGACGAGCCGGAAAGGCGTCGCGCCATCGGTGCGCGTGACGATCAGCGGCGGGCCGTCAAGATGGGCATTGCGCTCGGGGCCGGCCCACACCGCCGACACCGGCATCATGTGCGCCAGGTTCAGTGTCGAAACGATGGGCTGGCGCACGTTCGCGTAGGCGTTGCCAGGGATCGATGACAGCCACGCATCCACGGCGTTGAGCGTTTCGGGGATGGTGACGAAGCCTCGGCCCTGGATGACACGCTCCACCATGCGCAGCTTCTCGTCGGCCACGGCCGGGTCGGCATCAAGCACCGTTACCGTGGCGGTGAGGTAGCCGAAGGCGACTTGATCGCTGCCCAGCTCCTGCAAGGCGGCGTCGGCGTCGGCCGCCTTGTTGCTGGCGTCGGTATCAACCAGCGGGCTTTCCTGCTGGAAGATCGTTTCGCGCAGCAGCGCGATGACGTTCTTGCGCTTGGCGAACCACTGGCGGCGCAGGCGTCCCAACTCCCGTTCCGCTTCGGCTTTGTCGAGGCAGAGAAAGCGCGTGCTCCAGCGGTAAGCAAAGCCGAGCCGGTTGAGGTCGTCCAGAATCCCCGGCCACGTCGATGTCGGGAAGCCCCGCACCGATACCACGCGCAGGTGCTGGTCGCCCAGCATGGGCGCCAGGCCGCCTACCAGCGCAGAATCGGTCAGCAGCGAGTCGATGTGGAACGGCACCTCGGGCACGCCCACGCGGTAACGCCGCGTCGAGATGGTGGAGTGCAGGTAGGTCAGCGTCTGGCTGTCATCGAGCCAGGCGATTTCCGGCATCACGCCATCGAGCAGGTCAAACACGCGATCCGTCTCCGCCACGAAAGCATCGAGCCGGCCGCGCCAGTCCACGCCTTCGGTCGGCCGGTTCTCGTACAGCATCCCCGCCGCGCGGGCGCGCACTTCCTCGGGCGGCAGGTACACCAGCGTCAGGTGATAGCCGCTTTCGAAGTGGTTGCCCGAGTCCTCGAAGGTGGCCCGGCGTTCCTCGTCCACTAGCCACGACAGCGGCTCGGGAAACTCCGAGTGCGGATAGTCGGCGGCGGGCCGGCGCTCTGCCTCAATGAACAGCGCCCAGCCCGAACCCATGCGGCGCAATGCGTTGTTCAACCGCGCCGACGTGGCGATCAGCTCGCCATGCGTCGCGCTGTCGAGGTCAGGCCCGCGAAACCGGGCCGTGCGCTGGAAACTGCCGTCCTTGTTCAAGACGACACCCGGCGCAACCAATCCAGCCCACGGCAGCCAGTCGGCCAGGAAGGCCGGGCGCTGGCGGTATTCGGTGAGGTTCAGCATGGCGGCGTCCCCTCACACGTCCAGCAGCGGGCGGTGCTTGATGTGCTGGGCGAACACGGCCATGAACTGCGGATCGACGCGCGCGCCCCAAACCGCCAGCGAATGGCCGACGATCCAGAGCACCACGCCCGGAATCCACAGTTGCAGCCCCAGCCCGACAGCGGCGGCCAGCGTGCCGTTCGCAATGGCGACCGTTCGCGGTGCGCCGCCCAGCAAAATCGGCTCGGTCAGCGAGCGATGCAGCGGCACCTCGAACCCGGCCGCGAAGGTATCCAGGCTGCTCATACGACAGCCCCGCCGGAGAAGCTGAAGAACGACAGGAAGAAGCTCGAAGCGGCGAAGGCGATGCTCAAGCCGAACACGATCTGGATCAGCTTGCGGAAGCCGCCCGACGTGTCGCCGAAGGCCAGCGCGAGGCCCGTGGCGATGATGATGATGACCGCGACGATGCGCGCCACCGGCCCTTGAATCGACTCCAAGATCGACTGCAACGGCCCTTCCCACGGCATCGAGGAGCCGGCGGCTTGCGCGGTTCTGGCCAGGAACAGCAGCAGCGCGGCCAGCAGTAGCCCTTGCCCCGCAGGGCGGGCGAGACTGCGCAGCCGTGCAAGGCGTAAAGCCGGATTTACGGAAACACGGAAAGCAGGAATGGTCATCTGCGTCATGGCAGTTCTCCAGGTTGGTCAGGGGACGAGGAAGTCGCCGCAGCGGGTGCGGCATCGGGGATCGGCGGCAGCTCGGGAAACGGCGTTTCCAGCGCGTCCGCCAGTTGGTAGCCCACGCCGTCGAAGCCGACGACGCGGGCGATGTTCTCGATGCGGCGCTTGCGCCCGCGCCCGGCGATGTGGATCACCACGTTGACTGCCTCGGCGATCAGCGCACGGGGCGGGTTCACGGCTACTTCGAGAATCAGTTGCTCCAGGCGCAGCAGCGCGCCGAGCGCGGAGCCGGCGTGGATCGTGGCGATGCCGCCGGGGTGGCCCGTGCCCCAGACCTTGATGAGATCCAGCGCCTCGGCGCCGCGCACCTCGCCGACGACGACGCGATCCGGTCGCAGGCGCATGGACGAACGCACCAGCTCGGTCATCGACACTACGCCTTGCTGCGTGCGCAGCGGCACGTGGTCGCGGGCCGCGCATTGCAGTTCCACCGTGTCTTCGAGTACGAGCACGCGGTCGCCCGTGGCGGCGATCTCGGCCAGCAACGCATTGGCGAGCGTGGTCTTGCCGCTGCTGGTGGCGCCGGCGATCAAGACGTTCTGGCGTTCGCGCACAGCGTGCACCAGAAAGCCCGCCTGGGCGCTGGTAATCATTCCGTCGATGACGTACCGCACCAGCGGGATCACGCCGATGGCGCGCTTGCGCAGCGCGAAGGCCGGCCCCGGTGCGGCCGGCGGCAAGATGCCCTCGAAGCGTTCTCCCGTTTCCGGCAACTCGGCCGACAGCAGGGGTTGGCCGCGATGCACCTCCGCACCGACGTGGGCCGCGACAAGGCGAATGATGCGTTCACCATCGGCCTCGGGTAGCTCCACACCCATTGGTGCGCGGCCTGACGAAAGCCGGTCGATCCACAAGGTGCGATCAGGGTTCAGCATTACTTCCACCACGTCCGGGTCTTCCAGCGCCGCGGCGATCAACGGCCCCATGGCCGTGCGCAGCATCTGGATGCGACGGTCGAGCGACGAGGCGCTCATGGACTGCCGAGCGGCGCTCATGACGCACGCTCTTGCGCTTGCGCTTGCGCGGCTGCCGCCGCGTCTTCCATCCGCATTGGGTCGGGATGCAGCTCCTCCACCACGTCGCGCACTAAGCTCCGGCCCCGCAGCAGGTGGCGGCCGAGTTGTTCGATGAACTGCTCGAAGCGCGCTTTGCCCTGGGCGCGGGCGGCCTCCTGATGGGCCTCGGGAACCGGCGTGCTCACGGTCAGGTAGTAGCGGATGAACAGCGCCAGCGTCTCGATGGCGATGTTCTGGTCGCGCTCCATGCGCTCGGCCTGCCGTGACAGGCGATCCAGCCGCTTGGCGATGGCCGCCTCGCGCTGGTCTGCTGCGTCCGGCGACAGCCAGGACGCCAAGGCAGCGGCGACGATGGACGACTTGGACACGCCTTTCTTGGCGGCCAGCTCGTCCAAGCGCTTGGCGTGCTCGGGCTGGATGAACAGGTTGAGGCGGTAGTGACTCATAGCTCGATTCCGTCGCTGGGGTCGAGGGAAGCCAGCCGGGCCACGCTCTGCATGGCCGGATCAAGCTGGCGCGGAAGGGGAAGCGGCAGGTCGTCGTCGTCATCGAACAGCGCCAAGTCGGCTGCGGGCGCGGCCAGTTCGGGGTCATAGGCGACGGTTTCGGAAAGCTCGGGCTGACGGCGCGGGCCGCCGTCATCGCTGGCCAAGTTCCCCAGGCCATAGGCGGATGCCGTGGCCGATGCAGCCTGAACGGCAGGAATTGCCAGCCCGCTCCAGTCGTCAGGCCGCGACGGCGGCGCGTCGGCGTACTGCCTGTCCGCAAGCGCAGGCGGCCGCAGCACGCGGTGCTTGAAATTGCTGTCCGCGTAGTAGCGCAGCTTTTTGGCTTTGATCGGCGCCACGCTGGACACCATGACCACAGCCTCGTCGGTCGGAAGCTGCATGACTTCGCCCGGCGTCAACAGCGGGCGGGCCGTCTCCTGGCGCGACACCATCAGGTGCCCCAGCCATGGCGCCAGCCGGTGGCCCGCGTAGTTGCGCTGTGCACGTAGCTCAGTCGCGGTGCCGAGTGTTTCGGAGATACGCTTGGCGGTGCGTTCGTCGTTGGTGGCGAACGTCACGCGCACATGGCAGTTGTCGAGGATCGAATGGTTCTGGCCGTAGGCTTTGTCGATCTGGTTGAGCGACTGCGCGATGAGGAAGCTGCGGATGCCGTAGCCCGCCATGAAAGCCAGCGCCGTCTCGAAGAAGTCCAGGCGCCCCAGTGCCGGAAACTCGTCGAGCATCAGTAGCAGCTTGTGGCGGCGCTCGATGCCGTCGGAGCCGTCGAGCGATTCGGTGAGGCGCCGGCCGATCTGGTTGAGGATCAGGCGGATGAGCGGCTTCGTCCGCGATATGTCCGAAGGCGGCACCACCAGGTACAGCGACACCGGATGCTCGGCCGCGATCAGGTCGGCGATGCGCCAGTCGCAGCGCGACGTGACTTCGGCCACCGTGGGGTCGCGGTACAGGCCGAGGAACGACATGGCGGTGCTCAACACGCCGGAACGCTCGTTGTCGCTTTTGTTCAAGACCTCGCGCGCGGCGGAGGCCACTACCGGATGCGGGCCACCTCCTTCCTCCTTGACGAGGTGCGGCGTGGTCATCATTCGGTGCAAGGTCAGCTCGAAGGGGCTGGCCGGATCGGACAGGAAGTTGGCGACGCCGCGCAGCGTCTTGTCTGCACCCGCGTAGAGCACATGCAGAATGGCTCCGACCAGCAGCGCGTGCGAAGTCTTTTCCCAATGGTTGCGCTTCTCCAGCGCGCCTTCGGGATCGACCAGAATGTCCGCGATGTTCTGCACGTCGCGCACTTCATGCGCGCCGCGCCGAACCTCCAGCAGCGGGTTGTAGGCCGCCGACTTCGCATCGGTCGGGTTGAACAGCAGGCAGTGCGAGAAGCGCGAGCGCCAACCGGCGGTGATCTGCCAGTTTTCGCCCTTGATGTCGTGGATGACGGCCGAGGCTGGCCAGGACAGCAACGTCGGCACCACCAGGCCCACGCCCTTGCCCGAGCGCGTGGGCGCGAAAGTCAGGACGTGTTCCGGGCCTTCATGGCGCAGGTATTGGCGGTCGTGCTGGCCAAGGAACACGCCGGACGGTTGTGTGAGACCCGCCTTGCGAATGTCCTGCGCGTTGGCCCATCGCGCAGAGCCGTAGGTTGTGACCAGGCGCGACTGTCGCGATCGCCAGATCGACATGCCGATGGCGACGACCACCGCGAGCAGGCCGCTGCCGCCCGCGATGGCGCCGCCGGTATCAAACACGCGCGGCGCGTAAGCATCGAAAACGAACCACCACTCAAACAGCTTCCACGGGTGGTAGATCGGCGTGCCAAGAAAATCGAACCAGGGCGAGCCGAGGCGTAGTTGGTAGCCAAGGGCTGCTGCTGTCCATTGTGTGGCACCCCACACACCGGCGATCACGATGCCGAATACCACGGCAATCTGACCGAACAGCACGTTCGTTCCTTGCATGACCTGGCCTCCGATTTCTCCTGCGCTGATTCCTCATGGAAAAAGCGGCACAAAGACGTGCCGTAGGCGTCAGGATCGGTGCCGGGTCAGTGCCGGTCAAAGGCCGTTATGGCAGGAATTGAGGCTAAAAAAGCAGGAGTTCTTGCTGTAGCGAGGGCAATAAATGCGTTGCAACCACGAGCGCATTTCAGCGTGGCGAGGTAACGGACGGATTTTTCCAAAGCGAAGCGAGTGCGCGGGTGACTACCTGGGCTTCTGCTCCGGCCGATCACCGTAGAAACGCCGCTTTGCGGCTTCTGCGGCGCGTCGGCAAAGTTCATCATCGACCTTCGCGCGATCTTCCTTGCACAGGCGTTGAATCTCCTTGATGCGTTCGGGATTGGCTGTAAGCGCGTCTACCGTTTCCGAGAGTTGAGAGGGTCCACATGCAGTCAGTGTGGCAGCCAGCATCAGCAGCATCACCTTATGCATGGTTCCAATCCTTTCATCGGGTGGGTCGGATATTTTTGGCATTGCTCAGATTACCTGCCGAGTCAATGAAGGCCACTCGTTCAATGAACCGGGTCAACATTTCTGGAGTCTCCGCATCACGACGCAGCAGATAGGTTGTCAGCATCGGCGGTTTACCCGCCAAGGGTCGAGCCACAACACCAAGCTCGCGACTGGAGCTGATGTGCGCCGCGCCAGCCAGGCCCAAGGCCAATCCGGCGGAGACCAGAGTCATCATGAGGTCAAAGGTGGAAACGTGCTGGACTATCAGCGGCTCCTGCTCGTGCTTGCGCAGGATGCGCTCGACCTGACGTGCATGGCCTTCGCAGATTGCGGGATCGCCCAACACCAGCGGATAGTGCAGCACTTCCTCCAGCGGAACCTGCCTGAAGGAGAGCACGGGATGGCGAGCAGGTACTGCGACCATCAATTCGTCCTCCCAGGCAGATGTGGCCACGATGCCATCGCCCACATCATCGGCCATCGAAAAACCGGCATCGTATAGGTCATCGTGCAAGCCTTTGATCTGCTGGGCCAGCGGAACCTCGAATAATCGAACCTCGACCTCGGGGTCTTCTTCACGGCACTGCGCAAGCAGCGCCGGCAAGCGTGATGGCGTGATGCCATCGGACAAGGCAATGCGCAATTGCCCGTGATAGCCATTGGAAGCAGACCTGACGCTATCGCGGGCTTGCTCCAGCGCAGTAAAGATGCGCGGTACGTGTTCCAAGAGCAATCGACCTGCACGGGTCAGTTGCGTGCTGCGGGTAGTGCGAACGAACAGGCGCGCACCAAGTTCTTCCTCCAGTTCCTTGATGGTGCGAGACAGCGGCGATTGGTCGATGTGTAGCCGTTCAGCGGCACGAGCGAAATGAAGCTCCTCCGCGACAGCGATGAAACATCGAAGGTGGCGCAATTCCACTTATGCCCTTCCTAGCGTGTCAGATCGTCCACGTTCTATGGGGTGCGGTCTGATGCTTCATTCATATGAGCACACCAGGGACGCTGTCCCTCCGAACCGAAAGTGTCTCGGTTGCGATGCAAGCAGTCCAAATTGAATTAGAGAAAAGCTAGTGATATGTTACTCACTAAAGTATCAAAAAACAATGACTGAATCGATTAATAGGCGAGGCAAGTCCCCCTCCTTTCGGCGGGAGGAATATCTGCGATTGTCAACTGATGTCTTGCAATGTCTTCACGCAGGATTCGCCTGATCTCTGCGATTGACGCAGCGGTCTCCTGCACGCTGTGCCCGGACACGATGATCCTTTCCGATGCGGCCCCCTCCAGATGGGCACTTCTGTACGGAACCAGGCCGTCGTCGGAGTCCGCAAGAGAACCATCGGTGTTCTGCCTGGCGATAATCGAGTGATATGACACCCGATCCGAGATAGGAAGCTCTGCTGCGGCTTTGACAAAGGGATCCTTTTCGTCGAGCTGATCAATGCTGTTGGGAATGCGCTCCAGGAGCGTTTCCTGGGTTGTTCCCATGGTGTCGGCGCGAGCCGGAATGGCGCCAGCGAGCGCTTCCAGCAGCTTCAGCGGCAAGCGGACCAATCCGGCCACCCAGCGCCCAAACCCTTGGCCGGCAACCACGGTTCCACGGTGGGGCGTGGCGATGAATATCACCCGCTCAACACCTCGAAATGGCTGAAATTGCAGGAGAGGGTCAATTTTGGCGCGGCTCTTGCCAAGACGATCCAGATCGATCCTCGGATCCGATTCGGCCCATTTCAACAATTGCTGATCCGACGTGGAGACCATCAACCGCGCGAGCACTCCGCCCATGCTGTGCCCAACCAACACCAGCCCGTGTGAAGCTGCGGTTTTATCCTCCGGGTCGAAGTGATGCAAAGCGGCCAGCAGAACTTGTCGGATTGCCGCATGATTGGCTGGCAGCGGCATGTTCGTGGGGTAATAGACCTGCCAGACTTGGAAGGCGCACCGCAGTTCTTCGTCGGCCAGAAGTTCATTGGCCACGTTGACCCAAGCCTCGGGGCTGCTCGCCAGTCCATGCAGCATCACGATGATGCGCCGCTGTGGATCGAATGGCTGCATCAGATACAGGCGCGGCTGATCGATTCCACGGTCACGCCCAAGCAGACCCAACAACGATTGCCGATTGAACTCCGAGCGTGCCAGCCACAGACCATAGCCAGCTGTGAAATTGCCAGCCAGCGGAACGCGTTGCCCATGGAGCGACAAATAGTCTTGGACCAGCGGGTCATACACCGCAACGACGAGTTCGTGCGAGGCCAGCAGCTCCTCCATAGAGCGCACGTCGAAGCGGAGCACTACCGTCACGTTGGGGGTGGGCATTTCGTTCCAGGCGGTGGATTTCTTCGAAAAATCATCTCCGGTGGGTAACCCGTTGTGATTGGTTAACGACTGGGCATCGGTTACGGCCACCAGTTCAGCGCCCAGGCCATCCCTACGGTAGATGCCGCGCAGACCTTGGAATCTCAGTGCACTGGCAGGCAACAACTCACGCGGCATTGCCACGCCGTTCGGCAGGCGAGCATTCAGGTCAACTCGCAAAGCCCAATCACCCAAACGCAGCACACCTTTGGCCTTCACAGCCTTCGCATCCGGTGTCCCTTGGCGTACGCCAAACAGCTGTGCGACCGTTTTTTGTACTGCGTAGTTGTACCAGTCGCGCACCTGCGTCTGCCGCTCCTCAAACGCGCGTTCGCCGGGTACACGCCTGGTAAAGAAGAGATAGGCATACGCATACCGTGCCGTCTCGATCCAAGCTGAAGTGGAGGAGGATTCGGTGTAAGGAGCCGACATTGAAATGGACACGGCATGCTGCAACCAAAGCTCAGCCAGAGCCGATGTCTTGGTCTCTTCGTCCATGTCCTTGACTGCGGCTATCGCCGCAATACAAGCAAGTGAGGTGCTCTTTGCGCAGGCCCGTTCATCAATTTCGGCGACGCGGAGGGCCTGCACAGTCAACGCACTCAGTTTTCCCGTGCCGAGGACATCGCCCCGCCGTAGCGCAACGTATTCATCCGGTGCCATTGCGCGTACAGTCACAGAGGGCTTGAACTCGCTGACAATCGCGCAGCCGCCAAGTGCGAACACGGCAACGATCACGATCGACCACCGCAAAGAGAATGCAAAGGCCACCTGTCTCACACCTTGATGCTGCACCGGCGTTGCCGACCTCAGCCGCGACCGTAATTTCAAGCGGCGGTATAGCCGCCATCGACCACCAGCGCGCTGCCGCACATGTAGCTGGCGCCCTCGGAGAGCAGGAAGCAGGCAGCGTGGGCGATCTCTTCGGACTGGCCCAGGCGCCCGATTGCGTGCATGCCCTTGAGCGCCGCCAACGTCGCCTCGTCCAACACTTTGAGCAGCGGCGTATCGATATAGCCCGGGTGGATGGAGTTGATGCGGATGCCCTGCGCCGCGTAGGCCAGCGCCGCTGAACGCGTGAGGCCGGTGACACCATGCTTGGCGGCGACGTAGGCTGGGGCGGTAGCGCTGCCAACCAGGCCGAGGATGGACGACATGTTGACGATGGCACCACCACCGGCGGCCAGCATGGCCGGAATCTGCGCCCGCAGGGCATATTGAACACCAGAGAGATTGACGTCGATGACGTGCTGCCACTCGTCCGCCGCCAGTTCTCCCGCAGGTTTGAGCGTACCGCTGATACCGGCATTGTTGAATGCCAGATCCAGGGCGCCGAAATGTTCGAGTGCGCACTGCACCGCTGCTTGTGCGTCGTCGGGACGGGCGGTGTTGCCGGCGTGCGCCACGGCGCGGCCGCCGGCGGCGTCGATGGCCTCCACCACGCGCCGTGCGGCCTCAAGGTCGATGTCGGAGACAACAACCTGCACGCGGTTGGCGGCCAGCAGACGGGCCGTCGCCTCGCCGATGCCGGAGCCACCGCCGCTGACGATGGCGCTGTTGCCCTTGAAGCTGTATTTCATGGTGAAGACTCCATTTTGAAATGCGGGTTGAATCGGTGGCGCAAGCGCCTCACGGCGGCGCGGCGCGCCTGCGTTCGGCCAGCATGAGTGCAATGGCGCAGGACGCCAGGCGCGTGGTGCGCGAGTCGGAGCGGCTGGTGAGCACGATGGGCACACGCGCGCCCATGACGATGCCGGCGCTCTCGGCACCGCCCAGGAACTCAAGCTGCTTGGCCAGCATGTTGCCGCTTTCCAGATCAGGCACAACAAGCACGTCAGCCTGCCCTCCCACGGCCGACCGGATGCCCTTGACTTGCGCAGCCTCGGGCGAGACCGCGTTGTCGAAGGCCAGCGGCCCGTCGACTAGGCCCCCTGTGATCTGGCCGCGGTCGGCCATCTTGCACAGGGCTGCCGCATCCAGCGTCGAGCGCATGCGAGGGTTCACCGTTTCCACCGCCGCCAGGATGGCGACTTTGGGTTCGGCCACACCGATGACGTGCGCCAGATCGATGGCGTTGCGCACGATATCGGCCTTGTCCTCAAGCGACGGAGCGATGTTGATGGCGGCGTCGGTGATGATGAAGGGCCGGGGGTAGCTGGCCGTCTGCATGATGTAGCAGTGCGTCAAGCGGCGCTCGGTGCGCAGGCCAGCCTCGGGGGCCAGAATGGCGCCCAGGTACTCGTCGCTGTGCAAGCTGCCTTTCATCAGTGCCTGCACCTCGCCCTTGCCAGCCAGCCTGGCGGCGGTGGCCGCGGCAGCGTGGCTGTGCGGCACATCAACGATCTCACTGTCCCCCAGATCCAGCCCGAAATCGGCTGCAACGGCGCGCAGCTTGGCAAGCGGCGCCACCAGCACTGGCGTGATGATGCCGGCATCGCGTGCGTCCAGTGCACCGCCCAGGCTGAGCGCGTCGCAGGGGTGCACGACGGCAGTGCGCACCGGGGCCATGGCTTTGACATGGGCGATGAGACGCGCGACACCGCTGGGAGCAACGGCACTAACGTGTTCAGAAGTTTGTTCGTTCATGTGATTCCTTTGCGGTGCGGTTGGCGTACCAGCATCACGGGAACCGGCGCGATGCGCGCGATCTGCTCCGCGTCGCTGCCGAGCAGCAGCCGATCCACGCCGCGACGCCCGTGGGTGCCCAGGATGACCAGATCACACGCACTCGCCTCGGCCTGCTTGGCGATTTGTTCCGATACGCGCTCGGCACCGCTTTCAAGAAGCACCGTCTCCACGGCAAGTCCGTCCTGACGCAATCCGTTGGCGGCCTCATCCAGCAAGGCCTGGCCGGCCGCCATGAAGCGCGGACGGACGTCTTCCATATAGACCTTGGGACGTTCGAAGCCCTTGGTGTGATGAGCCGGCTCGACGACATGCAGCAGGATCACAGTGGCGCCACTCAGGTGGGCCAAGGCGCGCGCATGATCAAGGGCCAGAAGGGATGTAGGACTGCCGTCCAGCGGCACCAGAAATCGGGAATACATGGAACTCCTCCAAGAGCTGTGGACTGCCCGCGTTGGAAACCACCCGCTGGCGCCGCGGGTTCCCTGACTCATGACATGTGCTGGCCGCCGTTCATCGCCACGTTGCTGCCAGTCATGAAAGCAGCGGCCTCACTGGCTATGAAAGTCACCAGTGCCGCGATTTCGGCCGGCTGACCGAGGCGACCAACCGGAATCGCATCAACGATCTTCTGGCGTACGTCCTCGCGCACGGCCATCACCATCTCGGTGGCCAGATAACCTGGCGACACGGTGTTGACCGTTACGCCCTTGCGAGCCACTTCCTGCGCCAGCGCCTTGGTAAAGCCATGGACCCCGGCCTTGGCCGCCGAATAGTTGGTCTGCCCGAACTGGCCCTTGCTGCCATTGATCGACGAGACGTTGATGATGCGACCCCAGCCGCGCTCCAGCATCGGATCGAGGAAGGGTTTGGTGACGTTGAACATCGAGTCGAGGTTGGTGCGCAGCACGGCGTCCCAGCCGGATTTGTCCATCGTGCGCAAGGTTGCGTCGCGGGTGATGCCGGCGTTGTTCACCAGGATGTCAATACGATAACCATCGACATACATGCGCCGCGCCAACTCCTGCGCCGACTCGTAGTCGGACACATCCACCCCGTAGGCCGCAAATGCGTAGCCTTGAGCTGCTTGCGCGTGCTGCCACTGGTCAATCGTGGAATTGCCTGGCGTATGCGTGATGATCACGCGGTGACCGGCATCGTGCAGAAAACGGGCAATCGCAGCGCCCAGTCCCCGATTTCCTCCGGTCACCAAAGCCGTTCGTTGAGGGATGCTCATGGCAACCTCTTCACTTCTTGGCTTTGCCCTGGGGCGCAGTGGATGGCGCGGTCCAGGGCTGCGCCCATTGCTGGCAAAGCTGGGAAAAAGAGGCTGTGTCACCACTGGCGCCGAATGCCCCGGAGACGGATGCCTGCCAGGCTGAGAGCGATTGGCGCAGGCCATCGGCAAAGACTGCCTGGCTTTTGGCGGCGACCTGGCCGACCGCTTGGGTATCGCCCATGCGGCCCTGGGACAGGCGCCAGAACACCTCGGTCGGCAAGGTTGCGAGCGCCTGCCAGTCAGCCGCCTGTTGGAGGTTCTGGATGCGCGAGGTGGTCTCCAGCATGCTGCCAGCGCTGAGCTGTTGCATGGCTTCTAGCCAATGATGCCCGCTTTCTTGCAGCAAGCGGGTGATCTGAAGCTGCAGTTCGGCATTGGCCTTGTTGTTAACGGCGGTCGATTCCCGCACAAATCCGGCGTCCACCGCCGGCACGGCACAGCATGACCTTGATCTGGTGAGCGGATAG
>NZ_AMXF01000028.1 GCF_000310225.1 Thauera phenylacetica B4P
CGGGTGTCCATGGGCGCGCGCGTCGGGTCCTCGCCGAGCGCGCGCGCGGCCTCCGCCATGCGCGACAGCGGCCGCGTGGCGATGCGCACCGCGATCCAGGTGAGCAGGCCGACGCCCAGCACCAGCGCGGCGAGCGCGGCGAGGAAGGGCCCGCGCTGATGCGGCATGATCGGCGGCGCCGGTGGGATGCCTGGCAGGCGCACCTGCAGCGGGGTGCCATCGGCGAGCGCGAGCACGATCGCCAGGCCGGGGTGGGGGCGGTCGTCGCGCGGATGGGTGTACAGCGTCGCCGGGCGTTGCGGCATCGCCTCGCGCAGGGCGGCGTGCAGGGGGTGGTCCTCGGCGAGCGGACGCAGGTGATCGTGGGGCGGACGCAAGGCGAGGCGCAGGCGGCGGCGGCCGATCTCGTCGATCCAGCGCGCGCGCTCGGGGGGCGACATGCTGTCGAGCAGGTCGGCGACGCTGGCGATCTCCTGCGCCACGCCCTCGAACAGCGCGCTGCGCCCGATGCGCTCGCGCTCGCCGAGGAAGAGCGCGAGGCTCACCGCGAGCACCAGCGCGATGCCGACCAGCCAGATCAGCATCAGGCGGGCGAACAGGCTGGGCGGCAGCGGCAGTCTCATCGCGGGCCGCCTCCGCCCGGCGCTTCGGCGCTGGTGTCGACTTCGGCGGCGAGCACGTAGCCCTCGTTGCGCACGGTCTTGATGATCGCCGGCTCGCGCGCGTTGTCGCCGAGGCGCTGGCGCAGCCGGCTCACCAGCAGGTCGATCGAGCGGTCGAACACGTCGGCCTCGCGGCCTTGGGTGAGCTCCATGAGCTGGTCGCGCGACAGCACCTTCTGCGGGTGCGAGAGGAAGACCGCGAGCATGCGGTATTCGGCGCCCGAGAGCGCGACCACCGTGCCCTCGGCGTCGACCAGGTGGCGGTTGACCGTGTCCAGGCACCAGTGCGCGAAGCGCAGCAGGCGCGCGTTGGCGGGCGGGGCGGCGTCGAGGTTGGGCGGCAGCGCGCGCGTGCGGCGCAGCACCGCGCGGATGCGGGCGAAGAGCTCGCGCGGCACGAAGGGCTTGGCGAGGTAGTCGTCGGCGCCCATCTCGAGGCCGATGATGCGGTCCATGTCCTCGCCGCGCGCGGTGAGCATCAGGATCGGCGTGTTGGCGTGCGGCCCGCCGCTCGCGCGCAGGTTGCGGCACAGGGTGAGGCCGTCCTCCCCGGGCATCATGAGGTCGAGCACGACCAGGTCGATGCGGTGGGTCTCCAGCGCGGCCTTCATCTCGCGCCCGTCGGCGGCGGTGGTGCAGCGCAGGCCCTGCTTCTCGAGGTAGTCGGCGAGCAGCTGGCGGATGTCGCGATCGTCATCGACGATCAGGATGTGGTCGGACGTGTTCATGCGGGGGTCTCCATGGCCCGGATCATAAGTCGGGGCGGGGCCGGCTTTGTATCCCAGCGTATCTGCGCGCGCTGCCGAGACATCAGGCTGCAAACGCGCGCCGCGCGGACAAACCCGGCTTACATCGCGGTGTTCAAATGGCTCCGTCGCCCGAACGGACGGGCAACACGGACAAGCAACCCACAGGAGAGCCATCATGAAAAACTGGATCAAGACCTCGATCGCCGCCGCCATCATCGCCACCGGCGCCATCGGCAGCACCGCCGCGCTGGCCTGGGGCGGACATTGCGACGGCCCGCGCGGCGGCAAGGCCGGCTGGTCACAGATGGCGCCCGAGCAGATGAAGGCGAAGATGGCCGAGCGCGCGGAACTGCACATGGCGCGCCTGGAGCTGGCGCTGGCGCTGACCCCGGAGCAGAAGCCCGCCTTCGAGAGCTTCAAGACCGACATGAAGGCGCGCGCCGAGCGCATGGCCGCGAACATGGCCGAGCGTCGCGCCGCGGACCAGCCGAAGACGGCGATCGAGCGCATGCAGCGCATGGAGGACATGAGCAAGCTGCGCCAGGCCGAGATGGGCGAGGCGCGCAAGTCGGTCGAGACCTTCTACGCGACGCTGAGCGATGCGCAGAAGACCGTGTTCGATGCGGAGTTCCAGAAGATGGGGCGCAAGGGCGAGCGCGGCATGAAGGGCGGTGGCCCGCGTGACGGCAGCGGCATGGGCCCGGGTCGCGGCTGAGCGCTCACCCTCTTTCGCGTCTCGCTTCGAGGTCCGGGGCCGCCCTTCGGGGTGGCCCCGGTGTTTTTTGTGGGAGCGCCGGCAGGCGCGAATGCGGCGGCCCGATACCGCTGACGCATATCGCCTCGTCACCGCCTGTTCGCGGCTTGCGCCGCTCCTACAGGAGCTTCGATCGAGGTGCGCACGGTTCTCGCCGAGGAAATCGAAAAAAGGCCATCCCGCAGGATGGCCTTTCGTCTCCTCCCCCCGTTATGAGGGAAGCAGTCTCTTAGTGGAACTGCTCTTCTTCGGTCGAGCCGGTCAGTGCCTTGACCGAGGACGAGCCGCCCTGGATCACGGTGGTGACGTCGTCGAAGTAGCCGGTACCGACTTCCTGCTGGTGCGAGACGAAGGTGTAGCCCATTTCGCGCGCTGCGAATTCCGGTTCCTGAACCATTTCAACGTAGTGCTTCATGCCTTCGCCGCGAGCGTAAGCGTGGGCGAACTTGAAGGTGTTGAACCAGTTGACGTGGATGCCGGCCAGGGTGATGAACTGGTACTTGTAGCCCAGCGCGGACAGTTCTTCCTGGAAGGACGCGATCTGCGAGTCGTTGAGGTTCTTCTTCCAGTTGAAGGACGGCGAGCAGTTGTACGACAGCAGCTTGCCGGGGCAGGCTGCCAGCACCGCTTGGGCGAACTCACGGGCGAAGCCGATATCGGGCACGCCGGTCTCGCACCACACCAGGTCGGCGTACGGGGCGTAAGCGACGCCGCGGGAGATGGACTGTTCCAGACCGTTCTTGACGCGGAAGAAGCCTTCCTGGGTGCGTTCGCCGGTGAGGAAGGGCTTGTCGTTCTCGTCGTAGTCGGAGGTGATCAGGTTGGCCGCTTCAGCGTCGGTACGGGCCAGGATCAGGGTCGGAACGCCCATGACGTCGGCGGCGAAACGCGCGGAGATCAGCTTCTCGACCGCTTCGCGGGTCGGGACGAGCACCTTGCCGCCCATGTGTCCGCACTTCTTGGCGGCCGCCAGCTGGTCTTCGAAGTGCACACCGGCCGCGCCGGCGGCGATCATGTTCTTCATCAGTTCGAAGGCGTTCAACACGCCGCCGAAACCGGCCTCGGCGTCGGCGACGATCGGCAGGAAGTAGTCGATGAAGCCTTCGTCACCCGGGTTGATGCCACGCGACCACTGGATCTCGTCGGCGCGCTTGAAGGTGTTGTTGATGCGGCGAACCATGGTCGGCACCGAGTCGTAGGCGTACAGCGACTGGTCGGGGTACATGGTCTCGGAGGTGTTGCCGTCGGCGGCGACCTGCCAGCCGGACAGATACACGGCCTCGAGGCCGGCTTTGGCTTGCTGCATGGCCTGACCGGCGGTGATGGCGCCGAAGGCATTCACATAACCTTTCTTGGCGCCGCCGTTCACTTTTTCCCACAGCACCTTGGCGCCGCGCTGGGCAAAGGTGTACTCGGGCTGAAGGCTGCCACGCAGGCGGACCACGTCGGCCGCGGAGTAGCCGCGCTTGACGCCTTTCCAACGGGGATTCTCGGCCCAGTCTTTTTCGAGGGCGGCGATTTGCTGTTCGCGGGTCATGGTCATGATGCGTCCTTATGAATGCAGGAGGGGGTCAGGCATCGCGGCGGGTTCAGGCACCGGTCGCGGTGTTCCGGCTGCAGCGGTTTTCGAGGGAGAAAGGGCACTGCAGATGGGAAGAGAGTATAGGAGGCATTCCGCGCAGCAGCAATATGTCTTATATAAGACATAAGAAAAAATCTTTTCTATGCTAAACAGTAACTTGCTACATCGTTTTTGTATTGTGAAAAGGAATGGAGCGCTGTGAAACGGGAAAGCGGGGCGGCTCTGCTGCATTGCACGCCTCGATGGTTCCTGTAGGAGCGCCGGCAGGCGCGAATGCTACGGGTGGCCGTCGTCAGCCACGTCGATGGCTGCGCGCCTGCAGGGCGCCACAACCGCTCGGCAGGCGGGGCGCGCGCTGCGATCCTGCGCGTGAAGATCGTGTTCGTGACCAGATGCGTCGTGTCGTGCGGTACCGCGGCGGGTTCCGGAGCAGGCCTTGCCGCGCTCGCCGTCTCGCTCCCCGCCCCTTACGCGTGACTCCTGGCGCCTCTCAAAGCAAGGGCTGCGCGCTCACGACCACGCCGTCCTCGTCGGCGTAGACGTAGTGGCCGGGCTGGAAGGTGACGCCGCCGAAGCTCACCGGGACGTCGACCTCGCCGACGTTGCGCTTCACCGTCTTCCTGGGGTGGGTGCCCAGCGCGAAGACGCCGAGGTCCATCTCGCCGATCGCCTTCGAGTCGCGGATGCAGCCGTAGACGAGGATGCCAGCCCAGCCGTTCTTGACCGCGAGTTCGGCGAGCTGGTCACCGACCAGGGCGCAGCGCATCGAGGCGCCGCCGTCGATCACCAGCACGCGGCCGTCGCCGGGACCTTCCACCGCCTTGCGGACGAAGGAGTTGTCCTCGAAGATCTTCAGCGTGGCGATCGGCCCGCCGAAGGACGGGCGGCCGCCGTAGCTGGCGAACATGGGGGCGACGACGGCGAGCTTGTCTTCGTGGGTGTCGCAGAGGTCGGCGGTCTGGATGTTCATGCTGGCTCCTCGAAAAAGGGGGCGGTGCGCCGGGTGGTCGGCGCGGGAGCGGGCATGATAAACGACCGTGTCGCGGGCGCGGCAGCGCAGGAGCCGGCGCGCGTGGCCGCAAAGAAAAACGGCATGCCCGACCTCGCGGGCATGCCGTCTCGCCTGTGCGCCGGAAGCGTCCCGGCGAAGATCGCTCAGGCCGTGGCCGTTTCCGTCTCCTCGAACACCAGCTTGACCTTGTCGTCCTCGTCGAGGTCGATGGTCACCTTGCCGCCGTTGACCAGGCGGCCGAACAGCAGCTCGTCGGCGAGCGCGGAGCGGATGGTGTCCTGGATCAGGCGTGCCATCGGGCGCGCGCCCATCAGCGGATCGAAGCCCTTCTCGGCCAGCCAGGCCTTGAGCTCGTCGCTGAAGTGGGCCTCGACCTTCTTCTCGTGCAGTTGCGCTTCGAGCTGCATGAGGAACTTGTCGACCACGCGCAGGATGACCTCGTTGTCGAGCGCCTTGAAGGAGATCATCGCATCCAGCCGGTTGCGGAACTCCGGCGTGAACAGGCGCTTGATGTCGCCCATCTCGTCGCCCGGCTCGCGCTTGGCCGAGAAGCCGATCACCGACTTCTGCATCGCCTCGGCTCCCGCGTTGGTGGTCATGATGATGATCACGTTGCGGAAATCCGCTTGCCGGCCGTTGTTGTCGGTCAGCGTGCCGTGGTCCATGACCTGCAGCAGGATGTTGTAGATGTCCGGATGGGCCTTCTCGATCTCGTCGAGCAGCAGCACGCTGTGCGGCTTCTTGGTGATCTGCTCGGTGAGCAGGCCGCCCTGGTCGAAGCCGACGTAGCCCGGGGGCGCGCCGATCAGGCGGCTGACCGCGTGCCGCTCCATGTACTCGGACATATCGAAGCGCACCAGCTCGATGCCCAGCGTGTAGGCGAGCTGGCGGGCGACCTCGGTCTTGCCGACGCCGGTGGGGCCGGAAAACAGGAAGGAGCCGATCGGCTTCTGCGGGTTGCCCAGGCCGGAACGCGACATCTTGATCGCCTTGGCGAGCGCCTCGATGGCGGCGTTCTGGCCGAAGACGACGTTCTTGAGGTCGCGCTCGAGCGTCTTCAGCGCGGCCTTGTCGTCGTTGGACACGGTGCGCGGCGGGATGCGGGCGATCTTGGCAACGATCTCCTCGATCTCGTTCTTGCCGATGGTCTTCTTCTGCTTCGACTTGGGCAGGATGCGCTGGGCGGCGCCGGCCTCGTCGATGACGTCGATCGCCTTGTCGGGCAGGTGGCGGTCGTTGATGTACTTGGCCGACAGCTCGGCGGCGCTCGACAGCGCCGAGTTGCTGTACTTGATGCCGTGGTGCTCCTCGAAGCGGCTCTTGAGCCCCTTGAGGATCTCGACCGTCTCGGCCACCGAAGGCTCTACCACGTCGATCTTCTGGAAGCGCCGCGACAGGGCGTGGTCCTTCTCGAAGATCTGGCGGAACTCGTTGTAGGTGGTCGCGCCGATGCACTTCAGCTGGCCTGAGGATAGCGCCGGCTTCAGCAGGTTGGACGCATCCAGCGTGCCGCCCGAGGCTGCACCCGCACCGATCAGGGTGTGGATCTCGTCGATGAACAGGATCGCGTTGGGGTTCTCGATGAGTTGCTTGAGCACCGCCTTCAGGCGCTGCTCGAAGTCGCCGCGGTACTTGGTGCCGGCGAGCAGCGCGCCCATGTCGAGCGCGAACACCTGTGCGTTCTCGAGGATCTCGGGTACACGGCCCTCGATGATGCGACGCGCCAGGCCCTCCGCGATCGCGGTCTTGCCCACGCCTGCCTCACCGACCAGCAGCGGGTTGTTCTTGCGCCGGCGGCAAAGGGTCTGGATGACGCGCTCGACCTCCTTCTCGCGGCCGATCAGCGGGTCGATCTTGCCCACCAGCGCCTGCTGGTTGAGGTTCTGCGTGTAGCTCTCGAGCGCGCCGCCGGAGGACTTCTCTTCCTGCTCCTGCTCGCCCTGCTCGGGTTCGCTGCGGCCCTGCGGCGGGTTACCCTGCGGCGGCGCCTTGGCGATGCCGTGGGAGATGAAGTTCACCACGTCCAGGCGCGAGATGTTCTGCTTCTGCAGGTAATACACCGCGTGCGAGTCCTTCTCGCCGAAGATCGCCACCAGCACGTTGGCGCCGGTGACTTCCTTCTTGCCCGAGGACTGCACGTGCAGGATCGCGCGCTGGATCACGCGTTGGAAACCCAGCGTGGGCTGGGTGTCGATCTCGTCCGTGCCTTCGATGCGCGGAGTGTGTTCTTCGATGAAACCGGTCAGCTCGCGGCGCAGTTCGTCGATGTTTGCGGCGCACGCCTTCAGCACCTGTGCGGCGGAAGGGTTGTCCAGCAGGGCAAGCAGAAGATGCTCCACGGTGATGAACTCGTGGCGCTTCTGCCGTGCCTCGACGAAAGCCATGTGCAGGCTGACTTCAAGCTCTTGCGCGATCATTCAATTCTCCTCCATTACGCATGCCAGCGGATGTTGATGCTGACGAGCAAACGAGGTGACCTGCTCAACCTTGGTCGTGGCGATGTCCCTGGGAAAGACGCCGCATACCCCCATGCCCTCTCTGTGGACTTGGAGCATGACTCGCGTGGCACGTTCGCGATCCATGCCGAAATATTTCTGCAGGACGACGATGACGAAATCCATCGGCGTGTAGTCGTCGTTCAGCAGCATGACCTTGAAGAGCGGGGGCGGCCGCGTGCGCGTCCGCTTGGCTTCCAGGACCAGATCGTCTTGTTTTCGGGTGCCCATAAAATCATTCTAATGAAGTCGAAGCAGAGTGCAACACACGCTTCGTGTGCGTGTCGAGTCTCCTGAAAACCCCAGGCGGAGTGTGGTTTGGCGTACACCGCGCGAATCCGGCTTCTTGCGCTGCGGCATGAACGCGTGCCCACGCCAGGCGCGAAATTGCGCCCGCGATGGGGGGGATTCGGGGTCTTTTCATGTTGCGCTGCGCGATCGAAAGCCCGCGAAATCCCGTTGACGCTGTCGTGGCGAATGCGTAAAAACGAAGGCGTGCGCCGGCCAGAGCCTGATCCCGAGGGGCTTCCGGAGGTGGTTATGGTTCCTGTCAGCGCCGACACGACCGCGGTCTGCTAAAGCCGCGGTGTAACAAGCAACCTTGAAGGATTCAAGCAATATGGCAACTGGTACCGTGAAGTGGTTCAACGATTCCAAGGGTTTCGGTTTCATCACGCCGGATGATGGAAGTGAAGACCTGTTCGCACATTTTTCCGCCATCACCATGAGCGGTTTCAAGAGCCTCAAGGAAGGCGAGAAGGTCTCCTTCGACGTCACCCAGGGCCCCAAGGGCAAACAGGCCTCGAACATCCAGCGCGCGTGATTCCGCAGCGCTCGTGATCGCATCCGCCACCACCGGTGGCGGATGAAAAAACAGAAGGGCCATCGGATCATCCGATGGCCCTTCCGGTTTTCTGGAGCGCGTGTGTTCCGCTTGGCGGTTGCGTGCAACCGCCGTGCCGACTCACTTCAGCTTCACTTCCTTGTACGGGACGTGCTTGCGCGCGACCGGGTCGTACTTGTTGAACTCGAGCTTTCCAGGCGTGGTGCGCTTGTTCTTCGAGGTGGTGTAGAAGTGACCCGTACCGGCGGTCGACTCCAGCTTGATCTTTTCGCGGATGCCCTTGGCCATGGCCTTCTCCGTTCAGTTCGGTTGCTTACAGCTTCTCGCCACGGGCGCGAAGCTCGGCAAGGACGACGTCGATGCCTTTCTTGTCGATCGTGCGCAGACCGGCGTTGGAGACGCGCAGGCGAATCCAGCGGTTCTCGCCTTCGCTCCAGAAGCGGCGGCTCTGCAGGTTGGGCAGGAAACGACGCTTGGTCTTGTTGTTTGCGTGGGAAACGTTATTTCCCACCATCGGTGCTTTACCGGTCACTTGGCAGACGCGAGCCATACGATGCTCCAGGGAATTCTGATTGCGGAAAACGTGCGAGGATAATGCAAGAGGCGCGGTCGAGGCAAGCCCCGCGCACCATCATCGTGTTCGCAGGGTAGGGTGCCAGACAGGGGTCGGGGTCCGAGCGCAAGGGCGGACGGGACCTCAGAGCAGGCCGCGTTCGGCGAATGATACCGGATGACCGTGCGCCGGGACCACGAAATGATCGAGCACGCGCACGTCGACCAGGCCGAGGGCGTCCTTCAGGGCGCGCGTGAGCAGCTCGTCGGCGGTGCTCGGCTCGGCGGCGCCCGAGGGGTGATTGTGGGCGAGGATCACGGCGGCGGCGTTGCGCGCGAGGGCGAGCTTGACCACCTCGCGGGGATAGACCGAGGTCTGGGTGAGCGTGCCGCGGAACAGATCGACCGCCTCGATCATGCAGTGGCGGGCGTCGAGCAGCAGCACGCAGAAGGTCTCGTGCGGCAGGTGTCCGAGGCGCAGGCGCAGCCAGTCGCGCACGACCTGGGGCGAATCGAACAGCGGACGCTCGGCCAGGGTCTCGGCGAGCGCCCGCCGCGACAGTTCCATGACCGCCTGCAGTTGGGCATACTTCGCCAGCCCCATGCCCGGCACCGCGGCGAACTCGTTCGCGTCGGCGCCGCACATGCGGGTGAGGCTGCCGAAGCGGGACAGCAGGGTGCGGGCGAGATCCACCGCGCTCTGGCCGCGGATGCCCACGCGCAGGAAGATCGCCAGCAGCTCCGCGTCGGACAGCGCGGCGGCGCCGCGGGCGAGCAGCTTCTCGCGCGGACGCTCGTCCGCCGGCCAGTCGGTGATCGCCATCGCGTGTCCGCCTCCCTCGTCGGGGCCTGCCGGCCCATCCAGAATGCATCGATCCGTCGCGGAGTATAGTCCATCGTCATGAGCATGTTGAGCAATCGCAAGATCGTCCTCGGGGTCGGCGGCGGCATCGCCGCGTACAAATCCGCCGAGCTGGTGCGCCTGCTTGGCAAGGCGGGCGCAGAGGTCCACGTGGTGCTGAGCGAGGGCGGGGCGCGCTTCGTGACCCCGGTGACCTACCAGGCGCTTTCCGGCAACCCGGTGTGGTCCGACCTGTGGGATGCGCGCATGCCCAACCACATGGCGCACATCGACCTCGGGCGCGACGCCGACGCGATCCTGGTCGCTCCCGCGACCGCCGATTTCCTCGCCCGCCTCGCCCACGGCCACGCCGACGACCTGCTCAGCACGCTGTGCCTGGCGCGCGCGGTGCCGCTGATCGTGGCGCCGGCGATGAACCGCCAGATGTGGGAGTCGCCGCCGACGCAGCGCAACGTCGCGCAGATCCGCGCCGACGGCGTCGCCGTGTTCGGCCCCGCGGCGGGCGACCAGGCCTGCGGCGAGGTCGGCATGGGGCGCATGCTCGAGGCCGAGGAACTGCTCGAACGCCTCGAGGGCTTCTTCGTCCCCAGGCTGCTCGCCGGGCGCAAGGTGGTGCTCACCGCCGGGCCGACCTTCGAGGCGCTCGATCCGGTGCGCGGCATCACCAACATCAGCTCCGGCAAGATGGGGTATGCGCTGGCGCGCGCCTGTGCCCAGGCTGGCGCGGAGGTGGTGCTGGTGAGCGGGCCGGTGTGCCTGCCGGTGCCGGCCGATGTGACGCGCGTCGGCGTGACCAGCGCGCTCGAGATGCGCGACGCGGTGTTCGCCGCGCTGCCGGGGGCGGACGTCTTCATCGGCGTGGCCGCGGTGGCGGACTACCGCCCGCTCGCGAGCGCTGAACACAAGCTGAAAAAAACTGCCGATACACTGAACATCGCGCTGACCCCCAACCCCGACATCCTCGCCGAGGTCGCCGCGCGCGCGGATGGGCCCTTCTGCGTCGGCTTCGCCGCAGAGAGCCGCGACCTCGACGCCTACGCCGAGGGCAAGCGGCGCAACAAGGGGCTGCCGATGCTGGTCGGCAACCTCGTCAGCGACGGCATGGGCGGCGACGACAACACCGTGATCCTCTACGACGACGCCGGTCGCCACCCGCTGCCGCGCGCCGCCAAGGCCGAGGTGGCGCGCGGCATCGTCGCCCACCTCGCCGGCCTGCTGCCGCCCCGGGGGCGCTGAGCGAAACCGCAACGACAGGCCGGGCGCGCCACGCGCCGCCCGCCGGCAAGGAGAGCCGACATGCACCGAATCGACGTCAGGCTGCTCGACGAGCGCCTCAAGACCCATCCCCCCGCCTACGCCACCGAGGGCGCCGCGGGGCTCGACCTGCGCGCCTGCCTGCCGGGGCCGATCACCCTGCATCCGGGCGAGACCACGCTGGTGCCGAGCGGCCTCGCGATCCATCTCTCGGACCCCGGGCTGGCGGCGATGGTGCTGCCGCGCTCCGGGCTCGGCCACAAGCACGGCATCGTGCTCGGCAACCTCGTGGGGCTGATCGACTCCGACTACCAGGGGCAGATCTTCGTGTCGGTGTGGAACCGTGGGCGCGCGAGCTTCACCATCGAGCCGCTGGAGCGCATCGCCCAGCTCGTGGTGGTGCCGGTGCTGCAGGTCGGCTTCAACTTCGTCGAGGGCTTCGAGCAGAGCTCGCGCGGGGCGGACGGCTTCGGCAGCACGGGCAAGCACTGATGCATGCAGGCATTCCCACCGGCGTGCACGTGCTGTGCCGGCGCGAGGGCCGGGTGCTGCTGATGCGCCGTGCCGGCACCGGCTTCTTCGACGGCCTCTTCAGCCTGCCCGGCGGGCATGTCGAGCCGGGCGAGTCGGTGCGCGCAGCCGCATGCCGCGAACTGCGCGAGGAGACCGGCCTGGAGGTCGAGGAGGGCGCGCTGGCCTGGCTGGGCGTGGTCCATCGGCGCTCGGACAGCAATCGCATCGACTTTTTCCTCGCCGCCGAACGCTTCGCCGGCGAGCCCGCCATCCTCGAGCCGCACAAGTGCGACCGCCTCGAATGGCACGCTCCCGGGGCCCTGCCCGAGCACATGGTCGATTACGTGCGCGCCGCGCTCGCAGCCGGGCCGGGGCCGTGGATTCTGGAGCTCGGCTGGGAGCGGACCGTCCCGGCTTAGGTGCCCACGCCCGGATCTTCGCCGCAAGCCGGCGAGCTGTCGAAGCCGTCACGGCTCCCGCAGGAGCGGCGTTGTAGGAGGGGCGTTGTAGGAGGGGCGTTGTAGGAGCGGCGGCAGCCGCGAAGAGGGCCGTGCGGCGATCGACACGGTCGCCGCCGGCCACCGCCGCCGTCACCACCGCTGGCCAACGCCGCCTTCGCGCCTGCCGGCGCTCCTACAGGAACCGCCACGTCTCCGATCCTCTGTAGGAGCTGCGGCAGCTGCGAACAAGGCCGTGCCGAAACCGACGCGCGTGCCACCCTCCGCCGCCTTCGCGCCTGCCGGCGCTCCTACAGGAACCGCCACGTCTCCGATCCTCTGTAGGAGCTGCGGCAGCTGCGAACAAGGCCGTGCCGAAGCCGACGCGCGTGCCACCCTCCGCCGCCTTCGCGCCTGCCGGCGCTCCTACAGGAACCGCCACGTCTCCGATCCTCTGCAGGAGCGGCGGCAGCTGCGAACAAGGCCGTGCCGAAGCCGACGCGCGTGCCACCCTCCGCCGCCTTCGCGCCTGCCGGCGCTCCTACACGAACCGCCACGTCTCCGATCCTCTTTAGGAGCGGCGGCAGCTGCGAACAAGGCCGTGCCGAAGCCGACGCGCGTGCCACCCTCCGCCGCCTTCGCGCCTGCCGGCGCTCCTACAGGAGACCGCACGTACAGGAGAGCTCGCGCCTGCCGGCGCTCCTGCATGGGACCTCGCGGCGCGAAGCGCCTGCGGGCACGGAGGCGGGCGCTTGGTATCATTGCGGCAATCGCTCACCTCAGCTACGCCGTGCCGACTCGGCGTGCGGCCACAGGAGAACCACGGATGAAGGCTTCGACGAGCACGCTCGCCCGCTGCGTCGCGGGCCTGGGGCTGTCCCTCGGGTTCGCCGCGGCAGGCGCCGGCGAGCTTCCCAAGGTCGATCTCGCGCGCGCCGCCGAGATCAGCGCGGCGCGCTGCGGGCTCTGCCACGGCGTCGATGGCGACAGCTCCTCGCCGCTCTATCCGCGCCTGGCAAGCCAGCACCACCAGTACATCGCCAAGCAGCTCGCCGACTTCAAGGCCGGGCGACGCAAGAGCGACACCATGGCGAGCATGGCGACGGACCTCGCACCCGAGGAGATGCTCGCGCTCGGCGTCTATTTCGAGCAGAAGCCCACCAAGCCGCGCCCCGCACGGGATGTCGAGCTCGCCGGGGTGGGACGCTACATCTTCCACCGCGGCAATGAATCCTCGGGCGTTCCCGCCTGTGCCGGCTGCCACGGCGAGGCCGGCCACGGCACCGACCAGCTGCCGCGCCTGGCCGGACAGGTGCCGCGCTATATCGAGGACCAGCTGCGCTCCTTCAACAAGCGCGAACGCACCAACGACAACGCCATCATGCACTCGATCGCCTCGAAGCTCACCGAGCTCGAGGTCAAGGGCGTGGCGATGTACATCAGCTCGCTCGAGTAATCCCCTCGCAGTGCCCGTGGCGGCGCTTGCAGGGGCGCGGGCGCGGCCCTCCCCACCCGCTCACTCCAGGGTGTCGGCCCAGATGTGGTACGCCCATTTCAGCGCGCTGCGGCCCTCGGCCACGCTGGCCTCCTCCGACAGCCCGCCCGCGCCCGGCACCGGCAGCAGCTGTGCCTTGGCGGCGTCGTACTGGTGCACCGAGGCCACGTGCATCGCGGCGCGGTCGTCGACGAAGCTGTAGCAGGTGTTCATCACCACCGGGGTGGGATTCGGCGGCAGGCCGGCGAGGTCGTTGAGGATCGCCGCTGCGACCACCTTGGCGTGCTGGTTGGCCATGTGGCCGGATTTCGGCATGCCGGGGGCGGGGAACACCGCGTCGCCGATCACATGCACGCCGGGCATGCCGCGCGCGCCGAAGGCGAGCCAGTCGACTTCCGCCCAGGCGTCGTTGACGAGGGCCAGGCCGCTGCGGGTGGCGAGTTCGCCGGCGCGCATCGGCGGGATCACGTTGAGCACGTCCGCGCGCACGCGCTCGAACTCGAACTCGGCCTCGCGCGTGGCGGCGTCCACCGCCAGCAGGGTGCTGTTGGGGCGGTATTCGATCATCGTTCCGTAGCGTGCGAAGGCGCGCTCGAAGAGCGCCTTCTTGGCGATGATGCCCTCGTTGGCGTCGAGCACCAGCAGCTTGGAGCGTGGCTTGGCGGTGCGCAGGTAGTGGGCGACCACGCAGGCGCGCTCGTAGGGGCCGGGCGGGCAGCGGTAAGGTGCGCGCGGGATGGTCATCGCGAACACGCCGCCGTCGGGCATCGCCTCGAGCTGGGCGCGCAGGATCGCGGTCTGCGGGCCGGCCTTCCAGGCGTGCGGGATGCGCTCCTCGTTACCGGCCAGGCCCTCGATGCGCGCGGACTCGAAGGCCACGCCGGGGGCGAGCACCAGGCGGTCGCCGGCGATCTCGCCGTGGCGCGCGGTGCGCACGCTGCGGCGGCCGGGTTCGACGCCGATGGCCTCGTCGGTGATCACGCGCACGCCCCAGTTGCTGCGCAGGCGCTCGTAGTCGAGGGTGATGTCGGCCATCGTCTTGAGGCCGCCGATCACCAGGTTGGACATCGGGCAGGACACGAAGGCGGTTTCGCGCTCGATCAGGCTGACGTCGACCGCGCCCTCGCTCCACATGCGCAGGTACTTGGCCGTGGTGGCGCCGCCGAAGCCGCCGCCCACCACCACGACGTGGGGGCGCGCGCGCGCGCTGGCGATGCGGGGGAGGGCGAGCGCGGCGGCGGTGGCCGCGGTGGCGCGCAGGAAATCGCGTCGGTGCAGGTTCATGCGTTTCCTCTTCCTCAGCGCTGTTCCGAGAACCAGGTGGCGATCAGCTCAAGCTGCTCGTCGGTGTAGCCGCGCACGATCTGGTGCATGATCGTGGCCTCGTGCTCGCCGGAGCGGAAGTCCGCCAGCATGCTGAGCAGCTTCTCGCGCGGCCGTCCCACCAGCGGCTCGTACACGCTGCGCCCGCCGGTGCCGTGGCAGTTGGCGCAGGTGGCGGCGAGGTTGCGCGCCAGGTGGGGATCCGCGGCCTGTGCGGGGGCGACCGCGCCGGCCAGAACGAATGCGCTGGCGAGGAGTCTTTTCTTCATTGTGCGTGATGCCTCGATGGAGCGCCCGCATGCGGGCGGGCGATGCCGCGCTGCGCCAGGGCGGCGCCGGCCGTGCGAGTATAGCCGCCCTCGGCGGCCACGCGCCGCCACCGCGGCCGGCGGCGGAGGCTCCCCTTACGGCCTGCCAGTCGATTTCTGCAGGAGAACCGGATGGACCAGAAACGAAGACAACTGCTGCACGCCGCCGGCGGCCTCGGCGTACTGGGCCTGCTCGTCGCGGCCGGGGTGATCTCGCCCGCGCAGGCGCAGGCCGCCGCCGCGCGGCCCGGCTTCGACGCGCGCGAGCTCGATGCCGCGCTCGCCGCGCTGGGTGCCCAGGATGCCTCTGCGAGCACCGAGCTGAGCCTCGCCGCCCCCGACATCGCCGAGGTCGCCAATGCGGTCTCGGTCGAGGTCAAGAGCCGCCTGCCCGGCACCGACCGCATCGCGATCCTGGTCGAGAAGAACCCCTTCCCGCTCGCCGCGGTGTTCTCCATCCCGGAGGGCACCCAGCCCGAGGTGATCACCCGGCTGAAGATGGCGCAGAGCGCCGACGTGGTCGCGCTGGTGCGCGCGGGCGGCCGTTTCCACATCGCCCGCAAGGCGGTCATCGTCACCATCAGCGGCTGCGGCTGAGCCCGCACCGGCACAGGAGAGCGAATCCATGGCAAATCCGATGCGCATCCGCGCGGACGTCCGCGACGGCCTGACCGACGTGCGCATGCAGGTCCCCCATCCGATGGAGAGCGGCCAGCGCAAGGACGACAAGGGCGCGATCATCCCCGCGCACTTCATCACCCGGCTCGAGGTCCGCCACGGCGAGCGTGTGGTCTTCAGCGCCGAGTTCGGCCCCTCGGTCTCGGCCAACCCCTTCCTGCGCTTCCGCTTCAAGGGCGCGGCGGCGGGCGATCGCCTGGTGGCGAGCTGGGTCGATAGCCGCGGCGAGACCCGCAGCGACGAGGCGCAGGTCGCCGGCGCAGCGGCCTGAGCACCAGCGCCGCAGCCTCAGGCGGCGCCCGAGGCCGCGGCGGGCGGAAACAGCTTGCAGAAGCGCAGCTCCACCGGATACGGGAAGAAGTCCTCGACATGGCCGTCGCGGATGCGCTGCTGCGCGTCCTGCCAGAACTTCGGCGCGAGCAGGTCGCGGTGGTGCGCGAGGAAGGCCTTGCGCACCCGCTGCACGCCGAGCAGGAAGGTGGCGAATTCCTCCGGGAAGACGTCCATCGGCCCGGCCGAGTACCACGGCTCGCCCGACATCTCCATCTCCTCGTAGGGCGCCGGCGGGATCCTGCGGAAGTTCATGTCGGTCATGTACTCGATCTCGTCGTAGTCGTAGAACACGACGCGGCCGTAGCGCGTGACGCCGAAGTTCTTCCACAGCATGTCGCCGGGGAAGATGTTGGCGATCGCCAGCTCGCGGATGGCGTTGCCGTACTCCTTGACCGCCTCCTCCAGCTCCGCGTCGCTCGCCTTCTCGAGGTGCAGGTTGAGCGGGGTCATGCGGCGCTCGATGTAGAGGTGCTTGATGATCACCTTGTCGCCGTCGACCTCGAACGAGGACGGCGCCAGCGTGCGCAGCTCCTCGAGCAGCTCGGGGTGGAAGCGCGCCAGCGGCAGCGCGGCGTAGGAGAACTCCAGCGTGTCCGCCATGCGGCCGACGCGGTCTACGTGCTTGACCATCAGGTACTTGCGCTTGACCGTGGCGCGGTCCATGTTCTTCGACGCGCCGAACACATCCTTGATGATCTTGAACACGTAGGGAAAGGACGGCAGCGTGAACACCAGCATCACCAGGCCGCGGATGCCGGGCGCGATGATGAACTGGTCGTTGGAGTGGCGCAGGTGCGAGACCAGGTCGCGGAAAAACATGGTCTTGCCCTGCTTGCCCAGGCCGAGCATGGTGTAGAGCTCGCTGCGCGGCTTGTTGGGCATGATCGAGCGCAGGAACTGCACGTAGCCCGAGGGCACCTCCATGTCGACCAGGAAGTAGGCGCGCGACAGCGAGAACAGCACCGAGATCCGCCACGGGTCGAGGATCAGCGCGTCGAGGTAGAGCAGGCCGCGCTCGTTGTGGCGCACCGCGATCGCGAACGGGGTCTCCTGGTAGCCATTGACCGTCTTGCCGATGATGTAGGCGGTCTTGTTGCGGTAGAAGGCCGAGTACAGCACCTGGATCTGGCAGTTGACCTCCATCGGCGGCCACTCGCCGAGGTGGGCCTGCGCCGCGCGCATCACGAAGTCGACGTCGCGGTCGAGGTCCTCGAAGCTGCGCTGCCAGTCGAAGTCCTCGACGATGCGCCGGATGGTGGCGCGCAGGCCGCGGTCGCGCGGGTAGTAGCTCGAATACACCGGCGGGTAGGACTCGATGTATTCGGTGGAGATCGCCGGGCGCGCGAACAGGTAGTCGTTGTTGAAGTAGCTGCGGTGCAGGATCTTGGTGGTGACGGAGTTGAAGAAGGTCTCGGCGAGCTCGGGCTGGCGGTGGTTGATGAGCATGCCGATGAACTGCAGCTTGACCTGCTGCCAGGTGCTGTCGTCGAGCGAGTCGGCGTCGAACTCGTCGTGCAGGCGCTGCACGGTCTCGTCGACGCGGTCGTCGTAGAACTGCACGCGCTCGCGCACCGCGTCGAGCTGCTTCTGCCACTGCGCGGCCTCGTAGAGCTCCTTGGCGCGGCGCGAGGTCTCGCGAAAGATGCGGTAGTGCTTGTTGAAGCCCTCCACCAGCGCCTGCGCGATCGCCTGCGCGACCGGGCTTTCTCCCGACTGCACGTTCATCGAGCCCCTCCCGAGGATTCCGCCGCCGCGGCCGCGACGGCGTCGAACACGCCGGAAATGGTAGCACCGGCGGGGGATCGCCGGCCGCGCCCCGACCGGCGCGGCCATGCTGCGCCGCTTCCTTTCGACCTGCCGGGCTTTGGGACATAATCGGCCTCCGGTAGAGGGCTGTGCGGCGGATTGCAGCGTGTCCCGCATGCCGTCGCAGCCTTCCGGTCCGTCGCCCGACGGACGTCTCCGTGGCAGTTCGGCCACAGCAGCGCCGCGGAATCCATCCGTGGCCATTGAGCGAGGGAGCAGGCATGAGCGAATCCAAGATCAAGGTACCCGCAGGCGGCCAGAAGATCGTCCCGGGGCAGGCCGTTCCGGACAATCCGATCATTCCCTTCATCGAAGGCGACGGCATCGGCGTCGACATCACCCCGGTGATGATCAAGGTGATCGACGCGGCGGTCGACAAGGCCTATGGCGGCCGGAAGAAGATCCACTGGATGGAGGTCTACGCCGGCGAGAAGTCGACGCAGATCTACGGACCCGACGAGTGGCTGCCGAAGGAGACCTTCGACGCGCTCAAGACCTACTCGGTGTCGATCAAGGGGCCGATGACCACGCCGGTGGGCGGCGGCATCCGCTCGCTCAACGTGGCGCTGCGCCAGGAACTCGACCTCTACCAGTGCGTGCGCCCGGTGCGCTACTTCAAGGGCGTGCCCAGCCCGCTCAAGCAGCCCGAGCTGACCGACATGGTCATCTTCCGCGAGAACACCGAGGACATCTACGCCGGCATCGAGTGGCAGGCGCTGTCCGAGGGCGCGAAGAAGGTCATCGACTTCCTGCAGGGCGAGATGGGGGTCAGGAAGATCCGCTTCCCGGCGACCTCGGGCATCGGCATCAAGCCGGTGTCCATCGAGGGCACGACCCGCATCGTGCGCGCCGCGATCCGCTACGCGATCGACAACGACCGCAAGAGCGTGACCCTGGTGCACAAGGGCAACATCATGAAGTTCACCGAGGGCCTGTTCCGCGACACCGGCTACAAGGTGGCGCAGGAAGAGTTCGGCGCGCAGCCGATCGACGGCGGGCCGTGGTGCAAGTTCAAGAACCCGAACACCGGCCGCGAGATCGTCGTCAAGGACGCCATCGCCGACGCCTTCCTGCAGCAGATCCTGCTGCGTCCGGCCGAATACGACGTGATCGCCACGCTCAACCTCAACGGCGACTACGTCTCCGACGCGCTCGCCGCGCAGGTGGGCGGCATCGGCATCGCGCCGGGCGCCAACATCTCCGACCAGTACGCCTGCTTCGAGGCCACCCACGGCACGGCACCCAAGTACGCCGGGCTGGACAAGGTCAACCCGGGCTCGCTGATCCTGTCGGCCGAGATGATGCTGCGCCACCTGGGCTGGAAGGAGGCCGCCGATCGGGTGATCCAGGGCATGGAGGCGGCGATCGCCGACAAGCAGGTCACCTACGACTTCGCCCGCCTTATGGAAGGCGCCAACGAGGTCTCTTGCTCGGAGTTCGGCGACGCGATGATCGCCCGCATGTAAGCCTTGGCCCGGCCGGCGCCCCCGCCGGCTGCGACGAACCCGCCCGCTCCCCCCGGAGTCGGCGGGTTTTTTCTTGCACGCACCTTACGCCTCGCGCCTCACTCCTTACGTCTCTGTAAGGGATAAGTAAGACTGATCTTTCTATAATCGCCCTACTGCTGCATGGTCCGGGGGTGTCTCCAGCTTTCGGGCCTTGCGGTGGAAGGTGTTTCACTTAAAACGAGGAGACATGATGGAAAACAACAGTGCGTCCGGCTACTGGAAAGCCACGCTGGGCCTCCTGACCAAGATCCTGATCATCTGGTTCGTGGTCTCGTTCGGTGCCGGCATCCTCTTTGCGCCTGCGCTGAACAGCATCTCGCTGGGAGGCTATCCGCTCGGGTTCTGGTTCGCCCACCAGGGGGCAATCTACATCTTCATCGCGTTGATCTTCTATTACGCGAAGAAGATGGGTGATATCGACCGCCAGTTCGACGTCCACGAGGAGTAATAGGATTATGGATCTTCAAACCGTTACTTACCTGGTGGTCGGCGCGTCCTTCGCGCTGTACATCGGCATCGCCATCTGGGCGCGTGCCGGCAGCACCAGCGAGTTCTATGCCGCGGGCGGCAGCGTGCACCCGGTCACCAACGGCATGGCCACGGCGGCCGACTGGATGTCGGCGGCTTCCTTCATCTCCATGGCCGGCCTCATCGCCAACATGGGCTACGGCGGCGGCCTGTTCCTGATGGGCTGGACCGGTGGCTACGTCCTGCTGGCGATGCTGCTGGCCCCGTACCTGCGCAAGTTCGGCAAGTTCACCGTGCCGCAGTTCATCGGCGACCGCTTCTACTCGAAGACGGCCTCGACGGTGGCGGTGGTGTGCCTGCTGACCGCGTCGCTGACCTACATCATCGGCCAGATGACCGGTGTCGGCGTGGCCTTCTCGCGCTTCCTCGGCGTGTCGAGCGAGACCGGCATCTACATCGGCCAGGCGATCGTGTTCCTGTATGCGGTGTTCGGCGGCATGAAGGGCATCACCTACACCCAGGTCGCGCAGTACATCGTGCTGATCGCCGCCTACCTGGTGCCGGCTTTCTTCATCTCGCTGCAACTCACCGGCAACCCGCTGCCGCAGCTCGGTCTCGGTTCGAATATGGTCGGCACCGACACCTCGCTGCTCGCCAAGCTCGACCTGATCGTGAAGGACCTCGGCTTCGACCAGTACACGACGTCGATCCCGGGCAGCACGCTCAACATGTTCATGTACACGCTGTCGCTGATGATCGGCACCGCGGGCCTGCCGCACGTCATCATGCGATTCTTCACCGTCCCGACGGTGAAGGACGCGCGCAGCTCGGCGGGTTGGGCGCTGGTCTTCATCGCGCTGCTGTACACCACCGCGCCTGCTGTCGGCGCGATGGCCAAGCTGAACCTGCACGGCACGGTGAACTCGGCGGTCGGTCTCGAGAGCAACGCCGAAGGCAAGCTCGTGGTGAACCCGGCCACGGTCAAGGCCAACGCCGACCTGTACGCCACCGAGTCCAGCCTGCAGTACGAGCAGCGCCCCGAGTGGATGAAGCGCTGGGAGAAGACCGGCCTGCTGAAGTTCGAGGACAAGAACGGCGACGGCCGCATCCAGTACTACAACGACAAGACCAAGAGCGCCGATGCCAAGGCCAAGGCCGAAGCGGCTGGCTGGAAGGGCAACGAGCTGACGGTGAACGCCGACATCATGGTGATGGCGAACCCCGAGATCGCGCTGCTGCCCAACTGGGTGATCGCGCTGGTCGCCGCGGGTGGTCTGGCTGCCGCGCTGTCGACCGCTGCCGGCCTGCTGATGGCGATCTCGTCGGCGGTGTCGCACGACCTCGTGAAGAACGTGTTCGTGCCGAACATCAGCGACAAGAACGAGCTGCTGGTGGGCAAGATCTCGATGGCGGTTGCGATCGTGATCTCCGGCTGGCTCGGTCTTAACCCGCCGGGCTTCGCTGCCGGTACGGTTGCGCTGGCCTTCGGTATCGCCGCCTCCTCGCTGTTCCCGGCGATCATGATGGGCATCTTCTCCAAGAAGATGAACAAGGAAGGCGCGATCGCGGGCATGTTGGCCGGTCTCTTCGTCACGCTGTTCTACGTGTTCGCGCACAAGGGCATCTTCTTCGTGAAGGGCACCGACTTCGTGGACCTGATCGGCGGTCCGAACAGCTTCTTCGGCATCACGCCGGAAGCCTTCGGTGCGGTCGGTGCGATGGTGAACTTCATCGTTGCGATCGTGGTCGACAAGGTGACCAAGGAGCCGCCGGAGCACATCCAGCACATGGTCGAATCGGTGCGCATCCCGCGCGGTTCGAAGCTGGTGGACGGCGCCCACTAAGCAGGGTCCGGCAATTGTCGGGCAGCACCATCCGGCTCGCGCCGGATGGTGCGAACGGAGCCCCGCCGGTCGGATTGGCGGGGCTTTTTCTTTCTGGAAAGTGGTACCGTGCAGGACGGCGAGCCGATCGCCGCTCATGCTGGAGTCGAGAATGATCCTCACCGCAAGCATCGCCCTCAACTGGATCCTGTTCCTCGCCCTGTTCCCGATCGCGTTCTTCTGGTTCCGGCGGGCGTGGCGCATCCTGTTCAGGCGGGATTTCTCCGAGGTTGCGCTGAAGGGCGGCATGCCGCCGCCGAATCCGGAGCGCTATGCGCCCTACACGCTCGCGATCAACCTGATCGGCGGCGGGGTGATCGTCTTCGTGATCCTCGGCATCGTGACCGGCAGCATGGACTTCGACACCTGGACCGCGAGCGCGGGGGTGACGATCTGGATGAAGTTTTTCCTCGACTTCGCGCTCGGCCGGCATGCGCACCCGATCGTGCCGCGGCGCAAGAAGGTCGACCCGACCCGCCCTTCGGCGGAGCAGCAGTGAGCCTCGCCTCATGCATGACGGGCTGGCAGGCCGTGCCGCTCGTCAGCGCCGGCTATTGAAGCGGTAGCGTCGGTCGAGCCGGTTCATGGCGACCACGTAGATCACGATGATCACGAGATAGACCAGCAGCGCGCCCTGGGCGAACAGGTAGAAGCCCAGGGGAAAGCCGAGGAAGCTCACCGTGTTGAGCGCGCTGGCGAAATACCCTCCGACGAAGGTCACGCCGAACCACACGCCGAGCAGCGTGAAGGTCAGGCGGAGATTGCTGTGCCAGTAGGCGCGCTGGCGTTCGTCGAGTTGCATCGTTGTGGCGCTTTCTGCGCCCGACCCCGCGCGGAGCCGGGCGCCTCCAGCCTCAGTGGGTGCCGTTGCCGCCGTTGCCGCTCGAGAACACCCGCGCCAGCTCGGCCTGGACGTCCTGCGGCGCCGGCTCGTGGCCGCCGGCCTCGAGCACGAACTCGCTCTCGCCCGCGCAGATCGCCTTCAGCCGGCTCTCGAAGCCTTCCAGCGCGGCCATCGGCACGCGCGCCGAGATCAGCGTCCAGCCCGGCGCCGGGCTGTCGGTCGCGGTGAGCCGTCCGCGGCGGCCGGCGAGTTCCGCGCTGACTTCGCCGAACAGCGTGTCGGCCACCTTCACCTGCACGTCGAGCAGGGGCTCGAGCACGATCGGCCGGGCGCCCAGCACCGCTTCGAGCAGCGCATGGCGGCCGGCGGTGACAAAGGAGACCTCGTTCGAATCGACCGCGTGATGCTTGCCATCGGTGATCACGACGCGGATGTCCTGCAGCGGGAAGCCGGCCAGCGCACCTTCGATCAGCGCCTGGCGCACGCCTTTTTCCACTGCCGGCATGAAGTTGGTCGGGATGGTGCCACCCTTGACCTCGTCCGCCAGCTCGATGCCGGTGCCGCGCGGCAGCGGCTCGACGCGCAGCGCGACCTCGCCGAACTGGCCGGCGCCGCCGCTCTGCTTCTTGTGGCGATAGCGCGCCTCGGCCACCACGGTGATCGTCTCGCGGTAGGGGATGCTCGGTGTCGCGGTGTCGAGCTGCAGGTTCCAGCGCGTGGACAGCTCCTCGAGCACGATCTTGAGGTGCTGCTCGCCCAGGCCGCGCACCACGGTGCGGCGGTTGCGCGGATCGAAGCTGACCTCGAGGCAGGGGTCCTCTTCCATCAGGCGGGCGAGCGCCTCGGAGAGCTTCTGCTCGTCGGCCGGCTTGCGCGTCATCAGCGCGAGGCCGAACACCGGCTGCGGCCAGGCGGCGGGGGCGAGGTGGTAGTAGTCCTCGTCGTGCGAGTCGTGCAGCACCGCGTCGCGGGTGAGCTCGTCCACGCGCGCCACGGCGCACAGGTCGCCGGGCACCGCGAGCGCGGTCTCGACCGTGTTCTTGCCCTGCATGCGCAGCAGGTGGGCGACCTTGAAGGGCTTGCGGCCGTCGCCGATGTAGAGCTGCGAGTTGGGCGTGACCTGGCCCTGGTGCACCCGGAACAGGCCTAGCTTGCCGCGGTAGGGGTCGTTGGCGATCTGGAAGACGTGGGCGACGACGTGGCGCTCGGCGTCGAGCGCGACCTCGACGGCCTCCGCCGCCGCGCCCTCGCCCTTGAGGAAGGCGGGCACGTTGGCCTCGGTGGGGTCGGGGGCGAGCTTGCCGAGGATGTCGAGCAGCTCGCGCACGCCGGCGCCGTTGCGCGCGGAGACGAAGCACACCGGCACCAGGTGGCCTTCGCGCAGGGCCTGCTCGAAGGGGGCGTGGAGCTGCTCGGGGTCGAGCGACTCGCCCTGCTCGAGGTATTGCGCCATCAGCGCCTCGTCGAGCTCGACGACCTGGTCGACGATCGCGTCGTGCGCCGCCGAGGGGCTGGAGAAGGCGGTGGCGGCGGCGTTGTCGGGCGCGAAGAAGCAGTCGATGACGCGGCTGCCGTCGGCGGCGGGCAGGTTGATCGGCAGGCACTCGCGGCCGAAGGTGGCGGCGATGGCGTCCATCAGCGCGCCGAGGTCGGCGCCCGGGGCGTCGATCTTGTTGACCACGATCATGCGGCACTTGCCCTTCGCGGCGTCCATCATGCGCCGGGTGCCACTCTCGATGCCGGCCGCGGCGTTGATCACCACCGCGGCGGTGTCGGCCGCGGGCAGCGCCACCAGGGCGCGACCACTCAGGTCGGGCAGGCCCGGGGTGTCGAGCAGGTTGATCCAGTGGCCGGCCCACTCCAGGTGGACCAGCGCCGCGTGCAGCGAGTGGCCCATCGCCTTTTCCTGCGGGTCGAAGTCGGCGACCGTGTCGCCGCGCTCCACGCTGCCGGGTGCGCCGATCTCGCCGGCGGCGGCGAGCAGGGCCTCGACCAGGGTGGTCTTGCCGCTGCCGGCGTGGCCGAAGAGGGCCAGGTTGCGGATGTCGTGAACCGAGCTGGGGGTCATCGTGTGCCTCTCTCTAGCGATTGAATGCGATTGCCCTCAAGTCTGTGCCTGTCGGGCGCGCGTGGCAATGTGGGAGGTCACAAAGCCGGCCCGCTGCCGGGGCCGCTCAGGCGCTGCGAAGACCGGCCAGCCGGGTCAGCAGGATGGCCGCGAGCGGCACCACCAGTGCGATCACCGTCACCGTGACCAGCAGCTCGCCGAGCGCGCCGTAGTCGGCCGGCGTGGTGATCGCCCCGGTGGCAGCGTCCCTGACCTCGCGCGCGATCGTGTGCAGCTGGTTGAGGTACTTGGTGCCGAGCTGCGAGGCCGACAGCGCCAGGTTGGTGAACGAGGCCATCACCGCGAAGAAGGTGGCCTTGAGGTGCGGCGGCGCCGAGTTCGCGATCCACGCCAGCATCGGCACCATCGACACCTGGCCGAGCGGGGACTCGAGCGCGGTGTTGGCGATGGCGATGAAGCGCGCGTCCACCACGCCGCCGGTGTGCGCCGCGGTCCATTCGTGCAGGCCGTGGAACATGCCGATGATCGGCAGCGACAGCGCGGTGGTGGCGACGGTGAGGAAGATCACGATCTGCGCGATCGACTTCTCGGCCATGAAGCGGCGGAACAGGAAAAGGCCGGCCAATGTGAGCGCGCTGGTGATGAGGTCGAGCCGCGACAGGAAGCTCTGGTCGAAGCCGAGCTCGTCGATCATCCACCAGCTCGCGCCGGCACCGGGGCCGGGCAGGGCGCGGAAGGCGAAGATGATGACCACCGTGCCGAGCAGGGTGCGCGCGGCCTCGGGCGAGAGCTCGCGCAGCAGGCGGCTGATCATGAAGCCGATGATCGCGAACGAGGTGGCGAAGATGATCTCCTGGCCGTACTCGATGCCCGACAGCCCGACGGTGATGGTGAGCGCGACGAACACCGCGCTGCCGCCGAGGATCCACCAGTTGGGCGCGGTCTTCTCTTCCGGGTCGTGGAGCAGGCGGTCGATCTCGGCGCGATTGCGCCCGAGCGCGGCGAGCCGCCTGGCTTCTCGCCGCTTGAGGAAGCCGCCGAGCAGCACGCCGCTCACCGACAGCAGCGGGATGATCAGCGCGAGCTCGTAGATGCGCAGGTAGATGGCGACCTTGTCGGCCTCGGGCAGGCTCTCCGAGCCCTGGAACATCGCCACGTTGGCGAGCGACACCATCACCGTGCCGCCGATGATCGCCACCCGGCCGAGCATCTGCATGGTGGTGTGCATCAGGCGCACGGTGTCGGCGGGGATGGGCTCGCCGCGCGCATCCACGCGCGGCACCGCCTCGACCGTCATCGCGTCGGCCACCGCGTCCTGCATCACGTAGCCCACCGGCGACAGCAGCACCGACAGCACGAACCAGGCCTCGATCGGCATCACCGCGCGCATCGCGTCCGGGCTCCCGATGAGCCCGATCATGATCAGCAGGCTGGCGGCGATCAGGCTGGCCCCGAGGTAAACCAGCCCGGCCTTGTGCCGCCACATCAGGTCGACCAGGTGGCCGATGGGCATCTTCAGCGCCCACGGGATGCCCGCCCAGAAGCCGAGTGCGGCGAGGAAGGCGGCCGAAAGGCCGAGGTAGTCCTTGACGAAGAAGGTGCCGACGATGCCGGTGAGGCCGGACACCCCTGCCGCGCAGTACACCATCAGCGGCGGAAGGTAGGAGAGCCGCATCTCGCGGCCGAGCTCGAGCAGGTTGCGGTCGATCCAGCGGTAGAGGGCGTGCAGCACGGGGTCGGTCTCTTCGTCGTCGGGTCGGGTTCGGAGGGTTCTTGCGGCGGCTCGCGCGCCCGGGCCGGGCTCAGCCCGCGAACAGGCGCTCCACCCATGGCATGATCCAGGGCAGGGACACCGCGGTGATCAGACCGTTCAATCCCATCGCCAGCGCGGCGAAGGCGCCCGCCTGCTCGCTGACCTGGAACGCGCGCGCGGTGCCGATGCCGTGCGAGGCGATGCCGATCGCGAAGCCGTGCACCGCGTGATCGCTGACATTCAGGCGGCGCATCACGCCGCGGCCGAACACCGCGCCGATGATGCCGGCGCTGATCACCAGTACCGCGGTCAGCGAGGGCAGGCCGCCGATGCGCTCGGCCACGCCCATCGCGATCGGCGTGGTCACGCTCTTGGGGGCGAGCGACATCAGCGATTCGCGGCTGCCGCCGAGCAGCGCGCCGATGCCCCAGGCCGACAACGCCGCGGTCAGCGAGCCGGCGACGAGTGCGATCAGCAGCGGACCGGCCATCGATTTCAGCCGCGGCCATTGCGCATGGAGCGGGATTGCGAGCGCGACGGTGGCCGGGCCGAGCAGGAAGTGCACGAACTGCGCGCCGTCGAAATAACGCTGGTAGGGCGTGCCGGTGGCGAGCAGCAGGCAGGCGAGGATGGCCACGCTGATCAGCACCGGGTTGGCGAGCGGATGGAAACCGACGCGTTTGTAGATCCAGAACGCCGCCTGGTAGGCGAGCAGGGTCAGCGTCAGGCCGAGCAGCGGCGAGGTCGACAGATAGACCCAGATCTCCTCGAGGTTCGGGTTCATCGGCCGGCCTCCGTCGTCGGCTTGGTGCGCCTGTGGGTGAGCGCCTTGAGCACCAGCGCGGTCACCGCGAGCGCGAGGAAGGTGCTGAGGAACAGCGCCACCAGCAGCGGCAGCCATTCGGCGGCGATGCGGTCGCCGTAGATCACGATACCGGTGCCCGCGGGCACGAACAGCAGCGACAGGTGCTGCAGCAGCTGGCCGGAGGTCTGGCGGAGTTCCTCGCCCGGGCCGCCGCGGATGAGCAGCGCGAGGAAGAGCAGGGCCATGCCGATCACCGGGCCGGGGATCGGCAGCGCGAGCGCGCGCGCGATCACCTCGCCGGCGAGCTGGAAGACGAGGAGCAGGGTCAGGGCAGCGATCATGATCGGGATCCCTCGCGAGGTCTCTGGAAGGGGCGCCGTGCGGGGGCACCGGCGTTGGCGGGCGAAACGAGCTTACAGCAGGGCATGCCCGACCGTGCGCACTGCGATGCCGACCACGGCGCCGAGCGCGGCCGGCTTCCACACCGCCGCCACGCGGCGGCCGGCGGAGATCAGCACCGCCACTCCGGCGACGTCGAAGGGGTGGATGAGGAAGCCGGCGCTGGCGTCGAGCGTGGCGACCGTCGTCGTGCCCGCCTTCAGCATCTCGTCCATCACGCCCATCATCGCGGTGCCACCGGCGATGTACTTGGTGAGCGTGAGCAGGATCAGCGCGGGGTCGAGGTCGAAGGCGCGCAGCAGCGGGGCGAGCAGCGCGGTGAGCGCGTCGATGCCGCCGCTCGCGCGCAGCGCCATCACCGCCACCAGCGCGAGCACCAGCATCGGAATCGCGCCCACCGAGATCTTGAAGGCCTCGGCACCGGCGCGGTTGATCACGTCGAGGACGCCCTTGGCGTCGTCGGCGACACGGTGGTGCAGGGTCTCGTCGAGCGGCGCCTCGGCCGCCGACAGGCTGCGGCCGAAGCCGTGGTAGGTCACCGCCGCCGCGGCCAGGCCGCCGATCACCGACAGCACCAGCGCCGGCCCGAAGGCGAGCCCCATCGAGGCCATCGGGAAGGTGACGTTGGCCTGCGCCATCGCCATCACCATCGCCAGCGTGGCGGCGAGGTGGCGGTCGGAGGCGCCGCGGCCTTCCATCATGGTGAGCGTGGCCACTGGCGCGGCGAAGCTCACCAGGTTGATCTGCAGCGCGGCGAACACCCCCAGCCCGGTGAGCCCGAGCGGACGCAGCAGCGGCGCCAGGCGGGCCACCACCCAGTCGAGCACGCCGCGCGCCTCGAGCAGGCGCATCAGCGACAGCATCACCACCATGATCGGCAGCAGCACGAAGAGGGAGAGCTCGACGCCGGAGCGGCCGGCCTCGAGGATGATGCGGGTAAGTTGGTCCATCGGCGCGAAAGCTGGGTTTGCTGCAGTGCAAAAACGGAATGATATCGTGTCTGGCGGGATGCCCGTGCGGCCGGCGCAGCATCCGCAGCCGATGGGCCGACCCGCCCCTCGAGCCTTCCCGGCCCTGTGCTTGCCCGGCCCTGTTCTTTCGCGTCCCTACGCCGCCGCGTCCGCCGCGGCGCGCGCGCCACCCTGGCGGAACACCCGCACGCCGCCGAGCACCCCGGCGATCAGCAGCACGATGCCCGCGCTCTCGGCCATGACCGGCCAGCGTCCGTACCACAGGAAGGCGTAGAGCAGCGCGGCGAGCGTCTCGAACACGATCAGCTGGCCCACCAGCGCCGCCGGCAGCAGGTGGCTGGCGCGGTTCCACAGCAGGGTGCCGAGCCAGGACGCGGCCAGCCCGAGCAGGATGCACATGCCGACGAAGGCCTCGGGGCGCGGCCCGAGCGGCCACGCGAAGCCCGGGCCCCCGGGGGCGAGCCGGGTGTCCCACAGCCAGTAGCCGATGCCGGCGACGATCGCCACCGGCAGCGTCGCCAGTCCCTGCGCGGTCGCCCACGCGCGCGACAGCCCGGCGCCGCGGGCGCGCAGCCAGCGGCTGTTGCGGATCGGGTACCAGGTCCAGCAGCCGAGCGCGAACAGCCCGAAGCCGATGCCGAGGAGGTAGTCGGCGGAGGCGTCCGCGGGCAGCGCCTGCGCGCTCGCCGAATGCACCGCGAACAGGCCGCCGAGGATCAGCGCGAGCGGCGCAGCCAGGCGCGCCCACGGTGCGCTGTCCTCGCCGCCGCCGCGGCGGCGGTCGAGCAGGTTCGCGGTGATCGCGATCACCACCGGCAGCGTGCCGATGATCAGCGTCGGCACCGGCCCCCCGGCGAGCTGGATCGCGCTCGCCAGCGTGGAGTAATAGAGCAGGTTGCCGATCAGCGCGAGCTTGACCGCTTCGATCCAGTCGGCGCGCGTGAGGCGGGCGAGCGCGGCGCGATCGAACCAGGCCAGGCCGAGCGCGAGCACGCCGAAGGCGAGGTAGCGCCCGATCGCGAGCATGAAGGGCGGGTAGTCGGCGAGCAGCAGCGGGGTGAGGAACACCAGGCCCCACAGCAGGCCTGCGCCGAGGGCGGCGGAGAGTCCGGCTAGCATCGGCGCGCTCAGAGCGTCTTGCCGAAGTAGTACACGGTGAGCACGCCACCGACCGCGATGATGAAGCGGCGCAGCCACAGCGCGGGCAGCTTGCGCGCCACCGCGGCACCCCAGTAGCCGCCGATGGTCGCGGTGACCAGCATGACCAGGGTGTGCGGCCACGACACCGCGTCCGCGATCACGAAGGTCGCCACCGCGACGCTGTAGATCACCGCCGAGAGCCAGTTCTTCAGCGCGTTGATCTCGTGCACGTCCTTGAAGCCCTGGATGGCGAGCGCGGCGATCATCAGGATGCCCATGCCGGCGCCGAAGAAGCCGCCGTACACCGACACCGCGAACTGGAACACGAAGCCGCCCGGGCCGATGTGGCGCTCGTCGGTCCCTTCCGGGGCGGGTTTCCATTTCTTCACCAGCGCGGAGATCTGCGCGCTGAAGGCGAACAGCACGGTTGCGACCAGCAGCAGCCAGGGGATCAGCTGCGCGAACGCGGCGTTCGAGGTGGCCAGCAGCAGCAGGCCGCCGCCAATGCCGCCGACGAAGGCGACCGCCGAGAGCATCGGCAGGCTGCGCGAGAAGCGCTTGAGTTCGCGCCGGAACGCCCAGGCGCCGGCGAGGCTGCCCGGCCACAGCGACACCGAGTTGCTCGCGTTGGCCACCACCGGCGGCACGCCGATCGCGAGCAGGGCGGGAAAGGAGAAGAAGGTGCCGCCGCCGGCGACCGAGTTCACCGCGCCTGCGGCGAAGGCGGCGGCGCCGATGAGGGCGATCTCGAAGAGGGTGAGGCCGAACATGTGGGGGGCGGAAGGTGGGGGAGGGCTGGGTCGGCAGGCGTGGTCCGTGCCGGAGCGCGGCGGGCCCGGAAATGGCGCGGCTGCCGCGGGAGCGAGCCCCCGCGGCGCTGCGTTCTTGATCGGGCTCGTCTCCTCCGCCCTGAGTTGGCGCGCATTCTAAAGGAGACGCATACCAAAAAGTAGGTCGGGGAGAAGAATTTTCTATCGGGTGCGGGTTCTCCCCGATCCCTCCTGCGCTCGCATCGACCGCCGGGAGGCGCCGTCGAACGGCCGGCAAGGCCACGCGCCCGGCCCTTCGTGCGCGGTGTTGCCGCGCCCCTCGCGCTGGGTTAAGATGCGCGCCCTTGGCCGGTGTAGCTCAGTTGGTAGAGCAGCGCATTCGTAATGCGAAGGTCGGGAGTTCGAGTCTCTTCTCCGGCACCAATGGTTTCAGGCAGTTAGGGCGATTCTTCGGAATCGCCCTTTTGCTGTCCGGCGTTCGTGTAGCCGTCTTGTAAGTGTTGCGCGCTAATCGGCCGGATTGCCGAACAGGTTCAGCAGGCCACCGAAGGCCTCCGCGCTCACGCGCGGGTCGTAGCGTGCGAACAGTGCCTGCTGGCGCTTGCGCGTCGGCTCAGGGAGCTTTTCGGCGAGCGCCTCGCGCTCGGCGAGGATCTCCGCACACATCCGTTCGGTCACGAACAGGAAGGGAATCGGCAGGTAGAGGCCGTCGGTCTTCTGGATGTGGAAACGGGGCAGCGTGCTCATTCGGTGTCCTCCCATGCTTGCAGCGGGCGCGGGCTCCCGCTCGCGCGGCGGCTGGGTTATCTTGTCGGCTCCCAAACCTATTATCTCAGGCCTCGCGGGGATCACCCTTGATGCCGCGCAGAGGGACGCGGGGCGCTCGCGCGTCGGGGCCGGACGGAGACCAAGCATGAAGACTTCCCTGATCCTTACCCTGATCGGCCCGGATCGTCCCGGCCTGGTGAGCGCGGTGTCGGCCTGCGCTGGGGCTCACGGCGCGAACTGGATGGAGAGCCGCCTCACGCGCCTGGCCGGCCAGTTCGCCGGCGTCGTGCGCCTGGAGGTGGACGCCGCCGCGGCCGCTGCGCTCGAGCGCGGCCTGATGGGGTTGGGCGCGGAGGGGCTCCAGCTCGCCGTGGTGCGGGCCGATGCGGCCGCCGCCGCGCAGCCGCGCCTGGCGCGGCTCGAGCTCGTCGGCCATGACCGACCC
>NZ_AMXF01000029.1 GCF_000310225.1 Thauera phenylacetica B4P
CCGCGCGCGCCGCGATCGTCGACGCCCTCGTCCGCGGCGCCCCGTCTTCCGGCGGCCCGCAGCCCGCGCCGACGCTGCACGCCACGCCCGCACAGCGCGAGGCCCTGGTCGAGGACGCCAGCGGCGACCTGCTCGATGCCGTGCTCGCCCTGCTGCAGGCCGCTGCGGCCGCCCGCCAGGGTGCGCCGCGCTTCGGCCTGCCGGCGAACTTCGATCCGATCGAAGGCTGGATCACCGGCTGCACCCCGGTCGCCGGCCATGCCGCCTCGGCATCCTCCAGCCCGGCGTCGGCCACCGCGCAAGGACGCGCGCAATGACGTCGCTGCTCGAAGCCCGCGCCATCGACAAGCGCTTCGGCGGCCTGCAGGCGCTCTCCGGCGTCTCGCTGTCCATCCGCAAGGGCGAGATCTACGGCCTCATCGGCCCCAACGGCGCAGGCAAGACCAGCTTCTTCAACGCGCTCACCGGCATCCATCCGCCCGACGCCGGCGTGTTCCTGCTCGACGGCGCGGCCTTGCCCACCGAGCGACCGCAGGCGGTGGTGGCGCGCGGCATCGCGCGCACCTTCCAGAACATCCGCCTGTTCCGCGAGCTGAACGCGCTGGAGAACGTCATGGCCGCCCGCCACCGCCATACCCGCGCCGGGCTGTGGAGCGTGCTCGCCGGCACCCGCGCCAGCCGCGCCGAGGAGCGCGCCTGCACCGAGAAAGCGCACGCCCTGCTCGACTACGTCGGCATCGACCGGCTCGCCGGCAGCCTCGCGCACAGCCTCTCCTACGGCGACCAGCGCCGCCTCGAGATCGCGCGCGCGCTCGCCACCGCGCCGCGCCTGCTCGCGCTCGACGAGCCCGCCGCCGGCATGAACGCCACCGAGACCGCCGCGCTCGGCGAGTTGATCCGCCGCATCCGCGCCGACGGCGTCACCGTGCTGCTGATCGAGCACGACGTGAACCTGGTGATGGGCCTGTGCGACCGCGTCGCGGTGCTCGACTTCGGCCGCAAGATCGCCGAGGACGTGCCCGCCGCCGTGCAGCGCGACCAGGCCGTGATCGACGCCTACCTGGGCGGGGGCCGCCATGCCGCCTGAGCCCACGAGCCCCCTGCTGGCGTTGCGCCGGCTGGAAGTCGCGCATGGCGGCATTCCGGCCGTGCGCGGCATCGACCTGGAAGTGCGCGCCGGCGAGATCGTCTGCCTGATCGGCGCCAACGGCGCCGGCAAGAGCACCACGCTCAATGCCATCGCCGGCCTGCTGCCCTGCGCCGGTGGCGAGATCCACTACGCCGGCGCGCGCATCGACACGCTGCCGCCGCACCGCCGCGTCGCCGCCGGCATCGCGCTGGTGCCCGAGGGGCGCGGCATCTTCGGCCGCCTCACGGTGGAGGAGAACCTGCGCCTGGGCGCGTGGACGCGCGGCACCGAAGCCACGCTCGCCGAGGATCGCGAGCGCATCTGCTGCCTGCTGCCCCAGCTCGCCAGCCGCCGCGGGCAACTCGCCGGCACGCTCTCGGGCGGGGAGCAGCAGATGCTCGCGGTCGGCCGCGCCCTGCTGTCGCGCCCACGCCTGCTGCTGCTCGACGAACCCTCGATGGGCCTGGCGCCCAGGGTGGTCGAGGACATTTTCACGCTGATCGGCAAGATCGCGCGCGACGGCGTCGCCTTGCTGCTGGTGGAGCAGAACGCGCGACTGGCGCTGGAACTGGCTGATCGCGGGTATGTGATGGAGGGCGGCCGCATCGTGCTCGCAGGCGCCGGAGGCGATCTGCCGCGGGATCCCAGAGTGCGCTCAGCCTACCTCGGCGAACGCCCGGAAGGATGATTCGCGGCTTGCGCCGCTCCGACACAGGCCCCGGAAGCACGTTGGTTTCTGTAGGAGCGCCGGCAGGCGCGAAAGCAGCGCCTCGGAAAACCGCATCACCACCCCGCCCGTGAAGCGATAAGATTGCGCCCCTCGCGATGCCTTGGGCGCGTCGCCTGCTCCCACCGGACCCTCGATGCAAAACCTCAAGTACTTCACCTGGTCGATCGGCTTTACCGTCTTCGGGCTCGTAGGCGGCTACCTGCTCGGCGGCTGGCCCGCCGCCTTCATCGTCGCCGTGCTCGCGGTGCTGGAGACCTCGCTGTCCTTCGACAACGCGGTGGTCAACGCCACCGTGCTGCGCCACATGGACGAGAAGTGGCGCCAGCGCTTCCTGCTGTGGGGGATCCTGATCGCGGTCTTCGGCATGCGCATCGTGTTCCCGCTCGCGATCGTCGGCGTGGTGGCGAGCATGGGGCCGGTCGAGGTGGTCGATCTTGCGCTCTTCAACCCCGACGAATACGCCCGCCTGCTCACCTCCGCGCATCACGAGATCGCAGCCTTCGGCGGCGCCTTCCTGATGATGGTCTTCCTCAAGTTCTTCATCGACGAGAACAAGGACACCCACTGGCTGGCGCCGATCGAGAGCCCGCTGACCAAGCTCGGCCGCCTGGAAGCCGCGCAGATCCTGCTGACGCTGCTCGCCATCCTCGCCACCTCGGCGTGGATGGACGGCGCGGAGAAGCGCATGGAGTTCATCGTCGCCGGGGTGTGGGGGCTGGTCGTCTACATCATGGCCGACGGCCTGGGCGCGATCATGGGCGGCGAGGAGGGCGAAGGCGGCAAGATGGTCGCCAAGACCGGCTTCGCGGGCTTCATGTACCTGGAGCTGCTGGACGCGTCCTTCAGCTTCGACGGCGTCATCGGCGCCTTCGCGCTCACCACCAGCCTGCCGATCATCGCCATCGGCCTGGGCGTGGGCGCGATGTTCGTGCGCTCATTCACGCTGATGCTGGTGTATCGCGGCACGCTGGAAGCCTACCGCTACCTGGAGCACGGGGCCTTCTGGGCGATCGGCGCGCTGGCGGTGATCATGTTCGTCGGCGTGCATGTGCACATCCCCGAGACCTTCACCGGCCTGATCGGCGCGGTGCTGATCGGCGCGGCGTTGTGGAGCTCGCTGCGGCACAACCGTATCGCCTCGATCGGAAGCTGAATGCGCTCCGCAGGCCCAGCGCCGTTGTCGATGCGCGGGGCCTGCCGGAGCGCTCGACGGCTCCGCCACCCGGTTCAGTAGCCGGCGGAAGAGATCACCGTGTACAGCGTATCGAACTTGTAATCGGTAATTGGCGCGTTCGCCGCGCGGTGATGCCCGTACTGGTAGCGCGTCTTGCTGACGTGGAAATGGCTGATCGCTCCCGTGCCGCCGTCAGCCACGCACAGGATGACCGCAGCGGCGCCGTGCGCATCCTGGATCTTGCCCGTCGAGTCGTACTCCGAGACGACCTCCAGCCCGGCGGACTTTCGCTTGTCCCATTCCGCCCGTTGCGATGTCGCCTTGTTCGTGTCCACGTGGCCGGCGTAAAGCGCGTCCCCCAGCTTGAACGAAGCCATCACGCAACCGGTGAACTCGCCGCTGATGACCTCGCGACCGGCAAGCGCCGCCTCCGCGATCTTCTCGGTGCGGTAGGGCAGGAAGCGGACGGCGTGCTCACCATTGCCCGGCGGACGCTCGAAGAACTCGATCACCGTCGTCCCCCCGAGGGCGAGCACCCGATAACACCCGTCGAATGCCGGCCTGCCGGAGTTGATCAGCGTGCTGAGGCCCAGCAATTGCGTTCCCTGCTTCATCGACGTCGACAACATGATCCGCTCCCTCCCGGCGATGCAATCCATTTGATCCTAGCATCGCAATAACAGGCTCGCTGCCCCGAATTGGACGCGGTCGAGAAGGCGAACTGCACCGGCGGCCCACCCGCTCGTCGGGGATCGTCTGCAGGCGTTCTGGGCCGGAGTTCTTGCGCGGGTCCCGGAAAGCCCCATCGCGGCTCGGCGCTCTGCGCATGGACGCCAAGGGGTAAGATTCCGCCCACCCGGACCCACCGGATCGCCCACGCCAACCCACCACGCGTACGCCCGATTCCATGCTCACGCCAGACCAGCTCCTCGGTTTTCTCCTCGCCGCCGTCCTCGTCACCATCTCGCCCGGACCCGACAACCTGATGGTGCTGGGCACCGGCATGTCCAAGGGGCGCGCGAGCGGGATCGCGTTCGGGTTGGGATGCGCGCTGGGCTGCCTGAGCCACACGGCGCTCGCGGTGATCGGGGTCGGCGCGCTGATCGCGGCATCACCGCCGGCCTTCACCGCGCTGAAGATCTGCGGCGGCCTCTACCTGCTATGGCTGGGCTACGGCGCGCTGCGCAGCGGTGGCGGAGCACGGGTCGACAGCGCAGTGCAGTCCGAGCGCTCGCTCGGGGCGCTGTTCATGAAGGGCGTGATCGCCAACGCGATCAACCCCAAGGTGGTGCTCTTCTTCCTGTCCTTCCTGCCCCAGTTCGTCGCCCCCGCGCGCGGCGACGCAGCGTGGCAGATGGCGTCCCTGGGGGTGGTGTTCACCGTGCAGGCGGCGCTGCTGTTCGGCCTGCTCGGCTACTTCGCCGGCAGCGTCGGCCAGTGGATCAACCGCCGCCCGCGCGCCGGCCAGTGGCTGGACCGCCTCGCCGGCACGATCTTCGTCGCGCTCGGGCTGCGGCTGATCGTCACGCGCTGATCGGCCGCGTTCGCGCCTGCCGGCGCTCCTACATGAGGCGCTGCGGTTCCCTCGGACGCGTTCGCGCCTGCCGGCGCTCCTACACGAGGCGGCGCGGTTCCTTGGCCGCGTTCGCGCCTGCCGGCGCTCCTACATGAGGCGCTGCGGTTCCCTCGGACACGTTCGCGCCTGCCGGCGCTCCTACATGAGGCGGCGCGGTTCCTCGGCCGCGTTCGCGCCTGCCGGCGCTCCTACATGAGGCGGCGCGGTTCCTTGGCCGCGTTCGCGCCTGCCGGCGCTCCTACGCGAGGCGGCGCGGTTTCGCCGCCGTGTTCGCGGCTGCCGCCGCTCCTACGGGACGCGGGGCGGGCGGTGGTTCATGTAGGAGCGCCGGCAGGCGCGAAGACGGCGGTGGGAGGAGCGATGCGCGTCGCGTTCCCGATCGCCTCATTCAGGGCGGCCGGCGCTCGTGACGAGTCTTCGCGGGCATGCGGGTCGATCTGGCAAGGCGGCCGGACGGTGCGACGGCGTGCTGCGGATGGGCGGCCTCCGCGCTTTTGTAACAGCCCGGTCACGCTGTGCTCATAGATTCTGGGGCCTTTGTCCTCCGCCCCACGACACCATGAGCCACCGTCCGCGCCACGCCCTCAAGACCTTCTCCCTGAGCCTCCTCGCCGCCGCCACGCTGGCTGCCTGCACCAGCGACGAAGACGCCACGCCGTCGCCACCGACCACCGCTCCCGAGCCTACCCCCAGCTCGCTGCGCCTGGAGCGCATCGGCGGCTACGCCACCAATCTCTTCGGCAAGAGCGCCGCCGAGATCCCCGCCTACGACGCGGCCAGCAAGCGCGCCTTCGTGGTCAACGCCGACGCCGGCGCGGTCGATGTGCTGGACCTCTCCAACCCCGCCGCCCCTGTCTCCGTCGGCCGGCTCGACTCGCAAGCCCTGCTCGCCGGATCGGAGATCAACAGCGTCGCCGTGCACGGTGGCCTCGTCGCGGTCGCCATCCAGGCCAGCCCCAAGACCGACAAGGGCCGGGTCGCGCTCTACCGCGCGGCCGACCTCGCGCTCCTGGGCAGCGTCGAGGTCGGCGCCCTGCCCGACATGCTCACCTTCACCCCCGACGGCAAGACCGTGCTGGTCGCCAACGAAGGCGAGCCGAACGACGACTACTCGATCGACCCCGAGGGCTCGATCAGCGTGATCGACGTCTCCACCCCCTCGGCGCCGGTCGCGCGCAGCGCCGGCTTTGCCGCCTTCAACGGCCAGGAGAAGGCCCTGCGCGCCCAGGGCGTGCGCATCTATGGCCCCGGCGCGAGCGCCGCGCAGGACTTCGAGCCCGAGTACATCGCCGTGTCCGCCGATGGCGCCACCGCCTGGGCCACGCTGCAGGAGAACAACGCGCTCGCCCGCATCGACGTCGCCACGGCCACGGTCGGGGCGATCCTGCCGCTTGGCGACAAGGACCACGGTCTGGATGCGAACGCGTTCGATCCCTCCGACACCGACAAGAAGGCCGTCATCCAGGCCTGGCCGGGCGTGCGCGGCCTCTACCTGCCCGACGCGATCGCCTCGTACACCCACCAGGGCCGCACCCTGCTGGTCACCGCCAACGAGGGCGACGCGCGCACCTGGGGCGAGGGTGACGACGCCTACTGGGATGGCGACGCCAGCAAGGGCTTCGTCGAGGAGTTCCGCGTCAAGCACCTCACCAATGCCAAGGGCTGGTCCGGCCGCAAGGGCGACGACCTGCCGCCGCAGCTCGACGCGCTCGCCGACGGCGGCCTGCTCGACCCGACGGTCTTCGCCTACTGCGGCGCGGTCGCCGGCAGCCCCGGCCAGTGCCGCGACGACGACCAGCTCGGCCGCCTCAACATCACCTGGACGATGGGCTATCGCCAGGACGCCGACGGCAGGCCGATCCTCTTCGATGCCGCCGGCAACGAGAACCCGGCGGGCACCCGCCTGATGTACGACACGCTCTATGCCTTTGGCGGGCGCTCGTTCTCGATCCGCGATGAGGACGGCAAGCTGGTGTGGGACTCGGGCGCCGAGATCGAGCGCTTCCTCGCCAGCGACGAGTGCAAGCTCGGCGCCGCGCGCAACCTCCCCTGCGCCGACTGGTTCAACGCCAACCACGAGGAAGGCGACACGCTCGACAACCGCAGCGACAACAAGGGCCCCGAGCCCGAAGGCGTCGCGCTCGGACGCATCGGCGACAAGACCTTCGCCTTCGTCGGCCTCGAGCGCATGGGCGGCGTGCTGGTGTATAACATCACCGACCCGCAGGCGCCGACGCGCGTGGACTACCTGAACCCGCGCGAGGACTGGACCACGGAAGACCCCGCGACCGTGCTCGCGAGCGTCGGCGACCTCGGCCCCGAAGGCCTGCACTTCATCCCCGCCAAGGACTCGCCCAACGCCAAGCCGCTGCTCCTGGTCGGCAACGAGGTCAGCGGCACCACGGCGGTCTACCAGCTCAACCTGAACTACTGAGCGGCTCGATCTCGCACAGCCCCGAGCGCAGGGGCTGCGAGCCGGCGACGGGATCGACGCGGCGGTCGGAGACGAGGCGACTGTAGTTGGCGCCCTCCTCCGAGCGCGCGTCGTAGCCGTCCGCCGCGTCCGCCGTGCCCGGCTGCCACCAGCCGTACTCCACCCACACCACGCGCGCATCGAGCGCCGCATCGAAGCGCGCATGCATACGGATGGCACCGTTGGCGGTGCGCACCCGCACCGGGTCGCCCTCGGCGATGCCGCGCGCGCGCGCCGCGTCCGGGTGCAGATGCACCGAGGGTTCGGGCGAATGCCGGCGCAGCGAGGGCGCCTGGCGGTCCTGGCCGTGGCGGAAGTGGCGCAGCTTGGCGGTGGTCATCACCAGCGGAAACGCCGCAGAAGCTTCCCCGAACGGCGAGTCGGCCGGCTCATCGAAGCGCGGCAGCGGCGGCTCACCGTGCTCGAGCAGGGTCTCGGAATACAGCTCGATGCGCCCGCTCGGCGTGCGGAAGCCCTCCTCCACCTGCTTGCGATAGCGGGTAGGCGCGGGTATCGCGAGCCCGCCCGGGTGCGCGCGCAGCGTCTCGAGCGTGAGCCCGGTGGGCGCGAGCACATGAGCCAGCCCGGCCTCCAGGTCGCCACCCCAGAAGTGCTCGCCCAAGCCCAGCCGCTGCGCGAGCTCGAACACCACCCAGGCATCCGCGCGGCTGTCGCCGAGCGGCGCGATCGCCGCCGGGCGCAGCTGCACCCAGGACTCCGCCGCCTGGCTGCCCTCGAAGCCCACGCGCAGGGCCTCGCGCTCCCACGGCGTGCAGATCGGCAGCACGATGTCGGCCAGCGCTGCGGTGGGCGTCAGCGTGAGGTCGGCGTAGACGCAGAACTCGAGCGCGGCCAGCGCCTCGGCGGCGCGTTCGGCATCCGCGTGGTTGAGCAGGAAGTCGCGGCCGAAGCCGACGAGGGCGCGGATCGGGTACGGCCGCTCCTCCAGGATCGCGTCCCACAGCGCGTCCGAGCCGATGAGGCCGAGCCTGGCCGGGCCGAGCCGCGAACGCTCGAGCCCGATGCAGCGCGCGCGCTGCGCAGCGCCGAGCAAGTCCTTGCCGCTGGCGTCGTTCGCCGGCGCGGGGGTGAACGCGACGTTGCCGCCCGGCGCATCGAAGCTGCCGGTGAGCGCCATCAGCGTGGCGATGGCGCGGTCGGTCTGGGTGGCGTTGGTGTGCTGGCACACGCCTGCCCAGCAGTAATACGACACCGCCGGCCCGGCCTCGTGGAGCAGGCGGGCGAGCGCCTCCACCTGCGCGGGCTCGATCCAGCACAGCGCGGCGACGCGCTCGGGCGTGTAGTCGGCACAGGCCTGCTCGAAGCGCGCGAACACGGTCTCGCAGCGCACCACCCGTCCGTCGGCCAGATGCGCATCCACGCTGCCCGCCAGCACGGGCTCCACCCCGCTCCCCGCCGACCCGCGCACCCCTCGGCCGCAGGCGATCAAGCGGCCATCCGCCGCGAGCGCGACAAAGTCGTCCGCCCCCGCCCCCGCCGGTGGCGCGGCAAGCTCGCCCGCGCGCAGCAGGCGCCCGTCGTCGCCACGCACCAGCAGCGGCGCGTTGCTGAAATCGCGCACGAAGGCTGCGTCGAACCAGCCCCGCGCCAGCATCACCCGCGCCGCCCCGAGCGCGAGCGCCCCGTCCGAACCGGGCCGCACGCGCAGCCACAGGTCGGCGTCGGCCGCGAAGCCCGCCTTGCGCGGATCGACCACCACCACCTTCGCCCCCGCCTTGCGCGCCGCGCGGATCGCCAGGGAGTTGGCCAGCCAGGTGTCGCGCGGGTTGTGGCCCCACAGCACGATGCAGCGGCTGTGCGCGAAGTCCGGCGTGGCGATGCCGCGGCCGAAGGTGAGCTGGTGGGTGAAGTCCTTGTGCCAGTTGCAGATCTCGGTGCCGTTGGCCACGTTGGGGCTGCCGAAGGCGTTGGCCAGGCGCTCGATCCAGCGGATGTCGTCGGCGATCGGCGTGCCGCTCGGCGTCGCGATCGCGAACGCCACCGCCTCGGGCCCCGACTCCGCGCGCACCCGCAAGAGCGCCTGCGCCACCCGGCCGAGCGCCTCGTCCCACGAGATCTCGCGCCAGCCCGGATCGGCATCGCCCTTGGGCCGCGTGCGCAAGAGCGGGCGCAGCACGCGCTGCGGGTCGTAGACCAGCTCGGGCGCCGCACGCCCCTTCACGCACTGCGCGCGCCCGGTCGGATGCGCCGGGTCGGGCAGCTGCGCCACCAGGCGCCCGTCCTCCACCACCATGCGCGAGCCGCAGCGCGACTTGCACAGGCCGCAGAAGCCGGGGATGGAACGGCGCGAGGCGGAAGAATCCGTCGAAAGATCATCGGACATGGTGGCCAGCATGACGTTGTGGTTCAATCGAGGGCAAGGCGCTTGCTTGCGCACTGTCCCATCCTAGCAGCCCGGCGCCGCACGCCAAGCCTCCGGAGACACTTCGTGCCCATCGATGTCCTGCTTGCCTTCGCCGCCGCGGCGCTCGCCGTCGTCCTCATCCCCGGCCCGACCGTGCTGCTGGTCAGCTCCCACGCCTTCGCCCACGGTCTGCGCCCCGCGCTGCTGTGCATCCTCGGCGTCTGCCTCGGCGACCTCGCCGCCATGAGCCTCAGCTTCCTCGGCCTCGGCGCCGTGCTCGCCGCTTCGGCCAGCCTGTTCCTCGTCCTCAAATGGCTCGGCGCGGCCTACCTGCTCTACCTCGGCCTTCAGCTCTGGCGCGCTGCGGAGACGCCGCTCCACGCCGCCGAACCGGTCCGCCGCAGCGCCGGCCGGATCGTGCTGCGCGCCTTCCTCGTCAACGTGCTCCATCCCAAGGGCCTCGCCTTCTACGTCGCCTTCCTGCCCCAGTTCCTCGACCCCGCCCGCCCGGTGCTGCCGCAGATGGCGAGCCTGATGGCGGTCTTCTGCGCGATCGCCTTCTCGGTGCTGCTGGGCTACGCGCTGACGGCGACCCGCTTCCGCTCGGCGCTCGCGCAGCCGAATGCGCTGCGGGTGTTCAACCGGACCGGGGCAGCGTGCCTGTTCGGCGCGAGCGGATATACGGCCATGCTGCAGCGGGGTGGGTAGAGGGGTGGTGAGGCGGTTGCAGGATGCGCTGACGGGTGCAAGGGCATCGGCAACTGTAGATCTACGGGGGACTCCGGCGGGCGGACCGCGGCCAGGAACCGTCACAGGCGACCCAATCCGGATAGCGGCTCCGGGCGCAGCGGTATGCTACTGGCCTGCATGCCAAATCGGTCGCCTCGACTCGGAAAGCTGTCGGCTGCTGCTTTTCCTGCCTTGTTATGCTGTGTTTCGCGTAGTTTTTGCTTCTAAACAGTAACTTGCAGAACACGTTGAACTAAACCGCTGACGCGGTGGCCGCGAACCCAAGCGCCACCGCGTTTTTCATGACGTCAGCGCCGACGACCTACCTTGAAACCGGGGATGTCCCCGTGTTCAAGGAGAAGTGTCATGAGCCCCTTACGTCAGCAGATGATCGACGCGATGGTGCTGCGCGGATTGGCGCGGCGCACGCAGCAAGCCTACCTGTCGGTGGTTGCCAAGTTGGCCGCGCACTACCGCTGCAGTCCCGACCGCCTCGATGCCGCGCAGGTGAAGGCCTGGCTGCTGCACCGGATCACCGAGCGGCACCTTGCCTACACGACCGTGAACCAGGCCGTGTGCGCACTGAAGTTCTTCTTCGACATCGTGCTGGGCCGCACGGCCGAGGCCGTCTCGATTCCCTACGCTCACACGCCGCAGCGTCAGCCGGAGATCCTCTCGCGCGAGGAACTGGCGCGACTGTTCGAGGCGGCCGCCAATCTGCGCACGCGCACGCTGTTGATGACGGCTTACGCGGCCGGACTGCGGGTGTCCGAGGTGTGTGCGCTGCGCGTGGCCGACATCGACAGCGCACCGGATCGCATGTGCATCCGGGTGGTGGCGGGCAAGGGCGGCAAGGATCGCTACACGCTGCTCAGCCCGAGCCTGCTCGAAGCGCTGCGCGTCTATTGGCGCATCTGCAAACCCCGCGTATGGCTGTTCCCTCGCGCCACCGATGCCGCCCAGCCGTTCGACATCAGCAGTGCGCAACGTGCGTACTACCGTGCCCGCGACCGGGCTGGTATCACCAAGACGGGCGGCATCCACACGCTGCGCCACGCCTTCGCCACCCATCTGCTCGAGGCCGGCATCGATCTGGCCACGCTCGCGAAGCTCCTGGGCCACGGCCACCTGTCGACCACGCAGCGCTACCTGCATCTGGCGCGTCCGGGTTCAATCCCCCACGACAGCCCGCTCGATCTGTTGCGCCGGCTCTGAGGCCGAGCGGCCATGGACCGGCCCACGCTGGCCGGCATCCTGCGCACGCACGGCAGCACCTACAGCCGGGGCCATGCTCTGTCGCCCACCCAGGCGCGGGTCTGGCGGGCCATCGTCGACTGCCGCACACCAGCCCTCGGCGGCGTGCGTGAGCGATGTGCGAATTGCGGCGCCGAGCGCCATGTCTGGCGCTCGTGTCGCAACCGCCATTGCCCGCAGTGCCAGACGCGGGCCAAGGAGGCCTGGCGTGCGGCGCGCCTGCGTGAGGTGCTGCCGGTGCCCTACGCGCACTGGGTGTTCACGCTACCCCACGCGCTCAATCCACTGGCAATCCGGCTCCCGCGCTGGCTCTACGGCGCGCTGTTCGACAGTGCGGCGGCGACCTTGCTCGAGCTCGCCGCCAACCCGCGCTGGCTGGGCGCCGTGCCTGGCTTCAGCCTCGTGCTCCACACCTGGAGCCAGGACCTGCGCATGCACCTGCATGTGCACGCCCTGATCACCTGTGGCGGGCTCGACGCCGAGGGCAGATGGCGCGCACCGGTGCGCGGCCCGCGCTTCCTGTTTCCCGTCCAGGCCGCCTCGAAGGTGTTTCGCGGCAAGTTCCTCGCGCGGCTCGACGCGGCCCACCGCAGCGGCGAGCTGCCCGACGATCCGCACGCTGCGCCGGGTGCATGGCAAGCCCGCCGCCGTGCGCTGCTGGCGCACGACTGGGTGGTCTACGCCAAGCCGCCGCCGGGCGGGCCCGCCCAGGTGCTCGATTACCTTGTCCGCTACACGCACCGCGTGGCGCTCTCCAATGACCGCCTGCTCGGCTGCGATGCGGGCCAGGTGCGCCTTCGGGTGCGCGACAACGAAACCGGCGGCAAACGCACGGTGAGCCTGCCGACCGACACCTTCATCGGACGCTTCCTGCGCCACGTGCTGCCGGCCGGCTACAAGCGCCTGCGCCACTACGGGCTGCTCGCCTGCGGCCACAAGCGTGCCCGGCTTGCCGCCGCCCGTGCGGCGCTCCAGACGCCGGCACCACAAGCGACGGTGATCGAAGCGGCCGAGCACTTCCTCGCGCGCGTAAGCGGGGAGGACCCGCGATGCTGCCCGCACTGTGGAGTCGGGCGTTGGCACACGGTCGAGATCGTCATGGCTCGCCGGTACGATCCGCCCGCGCCGGCGCCGCGCTGTCGGGATGGGCCGACATGAACACGCACGCAGTCCGGACTCGCTCCTTGCCGATGCAACGTCCGCACCGGCAGGCCGTGGCACGTTCCCAGATTGGCGGACGCGACCGACACCGCACGCCCGGCGCACGGCCGGCACCCGATTGCGGCCCAGTACGACGATGGTCGCGAGCGCTGAGCCGGGAGAGGCTACTCGCCGATGCCAAGATCCTGTCGCGCCCTATCCAATGTGGATGGCCCGCGCGTAGAATCCCCAGCATCACCGCCTGAGCGGCGGTTCAGTTCAACAAGGCTTATCCCTCGCGGCAGGCGCCCGCGCACTGAACGGCGCTTGCGGCGCGAGGGATAAACCCTATTCGTTGAAATCACAACCCACCTCTCCATACGCATATGACTACATCGCTACCCGCACTCCTAGATACACCCAAGAAGGGGCAGTTCCCGGCCATGGTAAGCCGTGAGTCTGACTTGCTCGCGCAGGCAAGGAAGCTTTTTGACGTCGGCTTCTATGACCATTCCTTGCTGGACGTTTGGAACGCATCGGTCCACAACCTCCGCCGGAGAATTGAGGCATACGGCGTCGATCTATTCGAATCTGTTGCAAAGGACGAGTCCGGGCGCAAGAAATACGATAAGGACGGAGAAACGATTTCAGAGCGGTGGGCGGGCGTCGACGACCTCGTGCTGATTAGTTGCGCAACAAAGCTTGGCCTATTAAACAAGAAGGCTGGCAAGTCCCTTGAAATGATTAACTGGATGCGAAACCACGCATCTCCTGCGCACGACAGTGACCATAAGGTCGAGCAGGAAGACGTTATTGGTTTGGTATTAATCCTTCAAAAGAATCTGTTTGAATCCCCCCTTCCAGATCCTGGGCATTCTGTCTCCGGCCTGTTCGACCCGATCAAGAAAACAAAGCTCGGGAAGGACGAAATCGAATTGTTGTCCGATCAAATCAATGCGTTGAAGGTTGCCGATGTAAAGGTTGCCTTCGGCTTTTTCCTTGATCTGCTGTGCAAGGGTACCGAGCCAGCGTTAGCGAACACAAAGAAACTATTCCCGTCAGTTTGGGAGAGAGCGTCCGACGATCTGAAGAAGACCGCGGGGTTGCGCTATCACGGTTATAAGCTGAATCCCGATGAAGACGACAGTTCTGATAAAGGGGGCAGCACCCGCATCCTTGATTTCCTAACCGAAAGCGGGGGCATCCAGTATATACCGGACGGCGCGAGGGCATCTATCTATAGGCGAGCTGCAAAGGCCCTTGCGGCTGCTAAGGATGCATCGTACGGCTGGTCTGCTGAAGTCTCAGCAGCAAAGACGCTTGAACAGTTCGGCCCGTATGTTCCGTCCACCGCTTTTGCTGAGGTCTACCAAGAGATTCTTTCCGTTTGGTGTGGAAACTATTGGGGTGACTCCGGGGCGTCTGCATACCTTGGGGATTTCATCGATTCCCTCAACACAAGCCAGCTTCGGGAACTGGCGAACATGTTCGTCGATAACGAGCGGGTGAAAGCTGAATTGTTTCAGACCAAGCCAAAGGGTAAGGCAAAGAGACTGCTTATGGACATCAAGGCCAAATTGACCATTCAGGCACACCTTGACGAGATAGATGCAATCATCAAGGCAGTGGAGGAAATGTGATTTCTAACCCTGCGGTCCACCGGACGCTGCGCGATAAAGCCGCGCAGCGCCGGTGACCTCCACGTTAGCCATAAGAGGACGCACATACGTGGCTGATTCTGATGTGTTGAATTCTTGCGAGGCGTTGCACCCGTCGTGCATAGCCAAGATCTTGTCCGGTGGGCTGCTACCTAAAGGCGGCGACCTCTGGCGTTTGGAGAACGAGATCAAGCCGGCCGATCTGTATTGCTACTTGCATGCGAAGTTCGGCCAACCGAACGGCCTACAGAACCTACTAAGACGGAATGATTCCGACAATCTTATTCACTGGGATTGGACGCTTGGGCACGAAAACGGGCTTCTGATGATTATGGGGCTGAACTTCCGAACGGAGGTTCACTTGCTCGGAGACTGGAAGTCCTCGGGCTTCACAAAAGACGCCTTCATTGCTGAGGTCAAGAATGACCTAGTTAACCATGGGAAGGAGATGTCGCGGATACGGAAGGAAGTGCTGGAAGATTGGGAACTGTTCGTAAACCCGTACAAGAATCTCAGAGAATCGATTCTTCGCCTCAAGGAAGAGTTGGACTTCCTTCAACTAGACCCCTCAAAAGAAGCGCTTACCAACCCTGCTTCGATTGATGACTTCCAGAGGTTCAATGATGAGTTCTCGTCTTTGACCAAACGTTATGACCGAGGAATGGGCCTCGCGATGGCGCTCAGAATGATGATTCCGGTTCTTGCGGAGTCCTTTTTGAATCTCCTGTTTTTCATACTATGTCGTCCCGACATCAAGAGCAATCCTCGCCTGTACGACACCGCGGTGCGTGCGAATATCGATGTGAAAGCGCAATCGCTCCATATCAACTGTATTGGCTTTAGTGCGCCTGTGGATTGGTCTTCCGCGCCATGCGCGACCTACAACTCTGTAGTAAATGAACGGAACGACCTGCTGCACGGAAATGTCGTTCTCGACAAATTGAAGTTTGACGAAGTGTTCTTTAATGGAACAGTGCCGGTGTTTAAGCAATACCCAGGGCCTCCGCACTCGCCTAGCATATCGATCTGATCCCCAGCATGCGCTCCCGTACTCCGTCATCCCACGCCGCCCCCTTGCGCTTGAGCCGAAGGCTGCTCTTGCGCGTGTCGGTCTTGTCGGCGCGGATGATGTTGAGCGCGATCTTGCGCAGCATCGACAGGTTCTGCGGCGCATTATCTTTGGCCACCGTGCTGGCGTCCTCGCTGAAGCTGACGTCGAGGATCCAGTGAAGCCGGTTCTCCACGCCCCAGTGCGCTCGCACCGCTGCAGCCAGTTGCTCGGCGGTGAGGGCGCGCGAGCTGATGTAGTAACGCCGCTCCAGATCGGATTCCTTGTCGCCGACGACCCGCATGGAGTCGATGCGCCCAATCGTCACACACTTGGGCCAGTCGCCCGGATCGACGATGCCCTTGGACGACAGCACCGAGGCGATCTGCCCAACGGTGCGTCCATGGCCGCGCTCGACCAGCGCGCTGCGGTCGACCGACTCGACGCCGTGCTGGTCGATGAAGGCGATCTCGATCGCTTCGAGCAGCTTGGGCTGGTTACCCTTGACCATCAGCAGGTAGTCGCCCTTCTTCGCAACGATCTGTTTGGCAATGCTTTTCTGGCAGCCCATCGCGTCGATCGTGACCAGCAGTCCCTTGATCGACAGCGCCTCGAGCAGCTCGGGAATCGCCGTTATTTCATTGCTCTTGGTGGCGACCTTCTCCTGGCCGAGCACCAGTCCCAGCTCGGTGGCGAAGGCGCTGACCATGTGGATCGCACTCTCGCCGCCCGTGCCCGAGCCGCGCACGGTCTTGCCGTCGACCGCAATCGTGCCAGCCAGGCCCGCATCGTCGCTGAGCGCACCGACCACGCCGCCCACCCAGCGCCGGAACATGTTCTCGAACTGCTTCGGATCGAGCGCGCGCAGGATCCGCAGGAAGGTCTCCTCGGACGGGATGCCGTTCTTGAGCACGAGGAAGCGGCGCAACCACGCCTCCTTGGTGCGCGCCCAGAAGGTGATGTCCTCGACCGTGTCGCAATCCGAGAGCACGGCGGCGATCAGGATCACCAGGATCTCCCGGAAGTCGTGCAAGGTCCCGTTACTCGGCTTGCGCGGATCATCGATTTCGTCCAGATAGCTCATCAGGGAACCCCTCTGCGTCGCACTCACGCTCTTCGCCCAAAAGACGAGAGTAGACGTGATTTTCGAAGGGTCCACAAGGTGAATGCATAAGATGTTGAATGTGAACGACTATTTTCAGGTGCTTATGCGATCAGGGAGAATGCATTCCGAGTGCGGAGGCCCTGAAGCAATACCGCACCCTTTGGCAGCAGTCCGTCGGAGTCTCGATTGAGGCTTCGGGAATCGGAAAGATCACAGCTGATCTTGCCGCAGTCGAAGCGTTCATCAAGTACGTGCTCAGCTGTTTGGGTGACGAAATACGAGAGCAGGTGGAGATCTTTCTTGAAAGGAGAGACCTGGGTAGAAACCGAAAAAATCAGCGGCTGGGTGTCCTGTTTCCCGATCACATGGTGGATTTCGGAATGGGGCTGGCACGGGAATCCGAAGCGTATGCAGAATCTCAACAAGACAAGAATGGCTAACAAGCGCGTGAACTCGGGCAGCCGAAAGCGGCGCCGCTTCGCTCTGCCGCTTTCGCCTGCCGGTTACGCGCAGCGTTGAATGACAGCTCTTCCCGAAGCTCAATGACTGCAACGGGTCGAATCGAGTCGCCTGTCACAGACATTCTCTGTCCCCCCTGTCATCATCCGCTCCTCCTCCGCATCGACACCCCACCCCATGCGCCACCAAGGAAAGATCACCACCTGGAAGGACGACAAAGGCTTCGGCTTCATCACGCCCAACGGCGGCGGCGAGCCGGTCTTCCTTCATGTCAGCAGCCTCGCCAACCGCCAGCGCCGGCCGGAGGGCAACGAGCTCGTCAGCTACGAGCTCGCCACCGATGCCAAGGGGCGGCCGCAGGCGAAGGCCGTCGCCTTCGTCGGAGAGCGCGCAGTGGCGCGGGCCGCGCCGGGGCGCAGCGCCCTGCCCCCGCTGTTCGCGGCGGCTTTCTTCGTCTTGCTGGGGGTGCTGGCCTGGCTCGGGCGGCTGCCGCTGGCGGTGCTCGGGCTGTACGCGGCGGCGAGCGTGGTGGCCTTCCTCGCCTACGGGCACGACAAGTCGGCCGCGGTGCGCGACGCCTGGCGCGTCAAGGAGAACACGCTGCACCTGTTCTCGCTGCTCGGCGGCTGGCCGGGGGCGCTGGCGGCGCAGCGGCTGCTCCGCCACAAGTCTTCCAAGGCCTCGTTCCAGACCACCTACTGGATCACCGTGGTGCTCAACTGCGCGGCGCTCGCCTGGCTGCTGTCGCCCTATGGGGCGCAGACGCTGCAGGCGATGCTCGCGGCGGTCTGAGCTTCCGGCCGCTTTCCCGATCCCCCCGCCACTGCCCCCGGAGTCTCCGCGCATGCCCGCCGACGTCGTCGTCTCCCTGTCCGACACCGTCGAGCACGACGAGGTGCTGGCGCTCTACGTCGCCAATCGCTGGTCGTCCGCCGAGAAGCCCGAGCTGCTGATGCGCGCGCTGCGCGACTCGCACGCGCTGGCGACCGCGCGCATGGACGGGCGGCTGGTGGGCCTGGTCAATGCGATCTCGGACGGGCACCTGGTGGCGTATTTCCCGCACATGCTGGTGCTGCCGGCGTTCCAGCGCCAGGGCGTCGGGCGCCGGCTGATGGCGGCGATGCTCGCGCGCTACCGCGACTTCCACCAGCTGATGCTCACCGCCGACGGCGACGCGGTGGCGTTCTACGAGGCGATGGGCTTTACCCGCGCCGGGCGCACGGTGCCGATGTGGATCTACGCGGGGAACGATCACTGAGCTGCGGCGCCCGTCCGGCGGAGACGCCCGCCGGGGCGAGCGCAGGATCGTGGCGGAGCGACCGTCTCCGTCGCTCCGCCTGGCTCGTCAGTCGAAGTTGAAGCTGCGCGACTTCAGTGATTCCGGCTTGAGAAAAGGTTTCTCGCCGGTGTTGTCGTGCTGGCCCAGCACCTTGCCGTTGAACTCGGTGCCGTAGCGCGAGTGCTTGTGGAAGCCGAGGTGCTTCTCGCGCGTCTCGCGGGCGTCGCCGGTGTAGCGCGGGTCCTGCGGCCGTTCCTGGCTGTTGATGTACCAGGCGACGTTCCAGGCCTCCTTCTCGCTCAGTGATCCCGGCTTGCCGAGCGGCATGTTGAGATGGATGAACGAGGCCGCGGTGTAGACGCGCGCGATGCCGGCGCCCCAGTTGTAGGAGGTGTCGCCCCACAACGCGGGGAAGACCACCTTGCCGTCGACCTTCTTGCCGGCGCCGTCGTCGCCATGGCACAGCGCGCAGTTGTCGCGGTAGACGGACTGGCCGGCCTCGTAGCTGACGTCCTCGGGGATCTTGTTGCCGAGGTGGTTGAAACCGCGCCCGCCGATCTTGCGCTCGTACACCGGCGCCTTGGTCGCCAGCCACTGGTGGTACGCGCTTAGGGCCAGCATCTCGTCGCTGCCGTAGACGGGCGACGTGCCGTTCATCGAATAGGCGAAGCAGCCGGCGATGCGCTCCTCGAGCGAGTTCACGTGGCCGTTCTTGCCACGGTAGTCCGGCAGCGTCGTTGCCGCGGGCCACACCGGGCCGGACCAGTTGTAGCCGCCTCCGCCGATGTGGCAGTTGCTGCAGCTCATGTCGTTGAAGACGTACTTGCCGCGCAGCTGCTGGGTGTTCTCGAACAGGTCGCGCCCCTTGAGGATGACCTTGCGCAGTTCGGGATGGAGGCTCTCGTCGCGCATCAGCTCGTCGAGCGTCGGTGCCTGATGCACGTAGGCGCCGTCCTTGTACGCGGGGAGCTTGATCGGCACCCGGGCGTCGGCGGCAAGGGCGGCAGGCGCGGCGAAGGTGGCGGCCAGGGCGAGGATCAAGGCATTGGCTTGGGTCATTTCGCACCTCCCTGCGCAGACTGGACCGGTTGGGCGGCGAGGTAGGCCGCGACGGCGTCGATCTCGGCTTCGGTCAGGCGCTCGGCCACGGCGCTCATGACGTCGAGCGGGTCGTTGGCGCGCGCACCCTGCCGCCAGGCCTCGAGCTGCTGGCGAATGTAGGTCGCGTGCTGGCCGGCGATGCCGGGGAAGTTTGCATCGACGCCCGCGCTGCCCGGGCCGTGACAGCTCTCGCACGCGGGCAGGTGCCGGCTCCAGTCGCCCTGGGTCGCCAGCTTCTCGCCCAGCGCCATCGCCTCGGCGGGCGCCGGCTTGCCGGGCATGGCCGGAACCGGCAGGCCGGCGTAGTAGGCCGCCACGTCGACGATCTGCGCCTCGCTCAGGCTGGACAGGTTGGCCTGCATGACCGGGTTGTTGCGCGCGCCCGACTTGTAGTCGCGGATCTGCTTGGCGATGTAGTCGGCGGGGAGCCCGGGCAGGCGCGGGAAGCCGGCCTCATCCACACCCGCGCCATCCGGGCCATGGCATGCGATGCAGGGCGCCCCGACACCGTCGCCCTGCAAGGCGATCTTCTCACCGTTCGCGACATCGCCCGCCGCCAGCGCTGCGCCGCCCGACAGGGCCAACCCCGCCGTCAGCGCTGCGAACATACGTATTCCGAACATACCGGCTCCTCCTTTTCTTAGAAGGCGTCCAGTATATTACGATTTGCTTGTATTATTTGCCCGAATATGAATATGAGTGTGCCTGCGCCATGTGCCTGACTCAGCTCATTCGCCGCCTCGTTCCAAGCCCCATGTCACCCGCTCCGAGCGCACGGATCGCCCGGATCGCGAGCTCGAAGCCGCCGAACTGGCGATCCGCGATCATCAGGCCGAGCTGCTCGATGCGGGCTCCGCGCAACGGCGGCGCCTCGGGCACCGCGCGGCCGCGGTAGCTCGGCAGGAAGAGGTCCATCGACAGGCGTAACCGGCCCCACTCGCCCGCAGGCGGGGTGAAGGCCGCCTGGTAATTGACGCCGTCGAAGTTGCGGTCGGTGCGCAGGTTGAGCTTGTAGCGGCGGCCGTCGCCGCGCACGTCGAGCTCTATGGCGTCGAACCCTCCCGCCTCGCCCCCTTCCGTCTCGAAGTCCCCGGCTGCCGGCTGCGCCACCGCGCTGCGCACCGAGGCGAAGCCGCCGTTGTTGTCCGCCGACACCGTGCCGGCAAACACCGCGTGGCCGGCCGGATCGAAGCGCAGCGTGCTGCGCGACACGCCGCCCATGACGCGATCGTCGATCGCCGACCAGGTGGCGACCGACTCGGGGCGGTCGAAGAGGAAGAAGGTTCTCGGCATGGGCGGATTATGCATGCGCTGCGGCGCACCGCGCACGCCCTCTCGCCGGGCGATGCGTCCACATGCACCTTGACTCGCGCCACCCCTACTCTATGCTGAATTAGCAGTTACGAATCAGCGCCTTACCGTTCTATCGCGCAGGCTTTCCGAGACCTTTCCGGAGCTTGCCGCGCGTTCGCTTCCGGCGGCATCCACATGCCGTCACCCCGGGTCGAGCCCTCTTCGCTTTCTCGTGTCGGCGCGCGTACCAGGCAGCGCACCAGCAGGCACGAGCGCGTGGAGCGGGTATCGACCGCAGCCTGCGACAGGAGCCCATCATGGCCAGGACCAAGGACAAGGAACCGTCCGAGCAGCGGCGTCACCGCACTTGCGCGACGATGGAAGAGCATCGCCGTCTCGCCCATCTCTACCCCGAGTATCGCCGCAGGCGCCGGGAGATCGAGCTCGAGACGCGCCAGTTCATCGCGCGCTATGCCGCCGAGGGCCTGCGCACCGGGGTCGTGCGCATCCCGGTGGTGGTGCATGTGGTCTGGAACACCGCGGCACAGAACGTCAGCGATGCGCAGATCCAGTCGCAGATCGACGTCCTCAACGCCGACTTCCGCCGCACGAATGCAGACGCCGCGAGCGTGCCGGCCCACTTCTCCGGCGTGGCCGCGGACGCCCGCATCGAGTTCGCGCTCGCCGTGCGCGACCCTAACTGCGGCGCCACGACCGGGATCACGCGCACAAACACGGCGACCACCGGCTTCACCAAAGCGACCCGCAACAACGTCAAGTCGGCGGCGACCGGCGGGGCCGACCCGTGGCCTTCGGACCGCTACCTCAACATGTGGGTGGCGAACTTCACCGACGACCTGCTCGGCTTCGCCACCTTCCCCGGAGGCCCCGCGGCGCTCGACGGCTTCGTGGTCGATACGCAGGCCTTCGGCACCATGGGCACGGCCAGCGCGCCCTTCAACCTGGACCGCACCGCCACCCACGAGATCGGCCACTGGCTCAACCTCATCCACATCTGGGGCGACGACACCGCGCTGCCCGACCAGTGCAGCGGCACCGACATGTGCGCCGACACCCCCAACCAGGCCGACGAGACCTACGGCAACCCCGCGGGCATCCGCGTCTCCTGCGGCAACGGCCCGAACGGCGACATGTACATGAACTACATGGACTACACCGACGACGCCGGAATGTTCATGTTCAGCCAGGACCAGGTCACGCGCATGAACGCGACGCTGATGGTCGCGCGCACCGGCCTGCTGGCCTCGGACGGGCTGGTCCCGGTGAGCGGCGGCTCGCCCGCGCCCGACCTGTGGATGCAGGACAACGCCGACGACGTGGGCGCCGAGCCGGATGCGAGCACCAACCCGATGTGGATCAGCGACGACATCTGGGTGCGCAACGTGGCCGATGGCCTCGCCAACCAGGACCACCAGAACCCCAATGGCGAGCAGACCAACTACGTCTACGTGCGCGTGCGCAACCGCGGCTGTGCCGGCGCCGCGGCGCAAAGCGGCACGCTCAGGCTGTACTGGGCGAAGGCCTCGAGCTCCCTGTCGTGGCCGGCGCCCTGGGACGGCAGCGTGGCCAGCCCGGCGCTGATGGGTGGGCTCGTGGGCAGCCAGGCGGTGAGCGTGAACGGCGGCGACACCGAGATCGTCGAGTTCACTTGGACGCCACCCGACCCGTCGGACTACGCGGCCTTCGGCGCGGACAAAGCGCACTTCTGCCTGCTCGCCCGCATCGAGACCTCGGCCACCGCGCCCTTCGGCATGAGCTTTGCCGAGACCGCCAACCTCTACGCCAACGTGCAGAACAACAACAACATCGTGTGGAAGAACATCTCGATCGTCGACACCGACGGCGACGGTGCGCGCTACGCGGACGTGGTGATCGGACGCTTCACGCGCGAACGGCGTGCGACGCGGCTGCTGTTGCGCACCCCGAAGCGGCGCGGCTTCTCGCTCTTCGACTGGGGCCACCTGCTGGTGGAGTTCCGCGGCGAGGCACTGCTCGAATGGGTGAAGGAAGGCGTGAAGGGCGACGGCTTCGAGCGCCTGCAGGACGGTCGCCTGTTCATCACGCGTTCGGGTGCCGAGATCGTCGGCCCGCCGCTCAAGGCCGGCAGCTTCGGCACGGTGCATGTGCAGTTCGTGCCCGACGGGCGGCGCCCGACCGGGGCCCAGGTGTTCGAACTCGACATGATCGAGCTCGACGCCAAGGGTCGCGCCATCGGTGGGCAGCGCCTGCTGCTGAAGACCGGAGCGAGCCGCCACCGGCATTGCTGCACGCACGACAAGGGAAGCTTCGACGGCGTGAGCTGGACGCCGAAATCGCATTGCCGATGCGGCTGCGGCTGCTGAGGGGTCTCCCGCCCCCGGTGGTTCCACGGGCGCAGTGCGCACGGCCCGAGCGTCGGCAGGCGCCGGGCCGTGCGCTTGGGTTGTAGCGCCGAGGCAATGCCGAGTGGACGCGCGCGGCGCTTGTCCGCTACCTTCCCGCCCTTGATCGGCCCGTCGGCCCCAGCATCCCCTCGCACATCCTTCCCATCCGGCCGCCACGCGGCCGGCGTCGCTCCATCGGAACCACATCGCTCATGACCGCCCTCTTCCAGCCCTTCAAGCTCAAGGACCTCACCCTGCGCAACCGCATCGCCATCCCGCCGATGTGCCAGTACTCGGCCACCGACGGCGTGGTCAACGACTGGCACCGCGTGCACTACCCCGCGCTCGCGCGCGGCGGCGCCGGGCTGCTCATCGTCGAGGCCACCGCGGTGTCGCCCGAAGGCCGCATCACCCCGGGCTGCCTCGGCCTGTGGAACGACGCGCAGGCCGCCGCGCTGGCGCCGATCGCGGCCTCGATCAAGGCCGCGGGCGCGGTGCCCGGCATCCAGATCGGCCACGCCGGCCGCAAGGCCAGCGCCAACCGCCCGTGGGAGGGCGACGACCACATCGCCGCCGACGATGTGCGCGGCTGGGACACCCTGTCGCCCTCGGCCACGGCCTTCGGCGCCCACCTGCCCAAGGTGCCGCGCGAGATGACGGTGGACGACATCGACCGCGTGCGCGCCGACTTCGTCGCCGCCGCGAAGCGCGCACGCGCGGCCGGCTTCGAGTGGCTGGAGCTGCACTTCGCCCACGGCTACCTCGGCCAGTGCTTCTTCTCGGTGCACGCCAACCAGCGCAGCGACGCCTACGGCGGCAGCTTCGAGAACCGCAGCCGCTTCCTGGTCGAGACCGTGCGCGCGGTGCGCGCGGTGTGGCCGGAGAACCTGCCGCTGACGGTGCGCTTCGGCGTGATCGAATACGACGGCCGCGACGAGGAGACGCTAGCCGAGTCGATCGAGCTCGCGCGCAACTTCAAGCTCGAGGGGCTGGACTTCCTCAACGTCAGCGTCGGCTTCTCGACCCTGAAGGCCAAGGTGCCCTGGGGCCCCGCCTTCCTCGCCCCGGTGGCCGCGCGCGTGCGCCGCGAGGCCGGGCTGCCGGTGGCCGCGGCCTGGGGGATCGACAACCCGGCGATCGCCGACGCCTGCGTGCGCGACGGCCAGCTCGACCTGGTCATGGTGGGCCGCGCCCACCTCGCCAACCCGCACTGGCCGATGCGCGCCGCGCGCGCCCTGGGCGTCGAGCGCCCGACCTGGGTGCTGCCGGCGCCATACGCGCACTGGCTGGAACGCTACGCAGGGGCTTGAGGGCGTGTGACTGGCCCGCGATCCGCTCGCGGGCCGGGTGCTCCGGCGCAAACGAAGCGAAGCGCTCAGCTGCAGAGCGCGCGGATATCCTCGGGGATGGGGACGGCCTTGATGCGCAGCGGATCGTCCGGATCCTGGACGGCGAAGATGCGGACCTCGCGGCCCATGCACAGCACGGTCTCGCCCCGGCGTACGATGTGGCGCACGACGAAACTCTTGCGCCCCCAGTGCTCGACCCAGGATTCGACCTCGAGGTCCTCGCCATAAGTCGCCGAGTTGCGGAAGGTCGCCTGCGCGTCGACCAGCGGCGCGCCGATGATGCCGTTGTGCGCTGCGGTCTCGCGCCAGCTCGGCACACCGCAGGCGCCCATCAGTTCGGCGAAGGACGTATCGAACCACTTGAAGTAATTTGCGAAGAACACGATCTGCGCGGGGTCGCAGTCGCTGAACGCGACACGCAGCCGATGGACATTGGTACGGGCCATTGTTGTTTTCCTGGTGGTTTCTCGGGGTTGGTGCCGGCGGCGCGGCACTTGAACGATACTGCCAGAACAATTTGATGGCAAACGATTGCCCATCCTTTTGTAGGCGTTCCGCTCCAAGCGTTCACGCCCTGCCCAGTTCGCGCATTGCCTCGTCGCACCATGCGACCCAGCCCTGCTCGTATTGGATGCCGGCCTTGAGGATGAGGTGGTGGATGCGGCGCTGGCGCGTGGCTTCAGCGTCCGCGGGAAAGTCCCGCGCCTCGATGGCGCGGTAGGCGCGCAGCTTGTCGGCGTGGAGTGCGCGGCGACGCTCGAGCTCGGGCAGCAGGCCGAGCGGCCCGACGACCGCGTCGGCGCGCAGGCGAACCATGAACTCGTCGCGCAGTTCGGGCAGCGGCGCAGCCTCGGCGGCCCAGCGCATCAGCTCGTCGCGCCCGGCGGGCAGCACACCGTAGCTGCGCTTGCGGGTGCGGCCGGCGTCGGGGTCGGCGTCGGAGCGGATCCAGCCCGCCTTCTCCATGCGGCCGAGCTCACGGTAGATCTGCTGGTGGGTGGCCTGCCAGAAATGGCCGATCGACTTGTCGAAACGCCGCGCCAGCTCGTAGCCGGACGAGGGTTGTTCGAGCAGCGAGGTGAGCAGGGCGTGGGCGAGCGACATGGACGGAGTCTAGCCGCCCGCGGCGCGACCATGCAACGCGTTGCATAGTGGGCGCGGATCTTCTACAGTCCTGCAACTGGTTGCATAGTCGGAAGGCCGGTGGATGGTGCAGGCCTCCCCCGCCCCGCGCGTATCTCCCTCCCCTCTCCCGCGCGCGCGGCGGCCCTCCCCTGCCGCCCGGCCATGCGACCAGCCCCCTATAAAAATCCGCGAGCGAGACGATGGCCACCTACCCGAACCTCTTCCGTCCCCTGGACCTCGGCTTCACCACCCTGCCCAACCGCTTCCTGATGGGCTCGATGCACGTCGGCCTGGAGGAGGCCGAGGGGGGGTTAGAGCGCATGGCCGCGTTCTACGCCGAGCGCGTGCGCGGCGGCGTCGGCCTGATCGTCACCGGCGGCATCGCGCCCAACCTCGAGGGCCGGCCGTGGAGCGGCGGCGCCACGCTGACCAGCGCTGAAGAAGCCGCCCGCCACCGCGTGATCACCGACGCGGTGCATCGCGAGGGCGGCAAGATTGCCATGCAAATCCTGCACTTCGGCCGCTACGCCTATCACCCCGAGCTGGTCGCGCCCAGCCCGATCCAGGCGCCGATCGCGCCCTTCCCGCCGCGGGAGCTGTCCACCGCCGACGTCGAGCGCACGATCGAAGACTTCGTGCGCTGCGCCGAGCTCGCCGGCGAAGGCGGCTACGACGGCGTCGAGATCATGGGTTCCGAGGGCTACCTGATCAACGAGTTCATCGTCGCTCACACCAACAAGCGCACCGACGAATGGGGCGGCGCCTATGAGAACCGCATCCGCTTCGCCGTCGAGATCGTGCGCCGCACGCGCGAGCGCCTCGGGCGCGAGTTCATCCTCATCTACCGGCTGTCCATGCTCGACCTGATCGAGAGCGGCTCCACTTTCGAGGAGGTGGTGCAGCTCGCGCAGGCGATCGAGGCCGCCGGCGCCACGCTGATCAATAGCGGCATCGGCTGGCACGAGGCGCGCATCCCCACCATCGCCACCTGCGTGCCACGTGCCGGCTTCGCCTGGGTGACGCAGAAGCTCAAGGACCACATCGGCATCCCGCTGATCGCCACCAACCGCATCAACACCCCCGAGATCGCCGAGGCCATCCTCGCCGAGGGCAAGGCCGACATGGTGTCGATGGCACGGCCCTTCCTCGCCGACCCGGATTTCGTGAACAAGGCCGCCGAAGGCCGCGGCGCCGACATCAACACCTGCATCGCCTGCAATCAGGCCTGCCTCGACCACACCTTCGCGGGCAAGATCACCTCGTGCCTGGTGAACCCGCGTGCCTGCCACGAGACCGAGCTGGTGATCGAGCCGACCACCACGCCGCGCACCATCGCCGTGGTCGGCGCCGGCCCGGCGGGCCTCGCCTTCGCCACCACCGCCGCCGAGCGCGGCCACAAGGTGACCCTGTTCGAGGCCGGCGCGCGCATCGGCGGGCAGTTCAACATCGCGATGCAGATCCCGGGCAAGGAGGAGTTCGCCGAGACCCTGCGCTACTTCGGCCGCCGCGTCGAGCAGACCGGCGTCGTGCTCAAGCTCAACACCCGCGTGTCGGCCGCCGAACTCGCCGGCCAGTTCGACGAGGTCGTTCTCGCCAGCGGCATCGTGCCGCGCGTGCCGGAGATCGAGGGCGTGGATCATCCCAAGGTGCTCGGCTACCTCGACGTGCTGAGGGACAGGAAACCGGTGGGGCGCCGGGTGGCGATACTCGGCGCGGGCGGCATCGGCTTCGACGTCGCGGAGTACCTGAGCCACGAAGGCGTCAGCCCCAGCCTGGAACCGGCGAAGTTCTACGCCGAGTGGGGCATCGACGCGAACTACGCGCGCCGCGGCGGGCTCACACAGCCCCAACTGGAAACCGCCCCGCGCGAGCTCGTGCTGCTGCAGCGCAAGGCGAGCAAGGTCGGTGAGGGCCTGGGCAAGACCACCGGCTGGATCCACCGCACCGCGCTGAAGAACCGTGGCGTGAAGATGATCGCGGGCGTCACCTACCATCGCATCGACGACGCCGGCCTGCACGTGACGATCGCCGGCAAGGACGAGGTGCTGGCGGTCGACAACGTGATCCTGTGCACCGGCCAGGAGCCGCAGCGCGAACTCCAGGCCGCGCTGCTCGAGGCCGGCATGCGGGTGCACCTGATCGGTGGCGCCGACGTGGCCGCCGAGCTCGACGCCAAGCGCGCGATCAAGCAGGGCATCGAGCTCGCCGCCAGTATCGAGAAGGCCGCTTCAGCCCCAGCCCTGCTCGCCGGGCAGCTGCCCGCCTCCCTCGGGGGCGCCGGCATCCCCCTGCCGCAGTTCGACACCCTGCGCATCGGCCTCGACGGCCAGGTCGCGCTGGTGACGCTGAACCGCCCCGACAAGGCCAACGCGATGAACCTGCAGATGTGGCAGGACCTGCGCACCGCGATGCAGTGGGTTGACCGCACGCCGGCGGTGCGCGTGGCGGTGGTGCACGGCGCCGGCGAGCACTTCTGCGCCGGCATCGACCTGCAGATGATGATGGGCATCCTCCCCACGGTGAAGGACGCCTGCGAGGCGCGCACGCGCGAGAACCTGCGCAACCTGATCCTCGACCTGCAGGACACGCTCACCAGCCTGGAGCGCTGCCGCAAGCCGGTGCTCGCCGCCATCCACGGCGCGTGCGTGGGCGGCGGCGTGGACCTGATCGCCTGCGCCGACATGCGCTACTGCGCGGCGGGGACGTATTTCTCGGTCAAGGAGGTCGACCTCGGCATGGTCGCCGACGTCGGCAGCCTGCAGCGCCTGCCGCGCCTGATCGGCGAGGGCATGGTGCGCGAGCTGGCCTACACCGGGCGCCGGGTGGACGGCGCGGAGGCCGGGCGCATCGGCCTGGTGAACCGGGTCTTCGACACGCACGAGGCCTTGATGGAGGGAGTGATGCAGCTCGCCCAGGCCATCGCCGCCAAGTCGCCGCTGGCGATCCGCGGCACCAAGGACATGCTCAATCACGCCCGCGACCACAGCGTCGCCGACGGCCTCGACCGCGTCGCCACCTGGAATGCGGCAATGCTTCTTTCCGAGGATCTGCAGACGGCCATCCGCGCAGGACTGACCAAGCAGCCGCCGAAGTTCCGCGACTGAGGGCGTAGAGCTTCGCGGCTGCCGCCGCTCCTACATGCGCCGCACGCGCCGCGGTTTCCTGTAGGAGCGCCGGCAGGCGCGAATTGAGCGTCTCCGCAAATACCGGCGCCCATCGCGGTAGCACCGCCCATTCGCGGCTGCCGCCGCTCCTACATGCGCCGCACGCGCCGCGGTTTCCTGTAGGAGCGCCGGCAGGCGCGAATGCGGGCCTCAGTTCTTCTTCACGAACTCCGACTTCAGCTTCATCGCGCCGATGCCGTCGATCTTGCAGTCGATGTCGTGGTCACCCTCGACCAGGCGGATGTTCTTGACCTTGGTGCCGACCTTGACGACCAGGGACGAGCCCTTGACCTTGAGGTCCTTGATCACGGTGACGCTGTCGCCGTCCTGCAGCACGTTTCCATTGGCGTCCTTCCACACCTTGTGCGCCTCGGCCGTCTCGGCTGCGGTCTGCTGCGGCCATTCGTGGGCGCATTCGGGACAGACGAAGTTGTCGCCGTCCTCGTAGGTGTATTCGGAGTTGCAGGCGGGGCACCTGGGCAGGCTGCTCATTGGGTTTCCTGGTGGATTGGAGCGCAGGCGGCACGACGGCCGCCCGAAGGGCATCACTCGATGGTGATCTTCATCGCTGGCGGACGGATGCCGCGGCGCTTGCGCTCGGCCTGGATCAGTTCGGCGATGTCGGTGTTGTTGTTCTGCAGCGCCCAGGCGTCGGCCGAGAGGCCGGCTTCGTTGAGCGCGTTGAGATCGGTCTGCGGCTGCGCCAGCAGGCGGCGCACCACCTCGATGTGGCCGTTGCGCGCGGCCAGCATCAGCGGCGTGGCCTTGTTGGGCGCGGGGGCGTTGAGCTCGGCGCCGGCGGCGATGAGCTCGTCGATGAGCTTGTCGCGGCCCTCGAAGGCGGCGTAGTGCAGCGGCGCCCAGCCGTCGTGCACGACGGTGGCGCCAGCCTTGATGAGCGCGCGCGCCGCGTCCTCGTGGCCGCGCAGCACGGCCAGCATCAGCGCGGAGTCGCCCGCCGGGTTGCGGTAGTCGAGGCGGGCGCGGTTCTTCGCCAGCGCCTCCACGGCCGCGGTGTGGCCCTCGCGCGCGGCGAGGATCAGCAAGGTATTGCCCTGCGCGTCGACGGTGTCGGGGTCGAGCCCGCGCTGGATCAGGCTGACGAGCCCCTTCGCGTCGCCCATGCTGGCGGCGGAGAGCGCGTCGGCGAGCGTGGCGGCGAGCGCGCCCTGCGCCGCCATGCCGCTGGCGACGAAGGCGGCGGCCAGCGCCAGGCGGCGCAGCGTGGAGGACATGGGCGGGCGGGAATCAGGCAGGTCTTTGTGCATGGCGGAAGAGGCGGAAAAAGTTGTCGGTGGTGGCTTGCTCGACCTGCGCCAGGGAAAGCTCGCGCAGGCGGGCGATCTCCTCGGCGACATGCACGACCCAGCCGGGCTCGTTGGTCTTGCCGCGGTGCGGCACCGGGGCGAGATAGGGGGAATCGGTCTCGATCAGCAGGCGGTCGAGCGGCACGCGGCGGGCGACCTCCTTGAGCTCCTTCGCGTTGCGAAAGCTCACGATGCCCGAGAAGGAGATGTAGAAGCCGAGTTCGAGCGCGGCCTCGGCGACCTCCCAGTTCTCGGTGAAGCAGTGCATCACCCCGCCCACCTCGCCCGCGCCCTCCTCGCGCATCAGGCGCAGCGTATCCGCGGCGGCGCTGCGGGTGTGGATGACCAGCGGCTTGCCCGTCGCGCGCGCGGCGCGGATGTGCACCCGGAAGCGCTCGCGCTGCCACTCGGGCGCGTCCTTGTGCCAGTGATAGTCGAGCCCGGTCTCGCCGATCGCCACCACGCGGGGGTGGTCGGCGAGCGCGAGCAGGCGGGCGAGGTCGGGCTCCTCGCAGTCGGCGTTGTCCGGATGCACGCCGACCGAGGCCCACAGGTGGGCGTGGCGCTCGGCGAGCGCAAGCACACGCGGGAACTCCTCGAGCCGCACGCTGATGCACAGCGCCGTGCCGACGTCGTTGGCCGCCATGGTGGCGAGGATCGCGTCCTCGCGCTCGGCGAGGCCGGGGAAATCGAGATGACAGTGTGAATCGACGAACATCCGGGTCCTGGGCGTGTTGATGAAGCGGGTGTCGATGAAGTCGGCGTCGATGGGCTCGCGCCAAGCGCCGCGGGCCGAGCCCTGGCCGGGGCGCTCAGAGCGTGTGCGTGGGCCGGCTGGAGCCGAGGTGGCCGGCGAGCACCTTCTCGATGCGGTCGCGCAGCACCCGGCTCGACTCGTCCGCCGAGAACTGCACGCCGATGCCCTGGGTCTTGCCGCCCTGCGCGCCGTCCGGGGTCACCCAGACCACGCTTCCGGCGACCGGGTGGCGAGTGGCGTCGTCCATGAGCTGCAGCAGCATGAAGACCTCGTCGCCCAGCTTGTAGTTCTTGGGCGTGGGCACGAAGATCCCGCCATTGACCAGGAAGGGCATGTAGGCCGCGTAGAGCGCCGACTTGGAGCTGATGTTGAGCGACAGCACGCTCGGACGGCTGACGGCGGGACGGGCGGCTTGGGTCATCCTCGGGCTCCGGCGACGGCACGGGCGTAGCGCATCAGCATGTCCTCCAGCACCAGCCTCAGGCTCAGCGGATGGCGCGAAACCTTGCGGATCTGGGCGAGCTCATTGTAGCAGGCGCTCGCCGCGGCCACGCTCGTGCGGGCCGCCAGCGCGGCGAGCACGCCCTCCTGCGCGGGGAAGAAGCGCACCCGGCCACCGAGGCGCAGCGCGGCGAGGTCGCTCACCCAGCGCTGCATCCAGCCGGCGAGCTCGGGCAGCCCGAAGCCGGCGGCGAGCGCGTCCTTGGAGCGCAGCCAGGCCTCCCACTGCCCGGCCAGGCGCAGCACATCGGCGGCCTGCAGGCCACCGAGGTCGCGCACGAAGCGCGCGTGCATCGCCGCGCCGCCGCCCTGGGCGAGGCGCTCGGCGGCGAGCGGCATGCCG
>NZ_AMXF01000030.1 GCF_000310225.1 Thauera phenylacetica B4P
GCCAGCGGCCGGTCGACGAGCAGCACGGCCTCGTGCGCGGCCGCGGCGAGGAACTGCAGCGCCTGCTCGCTGCCGGGCGCGCGTTTCACGCGTGCGCCGGCGTGCGCGAGGTAGCTGCCCCAGTCGGCGACCAGGCGCGAGTCGGCGATCGCCAGGATGCACAGCACGCCGGCGAGCGCCTGCGGGCGCGGGTGTTCGTCCGCGCGCACGGGCGCGAGCGCCAGCGCCAGGGTGAAGCAGGCGCCCGCGCCGGGGCGGCTGTCGACCGTGATCTCGCCGCCGAGCAGGTCGGCCAGGCGGCGGCTGATCGCCAGCCCGAGGCCGGTGCCGCCGAAGCGCCGGGTCGTGGAGGTCTCGGCCTGGGAGAAGGGCTGGAACAGGCGCTGGACCACCTCCGCGCTCATGCCGATGCCGTTGTCGCGCACCGAGAGCGCGAGCCGGCCGTCCGCGCCGCGGCTGGCGCGGAGGTCGACCCGGCCGCGGCGCCCGTCGCCGGAGGAGAACTTGATCGCGTTGCCGGCGAGGTTGGTGAGGATCTGCTGCACGCGCAGCCCGTCGGTCAGCACCTGCTCGGGCAGGTCGGGGTCGACGAAGACCTCGAGGGCCACGCCGCGCTTCTGCGCCACCGGCTGCAGGGTGTCGCCGACGCGCTCGACGAGCTCGACCAGGCTGGCCGGGTGCAGGTCGAGCTCGAGGTGGCCGGACTCGATCTTGGAGAAGTCGAGGATGTCGTCGATGAGGTGGAGCAGGGTCGCCGCGGAGTCGCGCATGATGTCGACCATCTCGGCCTGCTCGTCGTCCAGCGCGCTGTGCGCGAGCACGTCGACCAGGCCGGCCACGCCGTTCATGGGGGTGCGGATCTCGTGGCTCATGGTGGCGAGGAAGTCGCTCTTGGCGCGGTTGGCCGCCTCGGCGGCGGCGAGCGCCTCGCTCAGCTCGCGCGTGCGGGTCTCGACCAGGTGCTCGAGGCGCTCGCGGTAGTCGTCCAGCTCCGCCTCCATGCGGCGCGCGGCGGTGATGTCCTCCTTGATCGCGACGTAGTGGGTGGGCTTGCCGGCATTGTCGTGGATCGGGACGATGTGGGCGCGCTCGTAGTATTCCTCGCCGTCCTTGTTGCGGTTGTGCAGGACCCCGGTCCAGGCCTGGCCGGTGGTCAGCGTGCGCCACATGTCCTCGTAGGTGCTGCGCGGGGTCTTGCCGGACTGCAGGATGCGCGGGTTCCGGCCGAGCACCTCTTCCGGCCGGTAGTGACTCTTGCGCACGAAGCTCTCGTTCACGTACTCGATGTCGCCGGCGAGGTTGGTGATGACGATGCTCTCCGGGCTCTCCTCGACCGCGCTGGAGAGCTTGCGCAGGGTCGCCTCGGCCTCCTTGCGCGCGCTCACGTCGTGAACGATGGAGAACAGCAGGATGCGCGACTCGTGCAGGATCGGCCCGCTGTAGACCTCGACGTCGCGGATGGAGCCGTCGGCGCGGCGGTGGCGGAAGTCGAAGCGGAAGCGTGCGGCTGCGTGGGCCGCCTGCATCTCGGCGCGGATGCGCTCGGACGGAAGGAGGTTGATGTCGCTGATGCGCATGCGCCGCAAGGTCGCGAGCGGCCAGCCGTAGAAGGCCTCGGCGGCCGGGTTGGCATCGACGAGTTCCAGGCTCTCAGGGTCGATGATCAGCATCACGGCGTGGCTGTTGCGGAAGATCGCCGCGTAGCGTGCCTCGCTGACGCCGAGCGCGCGCTCGGCGTGGACCTGCAGCGTCAGGTCCTTGGCGAAGGACAGCAGCGACACCAGCCGGCCGTCGGCGTCGCGGTTGGCGCGGTTGTGCCACTCGCAGTGCAGCAGGCGGCCGTCGCGGGTGTAGTTGCGGCCGATCACCGGCGGCGGCGGAGTGCTGCGGGTGATCGCCTGGCCGATCGTGCGCTTGACCCCGTCCGCGTCGTCCGGGTGGGTGAAGCGCCACTCGTCCGGACGCTTGCCGAGCACCTCGGCGGCGTGCCAGCCGAACACCCGCTCGGCCTCGGGCGACCAGCGCAGGATGCGCAGGTCGCGGCTCCACTCGATGATCGCGAACGGGCAGGCGTCGATGAAGAAATCGATTCCGGCCCGGGCCGGGATGGACGTCGAGGGGCGCGTCGGGGACGGAGGGGGGAGGTTCACGGTGGCGGCAGGGCTCGGGCGATGAGTTTTCATCGGCCGCGAGCGGCCGCGACTTGAGCCTGAGCGCCGGGTTCGCGCGCCGCGCTCGCGGACAGGCGTGCGCGGAAGCTCTCCACCGGCTCGGGGCGGGCGAACAGGAAGCCCTGGAAGGCGTCGCAGCCGTTGTCGAGCAGGCAGGCGTGCTGCGCGGAACTCTCCACGCCCTCGGCGATGACGCGGATGTGCAGCGTGTCGGCGAGCGCCATGATGGTGCGCACGATCGCCAGGCTGCTGGCGTTGGCGGGGAGGTCGCGCACGAAGGCGCGGTCGATCTTGAGCTCGTCGAGCGGCAGGCGCTGCAGGTAGCCGAGCGAGGAGTAGCCGGTGCCGAAGTCGTCGATCGAGAAGCGGATGCCCATCTCGCGCAGGCGGGTCATGGCCTCGATGGCGCGTTCGATGTCGGTGAGCAGCAGCGACTCGGTGAGCTCGAGCTTGAGGCGTTCGGCGGGGGCGCCGGTGCGGGCCAGCAGGGCGAGGACCTCCTCCACGAAGCCGGGCTCGTAGAGCTGGGCGGCGCTGACGTTGACCGCCATCACCAGCCCGGTGGCGCCGGGCAGCTCGACCCAGCGCGCCAGCTCCTCGCAGGCGAGCGCCATCGCCTCGCGTCCGAGCGCGGGCATCAGGCCCGCCTGCTCCGCGATCGGGATGAACAGGCCGGGCGGGGTCAGGCCATGCCCGGCGCGGTTCCAGCGCAGCAGGGCCTCGGCGCCGACCAGCCGTCCGGCGGCGTCGAGCTGGGGCTGCAGGTGGATCAGGAAGGCGCCGGTGCCGAGCGCGCCGCGCAGCTCGGCCTCGAGCTCGAGCCGGTCGGCCAGCTCGGTGCGCATCTGCGGGTCGAAGACGCGGGCGGTGTTCTTGCCCGAGCGCTTGGCCTCGTACATCGACAGGTCGGCGCGCTGCATGAGCTCGTCGGCGCCGCTGTCGTGGCCGTTGAAGATCACCAGCCCCAGGCTCGCGGTGCATTTGCGGTCGAGGCCGTCGAGGCGGTAGGGGTGGCCGAGCTGCTCGAGCAGCTTGTCGGCGACCTGGCCGGCGGCGAGCAGGGCCTCGTCGGCGGATTCGGCGAGGAGCTCGAGCAGGACCACGAACTCGTCGCCGCCGAAGCGCGCCACCGTGTCGGACTCGCGCACCACGCCGCGCAGGCGCGCGCCGGCCTCGCGCAGCAGCTGGTCGCCATTGTGATGGCCGAGCAGGTCGTTGATGTCCTTGAAGTCGTCGAGGTCGATGAACATCAGCGCGCCGTGGCGGCCGGTGCGCGCGTTGGTGGCGATGGCGTGGCCGAGGCGCTCGACGAGCAGGCGGCGGTTGGGCAGCTCGGTGAGCGGATCGTAGTAGGCGAGCTTGCGGATGCGCTCCTCGGCGGCCACGTTGGGGGTGATGTCCTGCACGAGGATGGCCGCGGCGCGACGTCCGCCGATCGGGGCGTCGATCACCTGCGCCGAGGCCTGGAACTCGCGATGGCCGGCGGGCGTGTCGAGCGCATAGCGGGCGCTGGCGCGCTCGGGGCTGGCCAGGGCCTGCTCCAGCGCGTCGCGCAGCAGCGCGGCCGGCTCTGCGGGAAGGACGTCTTCGAAGCGACGGCCGACCACCTGCGTGCGCGGTGCGGCGAGCAACTCGTCCTGGCGGGTGATGACCTCGAGGTAGCGGCCGTCCTCGTCGACCACGAAGACCAGGTCGGGGATGGCCGCGGTGATCGCGCGCAGGCGCGCCTCGCTCGCCGCCAGCGCGCATTCGGTCGCGCGGCGGCGCTCGAGGTCGCGCAGCAGGGCGCCGAGCAGCAGCGTGGCGGCGCCCATCAGCAGCAGGTAGGGCAGGCCCAGGGTGGCGAACACGCCGGCGAGGGTCTGGCCCGGCACGGCGGCCAGCAGCAGCAGGGTGACGGCATGGGTGAACACGCCGAAGAGGAAGAGCTGCAGCGGCACCGGGCGCAGCCAGCCGCGCGCGGCGCCGGCCCGGAAGGCGAGGCCGAGCAGCACCGCCAGCGTGATCGTCGTGAGGCCGATGACGACGCCGTCGCCGCCCAGCCACAGGCGGTAGGCCGCCGCGGCGAGGCCGGCCACGGCGCCGGCGAGCGGGCCGCCGAAGAGGCCGCCCAGGCTCAGCACCACCGAGCGCGGATCGACGATGACGCCGGGCGCCAGCGTGATCGGCATCATCATGCCGGCGATGCAGGCCAGCCCGAAGATCAGCCCGGACCCCACCGCGAAGGCCGCGCCGCCATGCGCGTACCGCCGCGCCAGTCCGCCCTGCAGCAGGCAGAGGGCGAGCAGCAGGGCGGTCGCCTGGAGCAGGTCGAGGATCATCGGTAGGGCGCGCAGGACGGCCTGCGCCGGGGCATGTTCGAATGCCGAGGATGCTAGCCTGCGCCCCGCCGGATGGCTGCCGACTGCGTCACGGGCAGCCCGCGATGGGTGCCCGGCGTGTTCTCAGGCGTCTGGCCGGTAGGGCTTGCCGAGCGAGACCGGCGAGTTGAGCCGGATGGTGTTGCGGTTGCGCGAGATCGCCACCAGCACCACGATGGTCGCCCAGTAGGGCAGGGAGGACAGCAGCTGCGAGGGGAAGTCGATCTGCAGCCCTGAGCCCTGGATGAAGAGCTGGGTGATCATGACGCCGCCGAAGAGATAGGCCCCGACCATCACCCGCAGCGGCCGCCAGGTCGCGAACACCACCAGCGCGAGCGCGATCCAGCCGCGCCCGGCGACCATGCCCTCGGCCCACATCGGCGTGTAGAACACCGACAGGAAGGCGCCGCCGACGCCGGCCATGGCGCCGCCGAAGAGCACCGCGAGGTAGCGGATGCGGATCACCGGGTAGCCGATCGCGTGCGCCGAGGCCGGCGACTCGCCCACCGCGCGCAGCACCAGGCCGGCGCGGCTGCGGTGCAGGAACCACAGCAGGCCCCAGAACAGCGCCCAGGAGAAATACACCAGCGCCTGCTGGTTGTAGAGCGCCTCGCCGATCAGCGGCAGGTCGGCGATGAAGGGGATGCGGATCGGCGGCACGGCCTGCAGCGCCACCGCCTCGTAGGGCTTGCCGACGAAGGCCGCGAGGCCGACGCCGAAGATCGCCAGGGCGAGACCCGAGGCGACCTGGTTGGCCATCAGGGTGAGCACGAGCACGCCGAAGAGCGCCGCCATCGCCATGCCCGCGCCCATGCCGGCGGCCACGCCCAGCCAGGGGTTGCCGCTCTCGTGGGTGACCGCGAAGGCGGCGACCGCGCCCATCGCCATCATGCCCTCGGCGCCGAGGTTGAGCACCCCGGCCTTCTCGTTCACCAGCAGGCCCAGCGCGACGATGATCAGCGGCGTGCCCGCCACCACGGTGGCGAACAGCATCGAGGTGAACAGGCTCGCGTCCATCGCGGCCTCCTCAGGCGCCACGCCGGCGCAGGCGCAGGCGGTAGTGGATGAAGACGTCGGCGCCGAGCAGGAAGAAGAGCAGCATGCCCTGGAACACCATCGAGATCGAGTTGGGCAGGTTGAGGTATTGTTGCGCCTGCTCGCCGCCGATGTAGAGCAGGGCCATGAGCAGGCTGGCGAGCAGGATGCCGAGGGCGTTGAGGCGGCCGACGAAGGCGACGATGATCGCGGCGAAGCCGTAGCCGCTGGCGACCTTGTCGGTGAGCTGGCCCATCGGCCCGGCGACCTCGCCCATGCCGGCCAGCCCGGCGGCGGCGCCGCCGAGCAGCAGGCCCAGCCAGATCATGCGCGCGGCCGAGAAGCCGGCGTAGCGCGCGGCGTCGGCGGCTACGCCGGCGACCCGCATGCGAAAGCCGGCGTGGCTGCGGTTCATGAAGGCGTAGCCGGCTACCAGCGCGGCGAGCGCGATCGCGAAGCCGAAGTGCAGGCGGGTGCCCTCGATCACTATCGGCAGGGTCGCCGCCTCGGCGAACATGCGCGTCTGCGGGAAGTTGAAGCCGTCGGGGTCCTTCCAGGGGCCGAACACCAGCCAGGACACGAAGAGCTGGGCCACATACACCAGCATCAGCGACACCAGGATCTCGTTGGCGTTGAAGCGCGTGCGCAGCAGCGCCGGGATCGCCGCCCACGCGGCACCTCCCGCGGCGCCGGCGAGGACCATGGCCGGCAGCACCAGCGCGCTCTCCGAGTCGCCGAAGTAGAGTGCCACCCCGGTGGCGGCCACCGCGCCGAGCATGAACTGGCCCTCGGCGCCGATGTTCCACACGTTGGCGCGGAAGCCGATCGCCAGGCCGATCGCGCACAGCATCAGCGGCGTGGCCTTGAGCAGCAGCTCGGAGAGGGCGTAGAGGTCCTTGACCGGGTTGAGGAAGAAGACGCGGAAGCCCTCGACCGGGTCCTTGCCGAGCGCGGCGAACACCACCAGGCCGCCGACCAGCATCAGCGCCACCGCGAGCAGCGGCGAGGCCCAGGACATGAGCCGCGAGGGTTCGGCGCGGGCTTCGAGTTCAAGCATGCGGGGTCTCCGTCGCGGCGGGAGCGTCGGCGGCGTGCTCGGCGCCCGGCCACAGCCCGCTCATCCACACGCCGATGTCCTCGATGGACGTGGCGCCGGCGGCGCGCACCGGCGACAGCCGGCCCTTGGCGATCACCGCGATGCGGTCGCAGATCTCAAAGAGCTCGTCGAGCTCCTCCGAGATCACCAGCACCGCGCAGCCGCGGTTGCGCAGGTCGATGATCTGCTGGCGGATGAAGGCGGCGGCGCCGACATCCACGCCCCAGGTGGGCTGCGCGCACACGAGCAGGCGCGGCGCCTGCAGGATCTCGCGGCCGACGATGAACTTCTGCAGGTTGCCGCCCGACAGCGACTTGGCCGCGGCCGCCGGGCCGCCGCACTTGACGTTGAAGTCGTCGATGCAACGCCTCGCGAAGGCGCGCGCGCGCTCGAAGCGCAGGAAGCCGGCGGCCACCATGCCCTGGTTGTGTGCGGCGGTGAGGAGCGCGTTGTCGGCGAGCGACATCGTCGGCACCGCGCCGCGGCCGAGGCGCTCCTCGGGCACGAAGGCCATGCCGAGCCGCCGCCGCCGCCCGGGCGACAGCCGGCCGGCCTCGACGCCGCAGATCTGCACGGGGAATCGCTCCGCCAGCGGCTCCTCTCCGGAGATCACGCGCAGCAACTCCTGCTGGCCGTTGCCCGACACCCCGGCGATGCCGACGATCTCGCCGGCGTGCACATCGAGGTGGAGGTCGCGCAGGTCGGTGCCGAAGGGATCGTCCGAGGCGTGCGACAGTCCGGCCAGGCGCAGGCGGACCTCGCCGCCGGCCTGCGGCGCGTCGTGCTCGCAGCGCGGCAGCTCCTTGCCGATCATCAGGCGTGCCATCGAGGCGGGCGTCTCCTGCGCCGGGATGCACTCGCCGGTGACCTTGCCGCCGCGCAGCACCGTGGCGGTGTGGCAGAGCGCGCGGATCTCGTCGAGCTTGTGGCTGATGTAGAGGATGGCGCAGCCCTCGTCGGCGAGCCGGCGCAGGGTCTCGAAGAGCTTGTGCACGGCCTGCGGGGTGAGCACCGAGGTGGGCTCGTCCATGATCAAGAGGCGCGGGTCCTGCAGCAGGCAGCGGATGATCTCGACGCGCTGGCGCTCGCCCACCGACAGGGCGTGGATGTGGCGGCGAGGGTCGACCGGCAGGCCGTAGCGCGCCGACACCTCGACGATGCGCTGTGCGAGTTCGTCGAGCGCGGGCTTGCCGGGCAAGGCGAGCGCTACGTTCTCGACCACCGTGAGCGTCTCGAACAGGGAGAAGTGCTGGAACACCATGCCGATGCCCAGGCTGCGTGCGTGCGCCGGGCTCTCGACCTGGACCTCCTCGCCCTCCCAGAACATGCGCCCGCAGCTCGGGCGGGTGACGCCGTAGATGATCTTCATCAGCGTCGATTTGCCTGCGCCGTTCTCGCCGAGGATGGCGCGGATCTCGCCCGCACGCACCGCGAGGCCGATGTCGTCGTTGGCGACGACCGTCGGATAGACCTTGCCGATGCCTTGCAGCACCAGCCGGGCGGGGACGGCGGCCGGGTCGGGCTGCGGGGCGGTGGGCGGGGGGGGAATGGGCACGTCGTTTCGGGGCGGTTGCGTCGATCGGGATGCGGGGCGCCGTCCGGGCACCCGCGTGCTCAGCGGCTGCCGTCTTCCTGGCCGGCTGCAGCTTCGACCTTGGCCGCCTCGGCCTCGGCGGCCTCGAGCGACAGCGTTTGCGCGCTGCGCAGCTCATCTGCGCCGAGCTTCACCGCGATGCTGTCGCGCTCCTGCACACCTTCCATGTTGAGCAGGGCGGCTGCCCGATTGAACCACACATAGGCCTGCACCGCATCCTGCTCGACGCCGATCCCGCTGCGATGCAGGCGCCCGAACTCCACCATGCCCTCGGGATCGCCGGCGTTGGCGGCTTCGCCCAGCCAGCGCGCGGCGAGCGCGTAGTTCTGCGGCATGCCGATGCCGCTGCGGTAGAGCTTGCCGAGCAGGACCATGGCGCCGGTGTGTCCTCCCTCGGCCGCCTGGCGCAGCTTGCCCACCGCCTCGGTGGAGACCTCGCGCCCACGTGCGGTGTCGAGCAGCGCGGCGCGTGCGGCGCGGAACTGGGCGTCGAGCGCGTCGGCCGGTTCGAGCTCTCCGACGGCGGCCGATTCCGCCGCGCCATCGGGCTTGGGGAGCTCGTCGCGGCCCAGCATGGAGACGCTGGCGACACCAATCGCGAGCAATAGCAGCACGGACAGGAGCCCGACCACGAGCGGCCATTTCCGCTTCGGCCCGACCAGGTCGTCGGGGCCGAGGAAGCGCTTGTCGCAGCTCGTGCAGCGCCATGGGTGCAATCCCGGATGACTCTTGTGTTCTTCGTGCGAGCGCCAGCGCGAACGTCGGCAATCGATGGAGCCGCAGGCGGGACAGGTCGGGTGGAGGGGAGTGCTCATGGCGCCGGCCTCGTCAGCTCTTCCAGATCCACAGGATCACGATGACGGCGATGGTGAGCAGCAGGGTGCTGCCGCCCACCGCGGTGACGATCGGGTTGTCGCGCAGCAGGCCGCGCGGCTCGGGGGCGTGGAAGCGGTGCACGCAGGACATGCAGCGCCAGGCGCGCTCCCCCGGGTGGGCGAGGCGCTCGTCCTCGGATTTCCACGGAGATTCGCGGCAGTCGGTAGCGTCGCAGCGCGGGCAGGTGGGCATGGGATCGTTCGTGCGTGCCGTGGACGCAGGGCGGGCTGCGACCGTTTCTGAGAGTTTTCGCGATTATATAGAGCGTCGGCGCGTGATAAAGGATCGACTGTTCGTGCCGGAAACAAAAAAGGCAGCCTGGTGAGGCTGCCTTTTCTGCTGGATATGACGTCTGCGCGGTGCCGCGCTGCATCCTCAGCCGCAGGTCCCCACCGCGCCGCAGGCGGTGCAGAAGTCGCAGCCGTCCTTGCGGATCACCGTGTGGTTGCCGCACTCGTTGCACAGCGCGCCCTGCATCAGCTTGGGCTCGTTGTCGTCGCGCGGCGACTCGAGGATGCCCATCTCGCGCGTCGGGTAGCCGCGCTCGTCGAGCACGCCGAGCATGGCGTAGCGGTGGATGATGAGCTGTGCCAGGTAGGCCACGGTGCTGGGCCAGTTCTGTTGGCGCTTGGTACCCGGCACGAAGGCCATGAAGTCGCCCAGCGGCTCGGGGTAGTCGAGCAGCTTCCTCAGCTTCATGCCGATCCAGGCCGGGTCCATGACGCGCATGTCGAGCGACAGGATGCGGGTGAGGCCGTCCAGGGCGCGCGGGTAGTTGCCCGACAGCCACACCGAGTACGGGCGGGTGACGCCGTCCGGCAGGGTGATTTCCTTGAGGCCGAGCACGAAGTCTTCGCCGGTGGCCGGGTTGTAGATGTCCACCGTCCACGACAGCGTGCCATCGGTGCCGGTCTTGGGTTCTTCCAGGCTGAACAGGGTGTCGAGCACGCCGTTGCTCTCGTCTTCCTTGTCGAACACGCCGAGCTTTTCGCAGCGGTAGTTCACCGCCTGGGCGAAGGCCGCCACCACGCCGGGCACCAGCTTCTTCTCGCCGTGCGGCGGGAAGGGCATCTCGAACGAGCGCTCGCCCACGGTGCGGGCCAGGGTGTCGAGCTTCAACTTGAGCCAGCCGCGGTCGTTGGCGCGCATGTCCATCGACAGGGTCTTGGCCACGGCGCCCAGGCCGCGCGGCTGGTCGGCGCCGTTGACCCACACCTCGAAGGGGAAGCTGCCGCCGTTGTTGCCCACCTGGCCGACGAAGAGCGCGAAGCCGCCGGTCGGGGTGTTGAGCATGTAGGTCCACGCCAGGTTGCCGTCGGGCAGGTCGGGGCGGCCCGGCCAGCGCAGGCTGGACAGCACCGGGGCGGGCAGGTTCTTGATCGACAGGCGCTTGTTGGCGTCGGAGATCTCGACGTCGTGCGGCTGCTTCTGCTCGGCGGTCGGGGTGACCGACAGCACCGAACCCAGTACCGAGTTGGGGCGGTAGGTGGCGAGACCCTTCAGGCCGGCCTTCCAGGCGGTGAGGTAGAGGTCCTCGAACTCGGCGTAGGGGTAGTCCTCGGGCACGTTCACCGTCTTGGAGATGGAGGTGTCGATGTACGGGGCGACCGCGGCGACCATGTCCTTGTGCGCCTGCGCGGAGATCTCCAGCGCGGTGACGAAGGATTGCGGCAGCGCGTCGACGTTGCCGCCGAGGTGCTTGTACAGGCGCCAGGCGTAGTCCTCGACCGCGTACTCCTTGAAGGTGCCGTCCGCCATGCGCTTGCGCCGGGTGTAGGTGTAGGAGAACGGCGGCTCGATGCCGTTGGAGGCGTTGTCGGCGAAGGCCAGGCTGATGGTGCCGGTGGGCGCGATCGACAGCAGGTGCGAGTTGCGGATGCCATGCTTGCGGATCTTGTCCTTGACGTCGGCGGGCAGGCGCGAGGCGAAGTTGCCGCCCGACAGGTACAGGTCGGCATTGAACAGCGGGAAGGCGCCGCGCTCGCGGGCGAGCTCGGACGAAGCCAGATAGGAACGGTTGCGCATGAACTCGGAGATCTTGCGTGCCTCGTCGCGCGCCGCCGGGGTGTCGTAGCGCAGGCCGAGCATGATCAGCGCGTCGCCCAGGCCGGTGAAGCCCAGGCCCACGCGGCGCTTGGACTGCGCTTCGGCGTGCTGCTGCGCGAGCGGCCAGTGGGTGGCCTCGAGCACGTTGTCGAGCATGCGGATGGAGACGTCGACCACCTTGCCGAAGCCAGCGTAGTCGAACTCGGCCTTGTCGCCGAAGGGGTTCCTGACGAAGGGCGTCAGGTTGATCGAGCCCAGGCAGCAGCAGCCGTAGGGCGGCAGCGGCTGTTCGGCGCAGGGGTTGGTGGCCTCGATGGTCTCGCAGTAGTACAGGTTGTTGTCCTGGTTCATGCGGTCGAGGAACAGGATGCCCGGCTCGGCGTGGTCGTAGGTCGAGCGCATGACCTGGTCCCACAGCTCGCGCGCACGCACCTTGCGGTACACCCACAGGCCGTCGTCGCGCTGGTAGGCGCCGGCGGACTTCACCTCTTCGGTGGGCTCGGCCTTGTGCACCAGCTCCACGGTGCCGTCGGCCTCGACGGCCTGCATGAAGGGGTCGGTGACGCCCACCGAGATGTTGAAGTTGGTGAGGTCGCCTTCATCCTTGGCGTGGATGAATTCCTCGATGTCGGGGTGGTCGCAGCGCAGCACGCCCATCTGCGCGCCGCGGCGCGCGCCGGCGGATTCCACCGTCTCGCACGAGCGGTCGAACACGCGCATGTAGGACACCGGGCCGGAGGCGTTCGAGGCCGTGCCCTTGACCAGCGCGCCCTTGGGGCGGATCGACGAGAAGTCGTAGCCGACGCCGCCACCGCGGCGCATGGTCTCGGCGGCCTGGGCGAGCGCGGTGTAGATGCCGGGGCGGCCGTCGACCGCCTCGGTGACCGAGTCGCCGACCGGCTGCACGAAGCAGTTGATCAGCGTGGCGGCGAGCGTGGTGCCGGCGGCGCTGTTGATGCGGCCGGCGGGCACGAAGCCCTTCTCCTGCGCCTCGAGGAACTTGGCCTCCCAGTGGGCGCGCTTGTCCTCGGACTCGATGGCGGCGAGCGCGCGCGCGACGCGGCGGCGCACTTCGGCGACGGTCTGTTCGTCGCCCTTGGCGTACTTCTCGACGAGCACTTCGCCGGAGATCTCCTGCATCGGCAGGTTGGCGGCGGAGGCTTTGGCAGTGTTCTGGGTGGACGCGCTGGTGGTCTCGCTCATGGTCTTTTTCTTCCTCCGTGGTGGGTCTTGGAACGGACGGAAGAATAGCGCGGAACGAGCATTCACGCAAAAAAATAAACTGCTTTAAAAACAGTGACTTGGCAAATTTCTTTGTATTTCATGATTTTACTGGACACTACATCTAGTAGCCTTCAGGATGGGTTTTTGGGCTGGAATCCCAGTCTCCATGCGGGTTTGCGCCGCTCCGGGGCGGGCTAGCGGCGTGGGAAGAACAGCGACAGGTAGGCGGCGAAATCGATCTCCGCGCCCTCGCGCAGGCCTGCCAGGCGCTCTGCCTCGAGCCCGAGCAGGCCCCAGGCCTCGGGCGCGACGCGGGCGGCGGCGGCGCTGCTCGGGAGGTCCAGCGCGTCGGCTTCGGCGATGCAGCGGGCGAGGTTGATGGTCGCCGCCTCGGCGGCGTAGGCACCGCCCAGCCGTGGCAGCATCTGCGCGCCGACGGCGGTGCTGAAGCGGTCCGGCAGCTGCCAGCGGTCGAGCAGGGCGGCGCCGAGCTCGGCGAAGTCGCAGCCGACGAGGCGACGCTCGGCGGCATCGAGCGTCTCGTCTCCGGCTTGTGCGGCGAGGCCTGCGGCGGCGGCGAGCTCGGGCACGGTCTGGTACATGACCAGGTGGCCGGTGTCGGCGAGCACGCCGATCAGGAACAGGCGCTCGCCCGCGGTGAGGCCGGCGGCGATCCCCGCCGCGCGCGCGGCCAGCCCGGTCAGCAGGCTGTTGCGCCAGAAGCGCCGCATGTCCAGATGGGCAGGGCGGATGCCGGCGAAGATGCCTTGCAGGGACATCGCCAGCACCAGGTCATGCACCTGCTGCAGGCCGAGCAGCGAGACCGCGCGCACGATGTCCTCGACGCGGCCACGCTGGCCGAACAGCGGGCTGTTGACCAGATGCAGCAGGCGGGCCGAGAGCGCGGGGTCGGCGGCGACCAGTCGGGCGACGGTGGCGACCGAGCCGGCGGGAGATTCGAGTTGTTCGCGCACGCGCATGTACACGTCGGGCAGCGAGGTCAGCGCCTCGATCTGGCTGACCAGTTCCTGGGCGGAGTGCATTGTCGGGGTCCTGTGGGTCGGGGAGGGCTCAGAGCCTGAGAAGCATTTGATTTCCGCAAGCCGAGTAACCGACATGCGACGAGACCCAGTGGCCTGCGATGCGCAGGTGCTGTGGGGTGTTCGAGGCCCAGCCAAGCGTCTGTGAGGGCAGATCCGGGGTTTTCAGGCGGCGGGTTTTCATTTCAGGCACCTCTTATGCCAGCGCTGCGGCGATTTTGGACGCACCGCTACCTCGACCGAGCATCTGCGGCGCGATCTTGGCCATGCGCATCAAGTTGTGCGCCAGCGCGTACAGGTAGGCCACCGCTCGAACCTTGCCCAGCCCGCGCACAGGCATGCGCTGCAGTCCGCGGTTGCGCGCCAGTGCGTTGACGCACTCGGCCGTGGCCGCGCGTTGCTTGTACACATCCTTGATCTCGTCGCCGGCCATGCGCGCACGCCACTGCGCCACCGGCTCGGAGTCCCCTTCCTTGCGCCGGTACTTGTCCGGCGGCGGGCGGGCGTCGTCGTCGCGCTTGTCTGCCTTGCGCCTGGGCTCGGGCACCGGGGCGATGACCTCGGTCTGGCCTTTCGTGTGCGCATGCACCGCCTCAATCTGCTCGTGCGCGGGAAAGCCCCCATCGACCAGCCATTGCCCGGGTACGGTGCCCGTGCGCTCGATGACCTGCTCGAGCATCGGCGCCATCTGCGCCATGTCGCTGCCGGTGTTGCTCACCTCCACCCCGACGATGACCTGGTCCTCGCACGTTGTGGCCAGTTGTACGTTGAACGCTGGCCGGTAGCCGCCGTCGCCCATCTTCATCACCCGCGCGTCGGCATCCGTGGTGCTGGCTCGTGCCTGCTCGGGCTTTTCACCGTTGCGCCGCTTGGCCGCCTGCACCTGCGGCAGTTGCTCCAGCGCGGCGCGGATGCACTCCTCGCGCTGCTGCGCGGCACGCTCGCGCGCAGCCTGCGCCCGGCGGCTGGCCGCTGCCGGATCGGCCGCGGCGCGTTTCTTGATGTCATCGACCAACTCGCCGGCCTCGGCCAAGTGCTGCTCGAGGCTGGCCTGCCGCCGAAACGACGCTGCGCCCGCATCGGCACGCACGCGCATGCCGTCCTGCGCCACGCGCTCCAGGCTGATCGCCCCAGCCGAGGCCAGCGCAGCGACATTGGCCGTGAGCACTTCGTCCATCAAGCTCTCGTTGCCTGAGCGAAAGTCGTTGAGCGCGTGGTAATTCACCGACACGCCACCGCAGATCCAGCGGTAGGCGTCGCTCTCGCGCGTGAGACGGGCAATCTCCCGGCCGCTGCCCACCGCATCGAGCGTGGCGTACAGCCACAGCGCGAACAGGATCCGCGGGTCGATCGCCGACCGTCCGGCGTTGCTGCCACGGGCCTTGATCGATTCGATCAACCGGCTCAGGTCCTGCCGCTCGACGTAGCCCCACACCAGCCGAGCCCGGTGATCCTCACCCAGCAGCGACTCCAGGTCCGAGGCGCGCAGTTCGATCTGCCCGCGGTTGGGCTGCAGCAACCGCGGCGGGCCTTGCCGGCGTGAAGCCGCCCGCGCCTGCTTCGCCGCGATCACCTGTTGTTCCTCGACAGCCGGCAGCTCATCGAACAGGCTGGCCGGCGATCCGTTATGACGTTCGGTCTCGTTCATGTCTCGGAGCATGCCAGTCCCAGCACAAACAGGCGAGATTGGAGAAAAACTCTCACGCTCTCAGCCGGCGTCGCGTGCGCGCGGCGAGCGCGGGGTGAACACCAGCGGCTGCGCCGGCGGCAGCTCGGGCTGCAGGGTGGCATGCTCGATGCTGAAGCGGCTGTGCAGCAGCGCACGCTCGGCCTCCAGCACCGCCGGCCAGCGTGCCGCGTCGGCGAGCACGACGTGGGCGGAGAGCGCGGTGCGGTGCGAATCCAGGCTCCAGATGTGAAGGTCGTGCACCGAACGCACGCCGTCCACGCCCGCCATCGCGCGGCCGACCTCGGGCAGCGACAGGCCGTCGGGCACGCCCTCGAGCAGGGTGTGGACCACCTGGCGCAGCAGCGACAGCGTGGAGTACAGGATCAGGCCGCAGATCAGCATGGTCAGCAGCGGGTCGATCGGCATCCAGCCGGTGTACAGGATGACGATGCCCGAGGCGAGCGCCGCGACCGAGCCGAGCAGGTCGCCGATCACGTGCAGCAGCGCGCCGCGGGTGTTGAGGTCGCCCTCGCCGCGGGTCAGCAGCCAGGCCACGGCCAGGTTCAGCACCAGCCCGCCGAGCGCGACCAGGATGACCGCCTCGCCGGCCACCGCGCGCGGCTCGAGCAGGCGCTCGACCGCATGCCACACGAGGCCGCCGACGATCACCAGCATGAACAGGCCGTTGGCGAGCGCGGCGAGCGCCTCGACCCGGCGCAGGCCCCAGGAGTGGCGAAAGCTGGCCGGGCGCAACGCGACGCGCGCCGCGAGCGCCGCCAGCCCGAGCGAGGCGGCGTCGGTGAGCATGTGGCCGGCGTCGCCGAGCAGCGCGAGCGAGCCCGACCACCAGCCGGCGATCGCCTCGACTGCGGCGAAGCCGAGCGTGAGCACGAGCGCGAGCGGCAGGAAGCGGCTGGCGGAGTGGTTGTGGGCGTGGTGCGTGTGACCGGCGTCGTGCGGGCGCGCGTGGTCGTGCGCGGAGGCGTCCGCGGGGTTGCCGTGGTGGGGGGCGTGGTGGTCGTGGCCATGGCTGTGACCGTGATGGGTGTGCATCGCAGCGCTTCCTCGAGGGCTTCGACGGATTATGCCTGTGGTACCGGTCGGCCCGGCACCTTCGGCAGCTGCGGAGGGCGGGCGCGCCCACGCCGTCCCTTGGAGCTCAGCCCTGCAGCAGGCCCGAGAGGCTCTCCACCACGTTGACGACCGCGGTGCGCCGTTGTGGATGCCGTCGATGACCTCGCCGGTCTCGCGCGCGAGGTCGATGCTCGCGGTAGCCGTCTCGTGCATGCCGGGCACCCGCGAGATGGCCAGGTGGGCGTTGTCGCGGGCGCGTTCGAGCGCGGCGGCGTTGGCGATCTCTTTCTCGAGCGCCTCGACGCGGGGCTGACGTCGGCGGCGAGCTCGATGAACTTGCGCGGCCGGCCGGACTCGTCGAACACCGGGTTGTAGCTGGCCTCGAGCCAGACCGGCTCGTCGCTGGCGGCGCGGCGCTCGAAGCGCCCGCTCACCGGCTCGCCGCGGCGCAGGCGCTGCCAGTGCGCGAGGTCGTCCGGCGAGTTCGCGTAGGCCTCGTCGCAGAACATGCGGTGATGCTGCCCGAGCACTCTTCGCTGCGATACTTCATGATGGCGAGGAAGAGCTTGTTGGCGAACAGCACGGTGCCATCGGGCGCGAACTCGATGCGCGCGGTGGCGCGGGCGATCGCGTCGATCACCGCCTGGCGCGCGACGAGCTCGGCCTGCCGTTCCTGGAGGGTGGTCTTGAGCTTGCGGTTGAACATGGTCGGGTGGTCATCGTCGGCGCGCGCATTGGCAGGCGGCTGTCGGCCACCTGTCCGGATGCGCGGCGTGTCGGGCGTTGCGGTGGCCGGGCGGTGCGTCCGCGCCGGACACGGGGCGTGTCCGGTATAGCGGCGGGCAAGGGGCATTCTTTATATCCAGTCGAATCGCATCCGATGAAGAAAACGATCGAACGCCAAGAACGGGGTGTCTGCCTGCTGAGCTGGAACATCCAGTGGGGGCGCGGCGCGGACGGCCGCGTGGACCTGGAGCGCACGCGTGACGCGATCCGCGCCGTCGGTCCGCTCGACCTGATCTGCCTGCAGGAGGTGGCGAGCAATTTCCCCGGCCTCGCCGGCGGCGCGCGCGAGGACGAGCCGGCCTTCTTTGCCGACGCGTTTCCCGACTTCGAACCGGTCTTCGGCGCGGGCATGGACGTACCCGACGGCGAGGGCGGGCGGGCGCGCTTCGGCAACCTGCTGCTGTCGCGCCTGCCGGTGGGGCAGGTGTTCCGCCACCTGCTGCCGTCGCCAGCCGATCCCGCCTGGCCGGCGATGCAGCGGGTGTGCGTGGAGGCGGTGGTGGAGGCGCCGTGGGGGCCGCTGCGGGTGCTGAGCACCCACCTGGAGTACTACTCCGCGCGCCAGCGCCGCGCCCAGGTCGAGGCCTTGCGTGCGCTGCAGGCCGAGGCGGCGGACCTGGCGCGGCTGCCGGCTGCGGGCAAGGAGTCGAACCCCGCTTTTGCGGCGCGCCCGCGCCCGGCCGCGGCGGTGCTGTGCGGCGACTTCAACTGCGAGCCGGGCTCGGCCGAATACCTCGCGCTGCAGCGCCCGCTGCCCGCGTCCGGGCTGGCGGCGGACGTCGCGCGCCCGCATTGGACGGACGCGTGGCCGCTCGTACACGGCGCGCGTGCGCACGCGCCCAGCGTGGGCCTGCACGGCGCGGAGTGGCCCGAGCACGCGTATTGCTGCGACTTCTTCTTCGTGAGCACCGACCTGGCGCCGCGGGTGCGCGCGGTCGAGGTGCGCGCGGACACCCCGGCCTCGGATCACCAGCCGGTGGTGATGGAACTGGCGTGAGGCGGGAGGCGGGAGGGGGCTGATGGCCGCCCCGCGAGGCTCATTCGCTCCAGAGCAGGGCGCGCACCACGGCGGCGGGGTCCTCTTCCTGCATCGCGTGGCCGCAGCCGGCCAGCTCGACCCGCCTGAGCTCGCCGCCACCGGCTTGCAGGGCTTCGTGCAGCGGGCCGATGGCCTTGACCGGGGTCATGCGGTCGAGCGCGCCGCACAGCAGCAGGGTGGGGCCGTCGCGGCGGGCGGCGGCGGCAAGCCCTTCCTGCCAGGCGTTGCTGGCGGCGAGGTCGCGCGCGAGCGTCTCGCTGCCGTTGCGCTCCATGCGCGCGCGGTTGCCGGCCTCGAGCGCGCACCGGCGTTCCTCGCCGAGCACCTCGGCGGGGGCGAAGGAGAACTTGTTGATCAGCGCGTGCGCCTGCGCCGGGTCGCTGCGCGCAGCATCGAGCAGGAAGGGCGCGACCGGCATCGGTGCGAGGCTGCCGAGCAGGTGCAGGCGGACGATGCGCGCCGGCGCGGCGGCTGCGGCGGCGAGCGCGATCAGCGAGCCCATGCTGTGGCCGGCGAGCTCGAAGCGTTCCAGCCCCAGCGCGTCGGCGAAGGCGAGCACCCACGCCGCCATGGCTTCGACCGAGCCGGGGACCTCGCCCTCCGATTCGCCGTGGCCGGGGAGGTCGGGGACGAGCACGCGGCGACCGGCCGCGGCCAGCCCGGCGGCGACCGCCTGCCAGACGCCGCGGTCGTGACCGGCGCCGTGGATCAGCAGGATGGCCGGCGCTGCGGCAGGGCCGGACTCGTCGAAGGCGGCGCGGCGGCCGTCGAGCTGGAGGGTGTGGGTCATGGGTGTGTTCGTGGCGGTGTCGGGAGGGGCGGACGGCGGGGGTGTCCGCGTCCGGGTGGGCGTCGTGGGGCGCAGGGACGGGCGCGCGCCGGTCCTGGCGCCCGGTCGTCGAGGCGCTCGAATGTTGGAACGGGCAGGGGCGTTAGCGCGCGGACGCTCAGGCGTATTCGTCCGGGTCGAGCATGTGCTCGATCGCCACGATGCGGTCCTTGAGCGCGAGCTTGCGCTTCTTGAGCCGGCGCAGCATGAGCTCGTCCTCAACCGGGTTGTCGGCGAGGCGCGCGATCGCGTCGTCGAGGTCGCGGTGCTCGAGGCGCAACTCGTCCAGCCGCTGGCGCAGGCTGGTCACATCGTCGAAGCTCTCCCCGCTCATGCTCGTTCCCCTGGCGTTGCGCGCCGGCCGTGGGCGAAGTGCCGGGCGGCGTCGTTCTGCAGGCAATGGTATGCGGCGGCGCAGGCGATGACAACACGGCCGCCGATGCCGCGCTCCCCAGGGCGGGACCTGCCGCGGAGCTTTCCCCGAAGGCGCCGATTTCTTACCATGCGCCCCTCGATACCGACCGGAATGCGCAAGTGAACAAGGCCTTCGTGAAGGAGAGCGACGGTGACGACGGGGACGAGGAGCTCGCCCCCGCGTTGCGGCTGCCGCCGGGCAGCAAGAACTACATGACGCGGCGCGGCTACGACGCGCTGCGCGTCGAGCTCGACCAGCTCGTGCGCCTCGAGCGCCCCAGGCTGGTCGAGACCGTGGCCTGGGCCGCGGGCAACGGCGACCGCTCGGAGAACGGCGACTACATCTACGGCAAGAAGCGCCTGCGCGAGATCGACCGCCGCATCCGCTTCCTGATCAAGCGCATCGAGAGCGCCGAGGTGGTCGACCCCGAGCGCCAGCAGGGCCTGGAGCAGGTCTTCTTCGGCGCGACGGTGAGCTTCAGCGACCTCGACACCGAGGAGGCGCAGACCCTGCAGATCGTCGGCGTCGACGAGGCCGACGCCTCGCAGGGGCGCATCAGCTGGATCTCGCCGCTGGCGCGCGCGGTGCTCAAGGCGCGCGTCGGCGACGTGGTGCGCTTCCACAGCCCGGCCGGCGTGCGCGAGATCGAGATCGACGCGGTGGAGTATCGCTGAGCGATGGGCTTCATCCAGGACGGATAGAGCTCAAGTCGGGCCGAATGCTGCCGTAGACCGGACGACGCGGCTGCACGCACAGGCGGTAGCCGCCCAGCAAAGTCTCCCTTTCGTGGATGGTCCGGAAAGATGCGTTTCGAATCCCTCACCGTCGCCCGGCGCCTGGCGCTGATGCTGTTCGTCGCCCTCGCGGGCATGGTCCTGCTCGCGCTCGCGGCCTTGTACGAAAACCGCGACGACATGCGCGAGGGCTACGCGCGCAACGTGCGCAGCCAGATCGAGCTCGCCGCCGGGGTGCTCGCGCATTTCCACGGGCTGGAGCAGGCCGGCGCGCTCGACCGCGAGGCGGCGCAGCAGGCCGCGAAGGACACGCTGCGCGGCCTGCGCTACCAGAGCAACGAGTACTTCTTCGTGGTCGACCTCGAGCTGAACATGCTGATGCACCCGCTGCGGCCCTCGCTCGAGGGCAAGCTCGCCGACCTCAGGGACAGCGCGGGCAAGCACTTCGTGCGCGAGATGGTGACGCTGGCGCGCGCGCAGGGGCAGGGTTTCGTGGACTACACCTGGCCGCGCTCGGGCGTCGCCACCGACCCGGCCCAGCCCAAGATCAGCTACGTGAAGGCGTTCCCGGCCTGGGGCTGGGTGGTGGGCTCGGGCGTGTATGTGGACGACATCGACGCCGCCTTCCAGGACGCGGCGCTGCGCTTCGGCGCCCTGGTCGCGGTGGTGCTCGTGCTGCTCGTGCTGATCGGCGTGTGGGTGATCCGCGGGGTCACCGGCGCGCTCGGCGGCGAGCCGGCCTACGCCGGTGCGATCATGAAGTGCGCCGCCGCCGGCGACCTGGCGGTGGAGGTCGCGCAGCGCGGGCGGGGCGACAGCCTGCTCGGCAACCTCTCGACCATGCTCGCGCAACTGCGCGCCATGATCGGCGCGATCGGCGGCAGCGCCGCGCGCCTGGGGGCGAGCGCGCGCGAGATCCACGCGGTGTCGCGCTCGGTTTCCGAGGCCTCGGTCTCGCAGACCGGCGCGACCGCCTCGATCGCCGCCGCCATCGAGGAGATGACCGTGAGCATCGAGCAGATCTCCGACAGCGCGCGCCTGGCCGAGCAGCACTCGAGCACCGCCGCCGGGCTCGCCGACGAGGGCGCGGGCAAGGCCGAGCGCGCGGCGCGCGAGATGCAGGCCATCGCCGCGCGTGTGGGCGACGCGGCGCAGAAGATCCAGCAGCTCGTGGCGCGCGCCGACGAGGTCGGCACCATCGCCAACGTGATCAAGGAGATCGCCGGCCAGACCAACCTGCTCGCGCTCAACGCGGCCATCGAGGCCGCGCGCGCCGGCGAGCAGGGGCGAGGCTTCGCGGTGGTGGCCGACGAGGTGCGCGGCCTGGCCGAGCGCACCGCGGTGGCCACCGTGCAGATCGAGAAGGTGATCGAGGGCATCCAGAACGAGACCCGCGCCACCGTGGGCGCGATGGCCGAGGTGTCGAGCCAGGTCGATGGCGGCGTCGCGCTGGTGGACGACGCGACCGATTCGCTGCACCGCATCCGCAGTACCGCGGGCGAGGCGCTCGAGCGCATCCGCGAGGTGGCCTACGCCACCGGCGAGCAGAGCAGCGCCTCCACCGAGATCGCCCGCCAGGTGCAGACCATCACCGAGATGGCCGACGGCACCTCGGGCTCGATGCACAGCGTGGTGGTGGCGGCCGAGCAGCTGCAGGGGCTGGCCGCCGAGCTCGACGCCCTGGTCGGACGCTTCCGCTGCTGACCCGGGGTGCGGCGGCGCTTGAAATCCGCCGCCGCGCCCCCAACTGCTGCTGCGTTTCGACAAACCCGACGGAGCAGCTTCCAATGTCCGAAGTCCACAACCCTTCGCAACCTTCCTCCCAGACGCTGGCCTTCCAGGCCGAGGTGAAGCAGCTGCTTCACCTGATGATCCACTCGCTGTATTCGAACCGCGAGATCTTCCTGCGCGAGCTCGTCTCCAACGCTTCGGATGCCTGCGACAAGCTGCGCTTCGAGGCGCTCGACAATGGCGCGCTGTACGAGAACGACAGCGAGCTGAAGATCCGCATCGGCTTCGACGCCGAGGCGAAGACCATCACCATCGCCGACAACGGCATCGGCATGAGCCGCGATGAGGCGATCGCGCACCTGGGCACCATCGCCAAGTCGGGCACGCGCGAGTTCTTCGGTCAGCTCACTGGCGACCAGAAGCGCGACGCCCACCTCATCGGCCAGTTCGGCGTCGGCTTCTACTCCGCCTTCATCGTCGCCGACAAGGTCACCGTCGTTTCGCGCCGCGCCGGGCTCCCCGCCGAGCAGGGCGTGAAGTGGGAGTGTTCGATGAGCGGCGACGAGGCGGGCGCCTACACCGTCGAGGCCGTCGACAAGCCCGGCCGCGGCACCGAGATCACCCTGCACCTGCGCGAGGGCCAGGAAGACCTGCTGTCGTCCTGGAAGCTCAAGAGCCTGATCCGCAAGTACTCCGATCACATCGTGCAGCCGATCGTGATGAAGAAGGAGGAGTGGAACGAGGAGCAGAAGGCGCAGGTGCTCACCGACGAGGACGAGACGGTCAACCAGGCCAACGCGCTGTGGACGCGCTCGAAGAACGACATCACGGACGACGAGTACACCGCCTTCTACAAGCACGTCGCCCACGACTTCGAGGACCCGCTGGCGTGGACCCACTCGCGCGTCGAGGGCCGCCACGAATACACCAACCTGCTCTACGTCCCCAGGAACGCGCCCTTCGACCTGTGGGACCGCAACGCCAAGCACGGCATCAAGCTCTACGTGAAGCGCGTCTTCATCATGGACGACGCCGAGAAGCTGATGCCGACCTACCTGCGCTTCGTGCGCGGTGTGGTGGATTCGGCCGACCTGCCGCTCAACGTGTCGCGCGAGATCCTGCAGGAATCCAAGGACATCGACACCATCCGAGCCGGCTGCACCAAGAAGGTGCTGACGCTGCTCGAGAGCCTGGCCAACAGCGACGAGGCCGCGGACAAGGAGAAGTACGTCGAGTTCTGGAAGGCCTTCGGCAAGGTGCTCAAGGAAGGCGTGGGCGAGGACTTCGCCAACAAGGACAAGATCGCCGGCCTGCTGCGCTTCGCCTCGACAAAGCTCGACACCCAGGATGAGGTCGTCTCGCTCGCCGACTACATCGGCCGCATGAAGGAAGGCCAGGACAAGATCTACTTCGTCACTGCCGAGACCTTCAACGCCGCGAAGAACAGCCCGCATCTCGAGGTCTTCCGCAAGAAGGGCATCGAGGTGCTGCTGCTGTCCGACCGCGTCGACGAGTGGGTGACCGGCAACCTCACCGAGTTCGACGGCAAGGCGCTGGTGTCGGTGGCCAAGGGCGGGCTGGACCTGGGCGCCCTCGAGGACGAGGCCGAGAAGCAGGAAGCCGAGAAGGCCGCCGACGAGTACAAGGAGCTGCTCGACAGGATGAAGGCGAGCCTGGGCGAGCGCGTGAAGGACGTGAAGGTGACGCTGCGCCTGACCGACTCGCCCGCCTGCCTGGTGGCCGACGAGCACGACCTGGGCATGAACCTGGCGCGCATCCTCAAGGCTGCCGGCCAGAACGCGCCGGTGTCGAAGCCCATCCTCGAGATCAACCCCGGCCACCCCGCGGTGCTGCGGCTGAAGTACGAGGACAAGCACTTCGACGACTGGGCGGCGGTGCTGTTCGACCAGGCCCTGCTGGCCGAGGGCGGCACGCTCGACGACCCGGCAACCTTCGTGAAGCGCATCAACCAGCTGATGATGGCGATGAGCGGCAGCTGATCCGGCCGCGGCCGGGCACTGCAAGCGCAAGGGGCGGCGCGCCGAAGGGCGACCGCCCCTTTCGTTTCAGGTGCCCGGCGGCCCAGGCCGTGTCCGCTGTGGCGGGTGCGATGCGCTGGCGTCCGCCTGCCCGAGGGCGGCGGAGCTGCAGCTCACTCGTTGGGGGCGAACCCGTAGTACGAGCCGTACGGGGAGGGAGCGGGCGCGTAGGCGGCGACCTTGATCGCATCGGGCAGGCTCACCGTGTCGGTGAAGCCGTCGATGCCGCGCGCATCCTCGTGCCACTTCGCCTCGACCTCGTGCTCCGACAGGCCGTCGAGGTGGAGATTGTGATCGAGGCGTGCCGATCGGTATTCGAAGGCGGTGTCGTGGGCGATGAACAGGGTGTGCGGGCACGCGGTGATCCGCGTCTCGTCGCTGGGGTCGGCGCCCATCACGCGTACGCCGCAGAACGGACAATGGACGGGCGTGTAGTAGAAGGTCTTGAGTTCGGTTCTCTGGATGAGCGGGGTCATCGGGCGGTCCTTTTTCTCGTGGGGCGGGTCGGCCGCGCAAGCACGGCTCGGCAGGCCCAAAAGCAAAAAGGCCCGACTCGCGTCGGGCCTCTCGTTGCGGTCGGCGCCACAAGCGCCGGTTCGCGGTGCAGCTTAGTCCGCGGCGCGGATGTTCGACGCCTGCAGGCCCTTGGGGCCGGTGGTCACGTCGAAGCTGACGCGCTGGCCTTCCGCGAGGGTCTTGAAGCCCTGGCCCTGGATGGCGGAGAAGTGGGCGAAGAGGTCATCACCACCCGCTTCCGGGGTGATGAAGCCGAAGCCCTTGGAATCATTGAACCACTTGACGGTGCCGTTTGCCATGTCTTGAATCTCCTGAAAATGGGGAAAGCCCCCTGGTTGGGGCGAGGTTCAAGACAGCGAGGTACGACTTGAGGAAATACGGCCCAACGAACCGAATATGCCGACAAATGAACTACATGACTTGAATATCGCTGCGGTGCAGTATGGGGCAAAGCCGCCGACAAAGATAGACATATTTTATTTTTCTTGTCCGCTGCAGACCTTCGTCATCCCCGGGCCGCGTTTGCCCATTGGGGCAAACCATAGGTTGACGCCCTTCCGGGTGGCCGGAACACTGCCCGCACAAAAAACGAACCCGGGCAGGAGACAGCCTTGAGCGAGTTCATTCTCGAAACCCGCGGACTCACCAAGGAGTTCAAGGGCTTCGTCGCCGTATCCAGCGTGGACCTGAAGGTTCGGACGGGACACATCCATGCCCTGATCGGCCCCAATGGCGCGGGCAAGACCACGGTCTTCAACCTGCTCACCAAGTTCCTGCCGCCGACCTCGGGGTCCATCCTGTTCGACGGCAAGGACATCAGCCGCGAGGCGCCGGCGGTCACGGCGCGCCGCGGCATGGTGCGCTCCTTCCAGATCTCGGCGACCTTCCCCAACCTCACCGTGCTCGAGAACGTGCGCATCGGCCTGCAGCGCCGGCTGGGCACGGAGTTCCACTTCTGGCGCTCGGCGAAGTCGCTCGACGCGCTCAATGGCGAGGCGATGGCGCTGCTCGAGGCGGTGGACCTCACCCAGTTCGCCGACACCGTCACCGCCGAGATGCCCTACGGCCGCAAGCGCGCGCTCGAGATCGCCACCACGCTGGCGCTCGAGCCGCGCATGATGCTGCTCGACGAACCCACCCAGGGCATGGGCGGCGAGGACATCGCGCGCGTGGTCGAGCTCATCCGCAAGGTCTCGGTCAACCGCAGCATCCTGATGGTGGAGCACAACCTCTCGGTAGTCGCCAACCTGTGTGATCGCATCACCGTGCTCACCCGCGGCAGCGTGCTCGCCGAAGGCAGCTACGCCGAGGTGTCGAAGAACCCCAAGGTGCTCGAGGCCTACGTCGGCTCCGACGACATCGCCGACGCCCACCACTGATTCCCGCCCCCCGACCGCCATGACCAGCGCCTTCACCCCTCATCCGGAGATGCTCCGGATCCACGACCTGCACGCCTTCTACGGCGAGTCGCACATCCTGCACGGCATCGACCTCAAGGTGGCGCGCGGCGAGTGCGTGACCCTGCTCGGGCGCAACGGCTCCGGGCGCTCGACCACGCTCAAGTCGGTGCTCGGCCTCGTCGGCAAGCGCACCGGCTCGATCATGGTCAATGGCCGCGAGGTCATCGCCGAGCCGACGCACCGCATGGCGCGCTACGGCATCGGCTACGTGCCCGAGGAGCGCGCCATCTTCGCCTCGCTCAGCACCGAGGAGAACCTGATGCTGCCGCCGCAGGTGGCGAGCGGGGCGCTGTCGGTGGACGAGATCTACCGCATGTTCCCCAACCTGCAGGAGCGCCGCAACAGCCCCGGCTCCAAGCTCTCGGGCGGCGAGCAGCAGATGCTGGCGATGGCGCGCGTGCTGCGCACCGGGGCCAAGCTGCTGCTGCTCGACGAGATCACCGAGGGCCTGGCGCCGGTGATCGTCAAGAAGCTCGGCGAGGTCATCGTCGAGCTGAAATCGCGCGGCTTCACCATCGTGCTGGTGGAGCAGAACTTCCGCTTCGCCGCCCCGCTGGCCGACCGCCACTACGTGCTCGAGCACGGCGAGATCATCGCCACCATCACCGCCGAGGAGCTCCCCGGCAAGATGGACTGGCTGCACCAGACGCTGGGGGTCTGAGCGGCCGCGCCGCGCAGTCCCCGCGTACCAACCACAAGAAACGGAGACACACGATGCAGATGAAGAAACTCAGCACCCTGGCCTGCGCGGCCGCCTTTGCGATGCTGTCGGGCGCGGCGAGCGCGCAGGTCTCGGGCAACACCGTCAAGGTCGGCGTGCTCACCGACATGTCGGGCACGTACTCCGACCTCGCCGGTGCTGGCGCCGTGCTCGCCACCGAGATGGCGATCGCGGACTTCATCGCCGAGGCCAAGCCCGAGTTCAAGGTCGAGATGGTCTCCGCCGACCACCAGAACAAGGCCGACATCGCCTCCAACAAGGCGCGCGAGTGGTTCGAGCGCGAGGGCGTCGATGCCGCCACCGAGCTGGTCACCACCTCGACCGCGCTCGCGGTGATGAAGGTCGCCAAGGAGATGAACCGCATCACGCTGATGAGCGGCCCGGGCTCCACGCCGATCACCAACGAGCAGTGCACCGACCTCGCGGTGCACTACACCTACGACACCTACGCGCTCGCCAACGGCACCGCCAAGGCGGTGACCCAGCAGGGCGGCGACACCTGGTACTTCCTCACCGCCGACTACGCCTTCGGCCAGGCGCTGGAGCGCGACTCGTCCGCGGTGGTGACCGCCAACGGCGGCAAGGTGCTGGGCTCGGTGCGCCACCCCTTCCCGGCCTCGGACTTCTCCTCCTTCCTGCTCCAGGCCCAGGCCTCGGGCGCCAAGATCATCGGCCTCGCCAACGCCGGCGCCGACACCACCAACGCGATCAAGCAGGCGGCCGAGTTCGGCGTCACGCCCAAGCAGGCGCTCGCCGGCCTGCTGATGTTCATCTCCGACGTGCACTCGCTCGGCCTGCAGAGCACCCAGGGCATGTACCTGACCACCGGCTTCTACTGGGACCTCAACGACGAGACCCGCGCCTGGTCGAAGCGCTTCTTCGACAAGCACAAGCGCATGCCGACCATGGTGCAGGCGGGCCAGTATTCGTCGGTGATGCACTACCTGCGCGCGGTCAAGGCCGCCGGTACCGACGAGGCGGGCAAGGTCATGGCGCAGATGAAGGCCACGCCGATCAACGACTTCTTCGCCAAGAACGGCCGCATCCGCGACGACGGCCGCATGATCCACGACATGTACCTCGCCCAGGTCAAGAAGCCGGACGAGTCCAAGTACCCGTGGGACTACTACAGCATCCGCCAGACCATCCCGGCGGACGAGGCCTTCCTGCCGCTGGCGCAGTCGAAGTGCCCGCTGGTGAAGAAGTAAGCTGATCGCGGGGGCTCCCGCACTTCACGACGCAGCGGGGCGGCTCGGCCGTCCCGCTGCGGGAGTCGCACATGGAAATCTTCGGCGTCCCGAGCGCGCTGCTCGGCAGCCAGCTGCTGGTCGGCCTCATCAACGGCTCGTTCTACGCGATCCTGAGCCTGGGCCTGGCCATCATCTTCGGCCTGCTCAACATCATCAACTTCACCCACGGCGCCCAGTACATGATGGGCGCCTTCGTGGCGTGGATCGCGCTCAACAAGCTCGGCATCAACTACTGGGTCGCGCTGCTGTTCGCGCCCATCGTCATCGGCGCGCTCGGCGTGCTGATCGAGCGCACGATGCTGCGCAAGCTGTACAAGCTCGACCACCTCTACGGGCTGCTGCTCACCTTCGGCCTGGCGCTGATCTTCGAGGGCATCTTCCGTGACCAGTACGGCATCTCCGGCCAGTCCTACCCGGTGCCCGAGCTGCTGCAGGGCGGGGTGAACCTGGGCTTCATGTTCCTGCCGATCTACCGCGGCTGGGTCGTGGTCGCCGCGCTGACGGTGTGCTTCGCGACCTGGTTCGTCATCGAGAAGACCAAGCTCGGCGCCTACCTGCGCGCCGGCACCGAGAACCCGCAGATCGTCCAGGCGCTCGGCATCAACGTGCCGCTGCTGATCACCTTCACCTACGGCTTCGGGGTCGCGCTCGCGGCCTTCGCCGGGGTGCTCGCCGCGCCGATCTACCAGGTCAGCCCGCTGATGGGCTCGAACCTGATCATCGTGGTGTTCGCGGTGGTGGTGATCGGCGGCATGGGCTCGATCATGGGCTCCATCCTCACCGGCCTCGGACTGGGCCTCATCGAGGGCCTCACCCGGGTGTTCTACCCCGAGGCCTCGGCGGTGGTGGTGTTCGTGATCATGGTGATCGTGCTGCTGGTGCGGCCGGCCGGCCTGTTCGGCAAGGCCTGAGCGCGGGCAAAGGAATCAAGACGATGAACAACTCGAATTCGATGTTCGCGCGCGCCACGCCGATCCTGTTCGGCGCGCTGTTCCTGATCGGGCTGGTCGCGCCGTTCGCGGTGTATCCCACCTTCCTGATGAAGATCCTGTGCTTCGGGCTGTTCGCGTGCGCGTTCAACCTGCTGCTCGGCTTCGCCGGCCTGCTCTCCTTCGGCCACGCGGCCTTCCTCGGCAGCGCCGGCTACGTGTGCGGCATGCTGGTGCGCGACGTGGGCGTGACGCCGGAGGTGGGCATCCTCGGCGGCACGCTCGCCGCCGGCGCGCTCGGCTGGGTGGTCGGCGTGCTGGCGATCCGCCGCACCGGGATCTACTTCGCGATGATCACGCTGGCCTTGTCGCAGATGGTGTATTTCGTCGTGCTGCAGTGGAAGGCGACCGGCGGCGAGGACGGCCTGCAGGGCGTGCCGCGTGGTCATCTGTTCGGCGTCATCGACCTGTCGAACAACATCGCGATGTACTACCTGGTGTTCGCGGTGTTCTGCATCGGCTTCTTCATCATCTACCGCGCGATCCACTCGCCCTTCGGCCAGATCCTCAAGGCGATCCGCGAGAACGAGCCGCGCGCGATGTCGCTCGGCTACGACGTGGCCAAGTTCAAGCTGCTCGCCTTCGTGCTCTCGGCCGCGCTCGCCGGCATGGCGGGCGCGACCAAGACCCTGGTGTTCCAGCTCGCCTCGCTCACCGACGTGCACTGGCACATGTCGGGCGAGGTGGTGCTGATGACCTTGCTCGGCGGCCTGGGCACCGTGCTCGGCCCGCTGGTCGGCGCCGCCACCATCGTGTCGCTGCAGACCGAGCTCGCCGACAGCGTGGGCTCCTGGGTCACGGTGATCATGGGCACGATCTTCGTCGTCTGCGTGCTGCTGTTCCGCCGCGGCATCGTCGGCGAGCTACAGGCGCTGATCCGCCGCGCCGGCATCCGCTGAGGACGGCGGCGCCGGGGTCGGCCCTGCGGCCGGCTCCGCGGTCGCCTTCGGGGCGCCAGCGCCTTGCGCACCCTCGGGCGGGTGTGCGGGGCGCTGGCGTTTTTCATGGACGCGCTTCTCCGCGCGGCGCAGCCAGGGGTGCGAGAGCGCGTGGTAGAGCGGCACCGGCGCCACCGAGCGCGCCACGCCGTGCGCCACCACCGCGGTGGCCATCAGCGGCAGCAGCATCTGGTGGTTGGCGGTCATCTCCATGACGATCACGAAGGAGGTGATCGGCGTCTGCGTCATCGCGGCGAGGAAGGCCACCATGCCCAGCACCAGGATCGCGGCGTCCTGCTCGCCCGGCAGCAGCAGCGCGAGGTCCGAGCCCAGGCCGGCGCCCACCGCGAGCGCCGGGGCGAAGATGCCGCCGGGGATCTTCGATGCGAACACCAGCCAGATCACCGCCAGCTTCATCAGCGTGAAGGCGACCGGCAGCGCCGCGCTGCCCTCGAGCGCGGCCTTGGACTCCGCGTAGCCGGTGCCGTAGGTGACGCCGCCGCTCGCCAGGCCGATGAGCGCGGTGAGCAGGCCGCACATCGCCGCGAAGGCGACCGGCTGGCCCTCGGCGATGCGGCCGAGGCGGCCCGGCAGGCCGCGGGAGGACGCCACCAGCACGCGCGTGAAGATGCCGCCGAGCAGGCCTCCGGCCACGCCGCAGGCGAGCACCGGCCAGACCCCGTCGGGCCAGCCGAGGCTCGCCAGGGTGCGGCCGAAGTAGGTGTAGTTGCCGAGCACCGCGAGCGACATCAGGCCGGCGAAGATCACCGCCGTGAGCGTGGTGCTGTTGGCCTGGAAGGCGCGATAGCGGCACATCTCCTCGATCGCGAACATGATGCCGCCTAGCGGGGTGTTGAAGGCCGCGGCGATGCCGGCGCCGCTGCCGGCGACGATGAGGTCGCGGCTGGAGGCGATGCGGCGGTGGCGCTTGCGGCTGGCGAGCAGGTGCATCACCGAAGCGCCGATCTGCACCGAGGGGCCTTCGCGGCCCACCGAGGCGCCGCTGAGCAGCCCACCCAGGGTCAGGAAGACCTTCGCCAGCGCGATGCGCAGCGACAGCAGCTGGCGGCGCACCTGTCCGTCGTCCGACATCGACGCCGCGATCGCCTGCGGGATGCCGCTGCCCTCGGTGCCGTGGAAGAAGCGGCGCGAGACCCACGCCAGCGCCGCGAAGCCGGCGGGCGCGATCAGCAGGGTGAGCCAGGGGCGCTCGTGGATCAGCGCGGCGTGGGTGGCGATCGCCAGCTCGGCGCCGATGGCGAAGGCGATCGCGATCAGCCCGGCGAGCAGCGCGGCGCCCACCAGCAGCAGGCGTACCCGCCAGCGCCGCAGCGACAGCCAGGGCAGCGCGTAGCGGCGCCCTCCGCGCAGCAGGCGGGCGAAGGCGCGCCCGCGCGCGGCGAT
>NZ_AMXF01000031.1 GCF_000310225.1 Thauera phenylacetica B4P
CGCCGTTTGCGCCGGCGCCCTGCCTTGCGGCGGCGCACGGCGGGTGCTCGGCTTGCGTGCGGGTGCCGCAGCCGGAGCGTCGGGTGGTGTCTTCAGCGCGGGGGACGCGGCCTCGGGGAGGCGCTCGTCGAGCGCGGCGTCCTCCTGCTTCAGGCTGGCGCGCAGGGCGCTGCGGGTCTTGGTGTTCATGATCCTCGCCTCGGGGTTTCAGCGTGAGGCCTCATTGTTGGTGTGCCGTCGCGTGCATGCAAGATGCGCGGGGGCGGGCAGCCGTGCCCGCCCTTGCCACTGATCCAGTCACTGACCCATTCGCCGGGGGTCCGGGGTCGTGCCGAACCAGCGCGCGATCGTCGCCTCGGCCGCGCGGTCGAGGATCATCTGCTCGCGCAGGCAGAGCGAGCGCACGTTGTTCGCCGTCTTGTTGGCGAGCGTCGCCGCGCGGTCCTGCCCCTCGCCGAAGGCGTGGCCACGCATCAGCAGGCCGCGCAGGATCCAGTTGACGTCGAGCCGGCTGCCGCCGTGGCCGGCCTCGCGCAGGCGGTCGCGCACGCGCTTGCCGGTCTCCTTGAGGTCGAAGGGATTGCGGCCGACGTCGTCCTCGACGATCGAGAACAGCGCGCAGTATTCGGCCGGGCCGAGCAGCGGGGCGCCGGAGACCTCGTGGATCTGGGTGGCGAGCGGCAGGATGTCCTGGTCCTCGCCCCAGTCGGGCGTGGCGCTGCCGTCCTGCATGCAGCTGCCGGCGCGGGCGGGATCGAAGACGAAGCCGCCGCTGTTGCTCCAGTCGAAGCGCAGCGGTGCGAGCTCGAGGCTGTCGACGAACTTGCGGAAGCTCCCCTTGCCGTTCCAGTCGGCGGCGAGGGCGGGGTGGCGCGTCGTGATCAGGCTCGCCAGGCGGCTGCAGGGCACGGGTGCGGCGGCGCGTGCGACCTCGGCATGCATGGTGGCGACGACCTCGGCGATGGCGCGGTCGAGGGCAACGGGGTCGATGGGGTCGATGGGGTCGATGGGGGGCGAGGCCGGGGAGTCCGGCCGCGGTGCCTCCGGCATCGCCTGCGCGGCGCGTGCGCCCGCAGCGGCCGACGAGCCTTCCGCGTCCGCGTCGGCAGCGCCGGTAACGGGCGATTCGTCCTCGTCGCGGAAGCCGAGGGCGTTGCGGACGAACTCGTCGGGGTCGATCAGCAGGTCGGCCGAGGCGCGATAGGCGGCCGACGGAAAGCCGATCGCCAGCACCGTGGTGCGCCGATCCCAGCGCCGCAGCTTGCGCAGCACCGGGGTGAAGTCGGCGTCGGCCGAGAACACGATGAACTCGTCGTAGCGGGCCTCGTGCTGCAGCAGGTCGATGATGTCGAGCACCATGTGGATGTCGGTGCTGGTCTTGCCCTCGCTCGTCAGCGCCGGGCAGTCGATGATCTCGAAGCCGGCGAGGTTGAAGGACGGGCGGAAGCGCTGGTAGGCCTGCGGGTTGAGGTAGCAGCGCCGCACCAGCAGCCGGCGGCGCGCGCCGGCGGGGGCGTGGTCGGGCAGCTCGAGCTCGCCGATCACCCAGTTCACCCACTCCAGGGGCTGGCGGGCGAAGCGGTCGGCGATGGCCGGGTCGAGCTTGCGCAGGCCGGAATAGACGTTGTCGAAGTCGACGAAGAGGGCGCTTTTCAAGATGTCTCGCGGGGATGGGGTGGTCAGGGACGAGTCGTGGCCGGGCCGTGGGGGCGGGCGTCGTGTGGTGGCATTTCTGGGAGCGTGATTCAGTCGAAACAAGCACTTGCGTGCTGAACTGTCGAAGCTGCAGACGGGAAGCGCTCAGTCACGGGAGGATATTCGGACCGAGCGGACGGCGAAGCTGAGCGTTGTGGCTGGATTAGCTCCTGAGCTCGCTGAGGATCCCGAGCCTTCTCATGCCCAGGCGCAATTCCGTCTCAAGTGCCTGGAACCCCGGCAGGCGCCGCAATCGATCCAGCGACACAGCTTCGCCTAGGGTCTGTTGACAATCAACAGCATAAATAATCCCATTGGCATCGATATTGTAAGATAGTCTTTCATATTCAATGGCTTGCCGAGTGGCTGTTCACACTCTCAGTTTTATGGTCATATCCTGACTTTTGGGTAGAGTCAGGATGGCCCGTGTGTGGTTGCGTGATGATCAGTTCGAGCGGATTGAGGCCCTGTTGCCTGGCAAGGTAAGCGATCCGGGCTGCACCGCGGCCAATAACCGGCTGTTTGTCGAAGCGGTGCTGTGGATCGCACGCACCGGCAGCCCATGGCGCGACCTGCCCGCCGAATTCGGCCCCTGGAACAGCGTTTATCAACGCTTTGCCCGCTGGTCGCGCAAAGGCGTGTGGCATCAGGTGTTCGCCAAGTTGGCCGAGGACGCGGACTTCGAAGAGCTTTTCATCGACAGCACCATCGTCCGCGCCCATCAGCATGCCGCAGGTGCGCCAAAAAAAAGGAGACCAAGCGCTGGGGCGCTCGCGCGGCGGACTGAGTACCAAAATTCACGCCGTTGTCGAAGGGCTCGGGTCTCTGGCCCGCTTTGCCCTCACCGGCGGTCAAGCCGGCGATAGCCCGCAGACGCTGCCTCTGCTCCAAGGCTTACTGCCGGGTTCGCTCAGCGCCGACAAGGCCTACGATACCGACGCCATCATCGACTATCTGGCCACCAACGACATCGAAGCGGTCATTCCGCCACGCAGTCATCGCCTCGTCCAGCGCCCATTTGATCGACATCAGTATAAGAACCGCAACCTCATCGAGCGCTTCTTCTGCCGCATCAAGCAATTCCGACGCATTGCCACCCGCTACGACAAGCTTGCCGAACGATTCGCCTCCTTCATCGCACTCTGCGCCGCCGTCATATGGCTTGCTTGATTGTCAACAGACCCTAGCGCATTCAACATCGGAGAAACGCCTTGCCGTCGTTTCCGTGAGCTTGGGTTGGTCTTCAGAAAGGCGAGGTGCAAGGTCCTCTTCGGATCACGTGTTGTTTCCACATCTGCGGCGTTGCGCGGTAACTCCAGCACCTCGTCGGATAGGGGCGTACCGAATACCCTGCGAATCGCATCGCCATCTGTAAGCGCCCATGACTCCGTTTCGCGTATTGGGACCACCGCGATACCGACACCATCATTGGGAAGTTCCTGAGCGAGCCTGTCGATGGCGGGCTGCGCGCACGTCGCACGGGCGCGCTCCGCACTCCCTGCGCCATCCGTGTGAATGAAAACGATGCGCCAGGCGCCCCGCGCTTCGCGAGCAGCTTCGATGATCCGTTCCTCGCGTGGGGCGTCCTTCATTCGTGCGGGTTCGTTCAAGGAGATGACCTCCTCGCCGAACTCCACCGACTGGTTCGCCTCGTTCAGGCAGATCTCTTCACAGAGGCGAAGCAGCAAGGGGCGCAGGAAGTAGTAGTCGGTGGGGCCTTCGGCATAGAGCGCCAGTCCGAGGTAATGCATCCTCAGCCCTCCGCCGCCACGGTATCGAGCACTTTCCGCACCTCGAGATCGGAGACGATGCCTTGCGGATTCGCGGCGTCTCCGAACAGGGAGGCTTGCGGTCTGGAGTGAACGGGCCGAAGGCGCGTCTTGCGGCGCTGCTCCTTGCGTGCGGGGTCGGTCACCACGGCCGTGTCGGCAAACAGCACCGCACCGTCGACGGGGCGTAGATTCGCGTCGACGAGGGCGGACAAGACCACCGGCGAATGGCTGTTCAGCAGCAGTTGGCTGAGCGGTGGGCTGTTGTCTTCGGCGTCGTACTCGGCTGGGTCGGTGACGATGTCCCTTAGTTGCTGAACGAGCTGCTTGATGCGGCCGGGATGCACGCCGTTCTCCGGTTCCTCGAAGCAGATCAGGCCCCGATGGCGCGGGTCGTGCAGCAGGGTCAGCAGGGCGAGGATGCGCAGCGTGCCGTCCGAAATGACACGCGAGGTGAAGGGCAGGCCGTCGCGCATCGTGAGTTCGATCCGGTATTCGCGGCTCGCCTCGTGCAGCCTGGCGTCGAGATGGGCAATCCCCGGGATCAGGTGGTTCAGTTCGGCCGCGATGTCGCTCAGTACCCCATCCGGTTTCTCGGCACTCGCGGTTTCGGCCTTGAGTTGAGTCAGCACCGCGGCAAGGTTGGAGCCATCCGCATCGAGCATGTCCGATGCCGTCGCCGGGACTGGACGCCGCAGCAGTGCGGGGTCGAGCTGCAGCAGGCGCCAGTGGCGCATTTCCTCTCGCAGGGCGAAAAGGTGCGGAAACTCGGCGTTGGTCACGCTGTACAACACCGTTGCCTCGGCCGCGCTTGCGGGTCGATTGCGCCCTTGCTTGCCGTCCTGATGGATGCTGAAAGCCAGCCCTTCGTCCGTCTCGTCGGTCGTGAGCCACGGCTTCAGGCGCGTGTACTTCAGATAAGTCGAACGAAAGTCCTTGGTCGGGTTCACTGCCTTGGCCCAGCGATCGTCCTTGCGCATGATGGGGGTCACGCACTCCCGTGCCACCTGAATCCGCTCGATCCCGGGCTTGGTCTGGCGCCGCTCCAGCGTCACCTCATAGCGGAGCCGCGTGTGCGTGATCTTCACCTCGCTACCCCATGGGTCGCGCACCAGAGGGTCGACGAGAACCTCGGCGGCGATGCGGATCTGGGTGCTGCGGCCCGATGGCGTCAGGCGGAACAGTTCGAGCGGTTCGCCGCGCATGTCCTTGACGGCCTCGGCGACGTCGCGCGTGGCGAGCAGCGAGAGCAGACGAATCGCGTCGAACAGATTGCTCTTGCCGGCGGCGTTGCTGCCCAGCACGACCGTGAAGGGCAGAAAGTCGATCGCGAGGTTCTCGAAGGTCTTGAAGCCGTCGATTTCGAGGCGGGTCAGCATGCGGTGGTCCTTCTCGGCGTGGATCTTGATCCGGGTGCTCGGGTGAGTCTGGTTGCGGCTTGTTGCCCGGATCGTAGCAAGGGCGGATGAAAATCAACCGCCGTACGGCTGAAAATCATCCATCACGTGGACGATTTTCAGCCATTTTTCCAGCCAGCCGAAGCCGATGTGCTCTTGCTCCAGGCGCAGGGACGGGCAGATGCGGTGGTCGCGCAGGTCTTCGTAGAGGCTGCGTTCCTCGGCGGTGAGGCGCGAGACGTCAGCCGGGCGCGGGCTGTCTTCGCGGCCCCACAGCGCCTCGTGTGCGAGCAGGGTGGCGCGGTCCATCAGCAGGGACTCGACGTGGGCGAAGCGGGCGCGCAGCTGGGCGAGGATGGCGAAGCCGTTGGTGTCGATGTCGCCCCAGTAGTGGATCGGGCAGCGCTGCAGCCACTCGGCGCGTGCCAGTGCCTCCCAGCCGTAGCCGGCGCCGAAGATCACGATGGCCTTGTCGACGCGGGGGAAGGCGAGGAAGTTGGTCTCGTTCTCGGTGATGAAGACGCGTGCCACGTCGAGTCGCAGGCGGGCGAAGCTGTCGGCGTCGAGGGCGAGGTCGGGGCAGGGCGCGCCGGGGAGCAGGCCGAGCGCCGGGTCGAGCACGCGCAAGCGCAGCAGCACGGGCTTGTCGAGGAAACCGTAGCGGGCGGCGAACTGCTGCGCGCCGCTGCGCGCCGGGTCGATCGCCGCCGCGGGCAGGGCGAGGTCGAGCAGCTCGGCGAGCACGCCACGCTGGGATTCGATGAACTTGGTGTGGATGCCGGGCAGGTCGACCTGGCGCAGATACACGCCCGGCCGCGGGTGGGCCTGCAGCCAGGCGACCACGTCGAGCAGGCGCGACCACTCGGCGGCGAGTTCCAGCGCGCGCAGCGGGCGCTTCGCCAGCCAGGGCAGCAGCAGGGGCTGGCGTGCGGCGGTCTCGTCGTGCAGCGCGCGGAAGCGCGCGTGCTCGGCGCGCCTGCCGATCCAGGCCAGGGCGTCGTCGAGGCGGTCGACCCAGGCGCTCGCGGGCAGGCGCTGGCTGCCCTGCACGCGGTGGCGGGTCTCCTGCCATTCGAGGCGGACATGGGGCGTGGCCGAGATCGCCACGACCCAGGCGCGCACGGCGTCGAAGCGGCGGGTGATGTCGTCCGGGCCGGGCGTCTTCAGGCTGAGGCGCAGCGGGAAGCGGCTGCGGCCAGCGGGTAGTCCCGCGGTCGTATCCACTGCAGCGTCTGATGGTTGCTCGCAAGGCTGCGCGCCCTCGCCGCCCTCCTCCGGCAAGCACGCGCGCGGGAGTTCGCCGTTTCCCTGCGGGAGCCCCTCGCGCAGCAGCTCGCCGCGCTCCCACAGGCGCATCACCTGCGCCCGCAGGTCCGACGCGGTGCTCCAGCTCATGATGCGGCTGCGCCGCCGGCGCGCGGCGCGGCTTGGGCGGCGGCCCGCATCTCCGCCTTCTGCGCGCGGTACTCCTCGATCGACAGGTTGCGCAGCTTCGAGGCGCTGCCGCCCTCGTTGTGCACGAAGCCGACGCTGGCGACGAAGGGCTCGATGATGTGGATCTTCTGCAGCGGGGTGACGATCAGCAGCTGCAGGTTGAGCTGCTCGAAGAGGCGCAGGCCGTATTGCGCGGACTCGTCCGAGCCGCGGCCGAAGGCCTCGTCGATGACGACGAAGCGGAACGAGCGCGAGCGCACCGCGCCCCACTCCAGGCCGAACTGGTAGGCGAGGCTGGCGGCGAGGATGGTGTAGGCGAGCTTCTCCTTCTGCCCGCCCGACTTGCCGCCCGAGTCCGAATAGTGCTCGTACTCGCTGTCGTCCTCGCGCCAGCGCTCGCTGGCGGCGAACAGGAACCAGTTGCGCACGTCGGTGACCTTGGCGGTCCAGCGCCGGTCCTGGTCCGAGAGGCCCTCGCGGCCGCGGAAGCGGTCGATGATGCCCTTGACGCGCAGAAAGCGGTCCTCGGAGTACTGCTCGTCGTCGCCCTCGCCGGCGCCGGTCAGTGCGCCCTCGGTGCAGGCGCGCAGCTCCTGCTGGAAGTCGCGGATCTCGGCGTCGGGGCTGGGCTGGGATTCGAGCACGATGTAGCGCCCGGGGTTGTAGTCGATCTCGCCGAGCGACTTGTTGATGTGGGCGATGCGCTCCTTGATGGTCTCGCGCTCGCGCGCGAGCTGGGCGTTGAAGTTGGCGATCTCGTTGATCGTGTTGACGTTGAGCAGCTCCTTGAAGCGCGCGAGGAAGCGCGGCAGGTCGTCGCGGTTCAACTGCGTCAGCAGGTTCTCGTATTCGAAGCCGGCCTCCAGGCTGGCGTCGATCTCGGCGGTCTCGAGCGCGAACTGCTGCTTGAAGGCCGACATGGCCTTGATGATCTTCTCGGCCAGGCGCGCCAGCCGGCGGTCCTCGGCGTCGATCCGCGTCTGCAGCAGGTCGCGGACTTCCTTCTCGCGGTTGTCGCACGATTCGACGGTCAGCGCGTGCTCGCCGAGCACCTCGGCGCACAGGGCCTCGAGCTGGGGGACGAGCGCCGGGTCGATCGGCGCGGCGTCGACGAGGGCGAGCGTGGTCGCGCGCAGCGACTCGGCGTCGGCCTGGCGCTGCTCGACCTTGGCGCGGCGTTCGCGCGCGGCGCCGAGCTCGCGCTCGGTGTCGCCGCGGATCTGCTGCAGTTCGGCGAGCTGGCGGTTGAGCTCCTTGAGGAGGTCCGAGGCGGCTTCGAGCGCGCGGCGTTCGTCTTCCAGCGTGGCAATGTCGCTGGCGACGCTGTGCCAGTCGAGCTCGTCGAAGGCGATGAACTCTTCCAGCCGGGTGAGGGCGTCGAGGCGGCCGGCGAGGGCGCGGCGCTCGGCCTCGATGCGGCTGATCTGGCTGCCGACTTCGCCGAGTCGGGCTTCGAGCTGGCGGCGCTGCGCTTCGAGGGCCTCGATCTTGGCGGTGTTGCTCCAGCCCAGCACGTAGCGGCTGCGGTCGGCGATGGCGTGGCGGTCGTCCTTCTCGTGGCGGCCGCTGGGGTCCTTGATCTGGCCGGCGCGGGTGATCGCACGCGTCTCGCGGCGGAACTGCTCCTGGGTGGCGCAGCAGGCGACGTCGAAGCGGTGGGCGAGCTCGCGCTCGAGCCAGTCGTAGTGCGGGCTGTCGGGCTTGATCGCGAGCTTGCGCACCAGCGAGTCGGGGTGCAGCGCGGGGAGCTCGCCGGCGCGCGGCGGGCGGACGTGGAAATACACCAGGCGGCCGCGCAGGTGGTTGCCGTCCACCCACTCGGCCACCGCCTTGTAGTGCGCGTCGGGCACCAGCAGGGCGAGGCCGAAGCCGCGCAGCAGGCGCTCGGCGGCGCCCTCCCAGTCGCGCTCGTCCTCGCGCACCTGCAGCAGCTCGCCGGCGAAGGGCATGTCCTCGACGTCGATGCCGAGCGCGCCGCACAGCGCGGCGCGGATCTGGATCTGGCGGTCGTCGATGTTGCTGCGCCGGCGCCTGAGGCTGTCGATCTCGGCGCTCAGCGCGTCGTGTTCGAGCTTGCCCTGGCGCAGGCTGACGGCGTGCTCGGTGAGCGTGTTCTGCAGCTCGGCGTCGCGGTTGCGCGCGTCCTCGCGGCCCGCGGCGAAGTGCAGGCGCTGGGCGGCGAAGGCCTCGCCGTCGGCGGCGGCGGGGGTGCCGAGCACCACGGCGAGCTCGGCGTAGCGGCGCGACTTGGCCAGGCGCGCGTCGCGCACCTGCGCCAGCTTGCGGATCTCGGCGGCGAGGCGCTCGAGGCGGTCGCCGCCGTTGGCGTTGATGGCCTGCTTGAGCGCGTCGATGCGCAGCGCCTGCTCCTCGCGCAGCCCGTCCAGGCGCCTGGCCTGGGCGTCGGCGCGCGCCCACTCCTCGGCGGCGAGCGCCAGGCGGTGGTCGAGCAGGGCGAGCTTGCGCGCGGCGAAGTGCGGCTGCAGCGCCTCGCGGCAGCGCCGCAGCGCGCCGATGTCGGCGGCGAGCGCGTCGTGGCGGTGGCAGTCTTCGACCAGCGGGGCGAGCAGCGACACCTGGCGCTGGGCCTTGAGCACCGCCTGGTGGGCGCGGTCGAGGTCGTCGAAGTGGCCGATGAGGGCCTGGATGCGCGGGCCGACCTCGAAGGGCTCGAGCATGTGGTGGCGCACGAAGTCGGTGAGGTTGCCGACCGACTTCATCGACACGGTCTGGTGGAAGAGCTCGAGCGCCTGCTCGTTGTCGATGCCGAAGCGGCGGCGGAACCAGGCGGCGTAGGGCGGGAAGCTGTCGAAGATCTCGGCTCCGGCGCCGCGCAGGCGCTTGCGCAGCTGGGTGATGTCGGGGCCGAAGCCGGAGAAGTCGGCGGCGATCGACAGCGCGTGCTCGGCGCCGAGGTACAAGCGCGCCGGCTGGCCCTGTGGCTCCTTGAACCAGAACACCTGCGCCAGGCTCACGGTCTGGTCGTAGCCGGCGTTGTGGAACACGCCGAGGATCACCGAGTAGCTGCCGGGCTCGCGCAGGCCGATCGGGCGCGCGGCGCCGGTGACCTCGTTGCGCTCGGACTTGTAGTGGCCGAGCACGTAGGAGCGCAGGCTGCGCTCGCGGGTGTCGGCGCCGGCGGCCTTGTTGTAGGCGATGCGGTGGGCGGGGACGAGCAGCGTGGTGATCGCATCGACCAGGGTGGACTTGCCCGAGCCGATGTCGCCGGTGAGCAGCCCGTTGCGGCCGTCGAGCTGCAGCGTCCACACGTGGCGGTCGAAGGTGCCCCAGTTGAGCACCTCCAGGCGCTGCAGGCGAAAGCCGGAGAGGGTGTCGTCGGCGACGAAGTCGAGGCCGAGGGATTGCGGGTCGTTCATGCGGCGGACCTGGGTGACGCGGTCTCGAGACCCGCAGGAGTGCCGGCAGGCGCGAATGGCCGGGGCTTACCCCAGGCCAGGTTGGGGTCTCGAGCGCCGATGTTCGCGGCTGCCGCCGCTCCTACAGGGGGGTGTCGCAGCGGCTCAGGCGTCATCGGAGGGGGTCTCCTTGCCGTCGGCGAGGGCGGCGCGGTAGGTGGCGAGGCGGGCGTCGAAGTCGGCGAGCCACTGCGCGTCGACGAAGGCCTTGAGGATGCGGCGCACCTCAAAGCTGGCGGGTGCGGTGGCGCTGGCGCTGGTGGGCTTGAGGCGGGCGAGGAGGCCGAGCTCGACGACCTTGTTGATGTGGGTCTCGACCTGGTCGATCAGGCGTGCCTCGTTGGGGCCTTCGGGCAGGAACACGCGCACCAGCTCGACGATGTCGTCGCGCCCGAGCACCAGGCGGGTGTCGCCGCCGCCGGCGTCGAACTCGGCGAGCTTCTTGCGCAGCAGGGCGAGCAGCAGGCTCACCGGGTAGGACAGCGGCCGGCGCGCCACCAGTCGCGGCAGGCGCGGCGCCGGGTCGTCGTCGGCGGGCTCGGGGCGGCCGCGCAGGAAGGCGTAGCCCTCTGCCTCGTCGAGCACCAGCTCGAGGTTGAGCACGGCCACGTATTCGCGCACCCGCGCCTGCAGCTGCAGCAGGCTGGACCACTGGCGCTCGTCGGCTTCGCGGTAGAGCACGCCCTTGAGCAGGCCGATCAGCAGCACGGAGAGGTCGGGCGCTGGGGCGGGGGCCGCGGGCTCGGTCGGGCCGGGGGCGAGGTCTTCGTCGTCCATCGTGAGCTTCATCGCTTCATCGCTTCAGTGTCGTTTGTTCGTGCTTCGCGGAGCCGGCTTGATCGGGTGAAGGCGCCGCGCGTCCCGTGAGCCCGCTCCAACAAGGATGGCAAGGGTGGTCCATGTGTCGATGCGATCGCCCTCAGCGCATGAAGATCACCCGCGGCAGGCGCGCCCTGCGGGTGATGGTGCTGCCGTCGGCGGCGCTGGCCTGCCATTCGATCGGCTCGGGCGTGGCCTCGTCGAGGGTGGTGGTGAAGGCGTCGCTGCCGAGCTGCAGGTAGGCGATCAGCTCGGCCAGGCCCTGCTCCAGCGGCTGCGCGGCGACCAGCGCGGCGAGCGTGACCTGGGCGCGGTCCTGCAGGGCGTGGCGGATGTGGCGGGCGAGGCGCGCCTTGTCCACCGTGACCTGCTCGAAGAGCGCGTGCGGGTCGACGTCCTCGTCGCCGGCCTCGATGCGCAGCTCGGCGATCGCCGGCCGGGTGGGCGGGGTGTGCAGCGGGCGCTCCAGCGCCAGCTCGATCGCCGCGCCGGGGAGGGCGATCTCCATCGCCGGGCTGGGCGGCGGCGCGGCGCGCAGGGCCAGCGCCTTGCTCTCGATGCCGTGCAGCAGGTCCATGATGCGGCGGTTCTCCAGCCAGGCCTGGTCGTCGAGGAAGCGGCGCAACTGCTGCGAGAGCTGCGCCACGGTGCGCTGGGTGTGCTCGCCCGCCTCCAGCCAGTCGTAATGCACGCGGCGGGTGCGGGCGTCGGGGTTGAGCTCGGCCACCGCGGGCAGCGCCAGCACCTGGTCGAGCAGGTCGCTGAGCTCTTCCTGGCGCCGGCTCGACAGCAGGAAGTCCCAGAAGGCGCGGAAGCTGCGACCCTGGTCGGAGTCGGCGATGGCGTCGCGCTCGCCCATGATCTGCTCGAGCAGCGCGCCCTTGCTGCCCTCCCACAGCGCGATGCGCTCGCGCACGCGGCGGTCGAGCTGGCGGAAGTTGTGCTCGACCTCGCGGAAGTCGGCGAGCAGCTCGCGCGCGCCCTGCATGAACTGCTGGAAGCGGTCCTTGATCGCGGTGTCGTCGAGCAGCGGGATGTCGCCGGCGAGCACGCGCGCCATCTCGGCGTCGATCTCGTCGCGCCTGCGCTGCAGCTCGGCGATGCGCCGCGCGGGGTCGGTCTCGCTGCCCTCGCCCATCTGCTTGAGCAGCGCGAAGAGGGTGAGCAGGCGCGACTCGGTGCCGACGAACTGGCGCTCGCTCAGCTGCGCCAGCCAGGCGAGCGCCTTCTCGGTGGCCGGGGTGAGGTCGAACTGGGCCTCGTCGGTGCCGGGCTTGTAGTACTTGCGCAGCCAGGCCTTGTCGGCCGCGGCCCAGTCGTCGAGGTAGTCGATCGCCGCCTTGGGGAAGGCGTCCTCGCCGCGCGTGAGGCGCAGCGCGTAGAGCTCGTCCTCCAGCGCCTCGGCGAGGTCCGCCGCCGGCATGCCGCGCACGTTGGGGGTGACGAAGACCCGATGCAGGAAGCTCGCCACCAGCGGTGCGTGGTCCGAGCGCAGCAGGCGCCAGGCGGGGTGGTGGCTGCGCAGGGTGTCGAGGGTGGCGAAGTCGAGGGGCATGGGTCAGGCGCGGTCCTCTCGGGTGTGCCACAGCCGCAGGACGTAGATGACCGAGTCGCGGATCTCGTAGCGCACCTCGTACTGCGCGACCAGGATCCGCCGCACCTCGCGTGGCGCGAACTGGAAGAGTTGTTCGCCGATGCGCGGGTTGCTCAGCAGGATGGTCGGGGCCTTGGCCAGCGCCTGTACCGCCCTTGCGGCGGCCTGCCTGCTCACCGGCGCCGGGAACTCATGCAGGCGCGCCAGATCGGCAAGCGCCTTGCGGGTCCACTTCAGCTCCATCAGCGTGGCAGCGGCAGGGGCTGGTCGGTGCCCAGGCTGTCGGCCCAGGCCTGCACCGCGAGAGGGTCGATGACGAGACCGGCGTCCACGTCGGCGAGCGCCTCCTGGGTCAGGCGGTCGCGCTCTTCCTCCTGGGCGATCCAGGTGGAGAGCGCCTGCTTCATGATCCAGCCGCGCGAGCGCTCCAGCCTCGCGGCCATCTGATCGACCTTCTCGGCGAGCGGGAGCGGCACGTGGGCGGTGAGCACTTTGGTTGCGGCTTGCTTCATCTGGAGACTCGGCGGTCGGGAGCGGGTGTCGGGAAGCGACCCCCTGCCGAGCCGCTTCGTGTAATCAGTGCGATGCTGAAAAAATCATAGTGATTGAAAGTGAATCAATCAAGGGCGCGGCGTCGTACCCCGGCGAGATCGCCCACGAGCTTCTCGTCGGGCGGGGGCTTGTGGAAGGGATCCTCTGCCAGCATGGCGGGGAAACGGCAGATCGGTACGGCCCCATCCAGGCCAGCGCCCTCACATCTGCCGCTTGATCCGCATTGCCAGCGTGCCGACGCCGATGAAGGCGACGCCCATGAGGACCAGCGAGATCGGCCAGCCGAGCGAATCCACGAAGTGTTCGGCGGTGAAGTAGCCGATGAAGCCGAGCATCGCGAGCACCGTGGTCAGGAGCAGTGCGCGACTCTGCAGCCGCACGCAGGCGTAGAGCATCGCCGCGGTGACGGCGAAGTAGAGCAGCTCGACCGGGGTCTGGCGCAGCAGGTCGAAGAGGCCGCTGTAGGCGAGCGCCGAGCCGATCAGGTAGCCGAGGCCGGACAGCCGGAGCTGGCGCCCGTCCTTGTGCAGGCCGTAGGCGGCCGACATGACCGAGGCGCCGGTCAGCAGCGCGGCCCAGTCGGCCGTGGCGGCGATGGCGACGCGGTCGAACAGGCCGGCGTTGAGCCAGCACAGCGCGATCAGGTAGGCAAACTCGGCGAGGCTGCGCTGCGGCGACTTCTCGAGCCCGCCGGCGACCAGCAACAGCGAGGCGCCGAGCAGGATCGCGCTGAAGCCCGCCGGCACGTCGAGCAGGTCGAGGCCGACCGACAGGAAGGCGTAGACGAAGCACAGGGCGGTGAAGGCGAGCACGCTCAGCGCGTACTGGCGAAACAGCAGGCCCTGATGAATCGCCATCGTGCCGAAGACGGCGAGCGCAGCCAGCCGCCAGTCGTCGCCGCGCGGAAAGACCTCGTCGATGAAGACGAACCAGCCGCTCGTCAGCATGAACGCGGTCGCCAGCGTCAGCGGCAGGAAGAGCCTGGGAAACTTCTTCTCGTGCAGCGCCGAGACCAGCACGACCAGCAACGCATAGCCGACGCCGAGCGTGACGACGATGCGCATGACGCTGCCCATGCGGTTCCAGAACATGCCGATGTAGGTGCCGATGCCGGCGAGGATGAAGATCGCGCCGAGGTAGATGAAGAGCGTCCGTGCAATCTCGCCGCTGCTGCGTTTGGGGGCCGCGGTCGAGATCAGGGTCGGATCGCGGTATACCGCAGCGACTTCAGCCGGCGAGATGTCATGGGCACGCATCAACTCGGTGATCTTGCCGAGCGCGCTGGTCTTGTCATGGATCGCGCGGCTGCCGAACAACGCCGCGGCCAGCGGCCAGCCCCACCAGCCGCCGGCGAGGACGATCAGCACGATCAGCAGCAGGAGCCAGGTCACGGCAGCACCCAGCCGACGAAGCGGACCGCGTTGCCGTAGTGGGCGCCGTCGGTGTTGGGCAGCCGGATGCTGCGCCCGTCCTTGACGAGCTCGGCCTGGACCCGGTAGCGCGATGAACCAAAGAACAGGCCGTCGAAGACGTTGCCGCGGTAGCTGTCGGCGCCGCTGCGGAACGTGTAGCCGTCCGGCGCCAGGCTCGACGAATCGACCTTAAGCTCGGCGAGGTCGGGGACGTCGATGGGGGTCACGCTCGGGGTCTTCTCCGCCTCGACCGGCCGCCCGCTGTTGGGGGCGAGGCCGGCCGGCAAGGGTAGCGCGATCTCCTTGACCGCGCCGGTTTTCGGGTCGAAGCGCCACAGCCGCGGGGTCTGGTAGGGCTGCGTGTTGCCGACGTAGCTGACCTGCACGCGATCACCGACGACCGCGATCTGGATCGCGTTGTGCGCGTTGTTGTAGAAGTTGTAGTGGGTCGCGTACAACACCTCGTACTGCGGCGGCGCGACCAGCAGCACGGGAATGCCCGATATGGCGAGGAATACCGCGACGAGCAGCAGCGGCAGGCCAAGCCCGAAGGCGATGGTCGGGTTGTCGCGGATGAATTTTTTCATGCGGGTCGCTCCGGTCCCGGTGGCTTGGGGGCATGCTGGTCCGAGTGCGTGAGCATAGCAGCGGGATCGCGGGGGGCGTTTAGGGAGGGGCGGATGTCAAGATGGCAGTTTGCGCGTCGTCTGCGTCTTTCTTCATGCGCGCTCCCGGGTTGGAGCATCATCCAACCCATAGCTTGTACTGCGCCCGCCCGCATCCGATTTCCGCAGGACACCCCGTGCAAGCAGATCGTTGATGTCACGCAGGGCTGTGTCCGGCGAGCACTTGGCAATGGCCGCCCACTTGCTGCTGGTGAGCTTGCCTTCGAAGCCGTCGAGCAGCTTGTTCAGCAACTTCACTTGTCGCTCGTTCAGTGGCGTGGTTGCCCAGCGCTGCCAGAATCTCGCCTTGGCCAATACCGCGTCGAGAGTGTGCTGCGCCTGATCAACGGCGCGATGGAGCGTGTCGAGGAACCAGGCGAGCCATTCGGTGACATCCATCGACCGTTTCTGGGTTCGCTCCAGGATGTCGTAATAGGCTTTGCGTTCGCGCTGGATCTGCGCCGACAAACTGTAGAACCGCTGTGGACTGCCATCGGCGCGTGCCAGGAGCCGATCGCCGATGGCCCGCGCGATACGGCCATTGCCGTCGTCGAACGGGTGCAGCGTGACGAACCATAGGTGGCCGAGACCGGCTTTGATCAGTGGCGGCTCGTTTGATGCGCCATTGAGCCAGTCAAGGAAGCGCCTGGTTTCATCCTCCAGACGGTCAGCCGAGGGCGCCTCGAAATGCACACGCTGGCGGCCGATGGGTCCGGACACCACCTGCATCGGCCCGCTGGCATCGTCGCGCCAGCCGCCGACCTTGATCCTGGAGAGGCCGGAGTAGCCGGTGGGGAACAGTGCGGCATGCCAGCCGAACAGACGCTCCCGCGTTACCGGTGCCTGGCAGTTGGCCGTGGCATCCAGCACCATCTCGACCACGCCCTCGACGTGGCGGTCGACCGGCGCAAGCGCGCCGATGTCCACGCCCAGCCTGCGGGCGATGGACGAGCGCACGGATTCGAAGTTGAGCTGCTCGCCCTCGATCTCGCTGGTCTTGACCACGTCCTCGGTGAGCGCCACGAGGCTCGCCTGATCGCGCAGCGCCATGCCGACGTCGGCCAGACGGCCCATCAACAGCCCCTGAGCACGACTGACTTCGGCCATGGGGCCGGCCAGTCCTGCCAGGTCGAAGTGCCAGTTCGGCCAGTCGCTGGCCTGCCAGATGTACTTGTAATCGCCGCTTTTCATGCGGAGATTATGAGCTGCAATCTCCGCATGGGCAAGTTATTCGCCGCAGATCGTGCGGTGATAGAGGGCGGCATTCGCCGCACGACGGGCTGCCGCCACCCTGGTGAACATGGACCTGCCGTGGAACCCGGCGGTGCTGGAGCAGCGCGCGGCGCGCATTCACCGCCTCGGACAGCAGCGCCCGATCCGCGTGATCCACTTCGTCGCCCGCGGCACGATCGAGGAGGGCATGCTGTCTGTGCTGGCGTTCAAGCGCTCACTCGCTGCGGGCATTCTCGACGGCGCCGGTGCCGGTGCCGACGTCGCCCTCGGCGGCTCGCGCCTGGCGCGTTTCATGAAGGAGATCGAGGCGGTCACCGGCGCGGGTACGCAGTTGCTGGAGGCGCTCGCGTCCGCCGGCCAGCCGGCGGATGGGGGCCCGGCTCATGGGCCTGCCAAGTTGCGCCGAATGAGCGGCTCCAGACCTGTACGAACTCACTTTTGCGCAATGTAGCACCAAGGTGCTACATTGACTTCCGGTACTACACTATGGAGTTTGCGATGCCGACGACCACCATTCGCCTGCCGGATGACCTGAAAGCCCGAATTGCAACTGCTGCAAAGCACGCCGGAATGACGGCTCATGGCTTCATTCTCCAAGCGATCGCCGAGAAGACCGAGCAAGCGGAACGTCGTGCTGATTTCGATGCGGTAGCGGAAGCTCGCTATGAACGCATTGTGGTCACCGGTCAGACCATCCCGTGGCAGGAAATGCGTGGCTATCTGGAAGGGCACATGGCCGGCAAGGCAGCGAAGCGCCCCGTTGCGCGCAAACTGGCACGCTGAAAGTGTCCTGCATCGAGTTGGCGCCGGAGCTTGCAGAGGATTTTGATCGTATCCTCGATCATCTGACCAACCATGAGGTAGAAGATCCTGGGCAGCGCATTGGCGAAATCATTGCCGCCTTGGAAATTCTGGTGCAGAACCCGTTGATCGGTCGTCTGGTGGCGAATGCCAAGCGCGAGCTGGTGATTGGCCGTCGTTCACATGGGTATGTAGCCTTGTATCGCTATGTGCCCGAGATTGATACGGTGTTCGTGCTGGCGATACGGAGCCAGCGTGAGGCCGGGTACGCCGAGCAGAACTCTGCCGGGTAATACGCTTGCCACCGTAACGGCGTCACCGCTTTTCGCGGTCGGTCTGGACGTCCCGAAAGCGCGACATCTGTTAACGGCGGTCGATTCCCGCACAAATCCGGCGTCCACCGCCGGCACGGCACAGCATGACCTTGATCTGGTGAGCGGATAGCGGCTGTTTGCTTGATGGGGTCAGGGGCGTTGGAAGGCGCCCGTAGGGCGACTGGAAACGCCCCTGACCCCGGCGCGCCGATGGCGGGCGGGGTGTTCGTGCAATCGGGAGGGAGGGTGTTTGGCACCCGAGTGGCCGATGCGCGCACAATCGGGCTCGGCCTGTGGCAACGCAGGCGCGACACCGGCTCAAACCGCCAAGTCATCCCCAGTGTCGCGCCCCACACCCGCGCAAGGCTGCGCGGTCGTTGCGCCCGTAGTCTTTCACGAAGTGGGCGCTGGCGTCGAGTCTCCCACGGGCCTCAAGGCCCATGGAGTCGACCGGACGACGCTATCTCTGTGCCGCGTGCCGCGCGGCAGTGCTGATCTGCAGCCACTGTGATCGGGGGCAGCGCTATTGCGCCGCCGGCTGCGCCCAGCGTGCCCGCGCGGCCTCGCTGCGGGCAGCCGGCACGCGCTACCAGGCGAGCTTTGCGGGGCGCCTGGCGCACGCGCAACGCCAGCGCCGCTACCGCGCGCGACGCCAGGAAGTGACGCATCAGGGTTCCCCGCCGCCGGCCCCGCCTGTTGAAGTAAGGACCGCGCCGACCGTGCCCGAGTCCGTACCGTCCGCGAGCGGGCAGTGCCACCTGTGCCACCGTGTGCTGTCCCCGTTCGTGCGTCAGGACTTCCTGCACTCCCCGGTTCGGCGCCCCTGTCCGCGATCCGAACGGAGTCCGCCCCGCCATGGCCCTGTCCCCTGAACACGAAGCGCAGATCCTGCGCTACTACCACGCCGAGCGCTGGCGCATCGGCACCATCGCCGTGCAGCTCGGGCTGCACCGCGACACCGTCGCGCGCGTGCTCGCCCAGGCCGGCCTGCCCCGGCACGGCCCCGTGCAGCGCGCCTCGGCGATCGACCCCTATCTGCCCTTCCTCCACGACACGCTCGCGCAGTTTCCGCGCCTTACGGCCGCGCGGCTCTACGACATGGTGCGCGCACGCGGTTACCCCGGGCGCCCCGATCACTTCCGCCACCTCATCGCCCGCCACCGCCCGCGCCCGAGCGCCGAGGCCTACCTGCGGCTACGCACCCTGCCCGGCGAGCAGGCCCAGGTCGACTGGGGGCACTTCGGGCACCTGACGATCGGGCGCGCGCGCCGTCCGCTGATGGCCTTCGTCATGGTGCTGTCGTGGTCGCGCCAGATCTATCTGCGCTTCTTCCTCGATGCGCGCATGGAGAACTTCCTGCGCGGCCATGTCGGCGCCTTCGAATCCTGGGGGGCGGTGCCGCGCATCGCCCTCTACGACAATCTGAAGAGCGCGGTGCTCGAGCGTTGCGGCAACGCGATCCGCTTCCACCCGACCCTGCTCGCGCTCGCCGGCCACTACCGCTTCGAGCCGCGCCCGGTGGCGGTGGCGCGCGGCAACGAGAAGGGGCGCGTCGAGCGCGCGATCCGCTACGTGCGCGAGGCCTTCTTCGCCGGATGCGCCTTCGCCGATCTGGACGACCTGAACGCGCAGGCCCAGGCCTGGTGCGAGGGCGCCGCCGGTGCGCGGCGCTGCCCCGAGGACGCCTCGATGACGGTGGCCGAGGCCTTCGCGGCCGAGCGCGAGCGCCTGCTCGCGCGGCCCGAGACACCGTTTCCGACCGACGAGCTGCGCGCGGTGTCGGCGGGCAAGACCCCGTACGTGCGCTTCGACCTGAACGACTACTCGATCCCCCACACCCATGTACGGCGCACCCTCACCGTGCTCGCCGACCCGCTGCGGGTGCGCATCCTCGACGGCGAGGACGTGATCGCCACCCATGCGCGCAGCTACGACCGCCGCCAGCAGATCGAGTGTGACGCCCACCTCGAGGCGCTCGTCGCACACAAGCACGCGGCCAGTGCGCACCGCGCCACCGACCGCCTGACGGCGGCCGTGCCCACCTGCCAGGCGCTGCTCGCCCAGGCCGCCGAGCGCGGCGAGCCGCTCGGGCGCACCACGCGCGCGCTCACCGACCTGCTCGACCGCTACGGCGCGGGCGAACTGGCCGTTGCCGTCGACGAGGCGCTCGCGCGCGGCGTGCCGCATCCCAACGCGGTGCGCCTGGCGCTCGAGCGTCGGCGCGAGGGGCCCCCGCCACTGGGTGTGCCGCTGCCCGCGCATCTGAAGACGCGCGATGTCACCGTGCGCGCCCACCCCTTGGCCGGCTACGACCGCCTGCTGGAGGACGACCATGACGACGCCTGAACCGCTGCTCGCGCGCGCCCGTGCGCTGCAACTGCACGGGGTGGTGAGCCACTGGGCCGAGTGCGCCCAGGCCCCGTGGATCGCCCCGCTCATCGAGTGGGAGGAGACCGAGCGCGCCCGACGCTCACTCGAGCGCCGGGCGCGCTGCGCGCACATCGGCCGCTTCAAGCCGCTGGCCGACTTCGACTGGCGCTGGCCCGAGCAGTGCGACCAGGCCGCCATCGCAGAGCTGATGACGCTCGGCTTCCTCGAGACCGCCACCAACGCCTTGCTGGTCGGCCCCTCCGGGCTCGGGAAGACCACCATCGCGCAGAACATCGCCCACCAGGCGGTGCTGCGCGGGCACACCGTGCTCTTCACCACCGCCGGCCAGCTCCTGGGCGAGCTCGCCGCGCTCGACTCCGACTCGGCGCTGCGCCGCCGCCTGCGCCACTACGCCAGCCCCACGCTCCTGGTGATCGACGAGGTCGGCTACCTCTCCTACTCGAACCGCCACGCCGATCTGCTCTTCGAGCTCATCAGCCGTCGCCACGAGAAAAAGAGCACCCTCATCACCACCAACAAGTCCTTTGCCGAATGGTCCGAGGTGTTCCCCAACGCCGCCTGCGTGGTCGCGCTCATCGACCGCCTGGTCCATCACGCCGAGATCATCGCCCTCAAGGGCCCGTCCTGGCGCCACAAGGAAGCCCAGGAGCGCGCCGCCACCAACGCCCGCAAACGCAAATCCGCACGGAGTCCCGCATGAAGACCGACCACCCGCCGTCCGGGCTGCTGCGCGGCCTGGACCTGCTCATCGACGCCGACTGGACGCCCGAGCAGGCCCGGGCCGTGATCGAGCTGCTCGACGATCTGCGCGAGCGCATCTGGGCGCACTACGAGCTCGCCCTGTTCGAGCACTACCGCCAGGACCGCCTCACGCAGGCCGAGCTGCCGTTCGACGATCCGTCGTTCTGATCGAGCCCCGCCCCCCAGCACAACGAGGGCCGACGCGCGCGGCCCTCGTGCCGTTTACGGCGCCGCCGGCGCCCACTCGACGACGCCGTTTAACGACGCCAGATTTGTGCGGAATCAGGGAGCCGGCAACACACAACCGGGACTGCCGCTGAAAAAGGGCCGGGCAGCCACCATGACTCATGACTACAAGCGCAACGGCACGACGACCCTGTTTGCCGCGCTCAACGTGCTCGATGGGCAAGTCATCGGCCAATGTCAGCAGCGGCACACCCACGCCGAATGGTTGAAGTTCCTGAAAAAGATCGACCGTGAAACGCCCAAGGACAAGACCTTGCACCTGATCGCCGACAACTACGCGACACATAAGCATCCTGTCGTGCAAGAGTGGCTGGCCAAGCATCCGCGCTTCGTCATGCATTTCACGCCTACCTCGGCCTCCTGGCTGAACATGGTCGAACGCTTCTTTCGTGACATCACCACCGAGCGACTGCGCCGTGGGGTCTTCACCAGCGTTCCCGAACTCATCACCGCCATTGATCAATACATCGCTCACCACAACACTGACCCCAAGCCCTTCATCTGGACCAAGAGCGCTCGCGACATCCTGCAGAAGGTCATCCGCGCAAACAGCCGCTTAAGTTCCAAACAAAATGCAGCACTACACTAGATTCTGCACCACTGGCTCTACTGCGGTCCGGGTCATTCCAGGAAAGCGATGCTTCACGGACGCCACGGAACACAGTCACTCGACCCCCAACGCCTTGAACACCGCATCCACCGGATCCGAGTAAAAGCTCGTCTGGAACTTCGCAAACAGCTCCCCAGGCACCGACGGGATATCCGTCACGCTCGACATCGGCAGCAGAATCCGCTTTGCGCCGGCATCGAAGGCCACCTGCAGGCTCTCGGCCAGGTTGCGCACCTGGACGACCGTTCCGCCGAGGCTCATGTCGCCCATCACCACCATCTGGCTCTGGACCGGCTTGGCGAGCGCACCTGAGCACAGGGCGATGAACCCGGCCAGGGTCAGCGCCTTCGGCGTGCCGGTGTGCTGCAGCTCCACCAGATGCAGGTGGAAGTCGTGCTCGCCCGGCTTGATCGATGCGCTCACCCGGCCCGAGTTGGCCTTGAAGTAATCGAAGGCGACCTTGACCGCCTCGCGCGGCGCCAGGCCGGAGGCGGAGACCTTCCCACCGCCGGCGAGGGTCTGGATCTCGATGCGATAGGCGCCCGGCATCTCGGTGTCGCCCAAGCTGATGGTGTGCAGGGTGCCCGGGTTGAGCCGGCCTTCAGCGATCAGCGCCCCACCGGATTGTTCGGGCACCGTGACAAAGCGCTCCTCGCTCGCCTCCAGGTCGATGTAGCTGAAATGGACGTCGTAGAACTCCATGCCACCGATCTTCTTCAACTGCTCCTTCACCCTGCGACGGGTCTCGAGCGCGTACTCCAGGCAGCGGCGCACGATCTCCTTGTCGTACTCGCCATGCGGGCAGATCAGCTTGAGCAAGCCGGAAACGGTCCGGCGCACGGCGATGGTGTCGCGCTGGTTGAGGTTGTTGCCCAGCTTGAACCACTTGTCGATCGCGTCGGCGAAGTTGCGCTTGCGCATCTCGCGCAGGTACTCGGCCAGATAGTCGACGATCAGGCCGTACTGGTTGGTGAAGAATTCCGGGCGCATCTTCGGGATCTCCCAGCCTGGCACGTAGGCATGGAAGCGGTCGAAGAAGGCCGAGTCGATCATGGCCTCGGGAAACGGTGCGAGCAGATGGCTGGTCTTGACCAGGGATTCAACGCTCTGGTTGATGTTGCCCACGAAAACCATTGAGGCATTGGCGTTGATCGCCTCCCTGCCCCGGCTGAAGGAGCCGGACGCCATGTAGTCCTTCATGATCTGCACGCCGTCGTGGTCCTTGAAGTTGATGCCAGCCACCTCATCGAAGGCGACCGTATCCCACAGGCCCACCAGACCCACCTTGCGCGCGCTCATGTTGTAGAAGAGGTTGGCGACGGTCGTCTGCCCGCCCGACACCAGGATGCTGTTCGGGCTGATCTCCTTGTAAATGTGGCTCTTGCCCGTGCCGCGCGGACCCAGCTCGCAGAAGTTGTAGTTGTTCTCGACCAGCGGAATCATCCGCGCGAGCAGATGCCACTTCACCCGTTCCTTGAAGCAGCTCGGCTCCATGCCGGTGGAGCGGATCAGCGCATCGATCCATTCGTCCTCGGTGAAGGCCCGCCGCCCCTCGAACAGGCCCGCCATGTCCATGTTGGGCATCTGGATGGGCTTGAGATCAGTCACCGTGAAGGGTGAGCCGCGCTGGTTCTCCTCGAACTGGTAGTTCAGGGTGACGATGCACCAGATGCCGCCCACGAGCAGCTTCTCGAACTGGCGCACGAAGGCGTCCGACACCTCGGCGTTCTTCACCCCCAGGTTCGAGAGCAGCGCCTCGTAGACGTCGCGCTTCTCGTTGAGCTTCACCGTCACCTTGTCGATGACCTTGTAGCTGCCGCTCTCGCGGATCTTCGACTTGATCTTCTCGGCCTCGTCCGGGCGCACGTAGTTCTCGGCCAGGATGCGCTTGACCATCGTCATCCCGTTCTGGATCGTCGCCTCGTCGTCCGACGCGCAGTACATCCCGAGCAGGTACTCGAGCACATAAACGGGAACGTTCGCGCCCTCCTTGATCAGCTTGGTCAGGTCCTTGCGGACCACCTTACCGGCAAAGTGGGTGTTGAGAAGCCGATCAAGTCGGGCGGTATCCACGGGTTCGGTCATGTCTGTTTCAGAAGTCATTCGTAAAGGCGAGATCAACACGCAGCGGCACGCGCAACACCTCGACCTTGGACGTGGCATCTCGCGCGGTCAGCCAGTAATCGCGCGTTTTGTCGTAGGTGCCGGCAAGCACGGTCAGGAACACCGAGCGCTTACGCTCATCGAGCAACTGCGAGCCGCTGTCGAAGGTGAGCGTCTGCTCGTTACTGATCGGCCGTTCGCCATCGCGCAGCGCGATCACCACCGTGCGTGGCAGCACCTTGTCGGAGACGGCCTCGGTCTGGATGAACTCGAAGCGCTGGGTGTTGGTGACGACCTTGTTCGACGCGCCGAGCAGGCTGAACTCCACGTAGCGCGCCTTTTCCTTGTCGGACTCGCTCTCGCGCACGGTGATCACCGGCACCACGATCTCCTGAGGCATCGCGCTGCCGTGCACGAAGCGCGCCCCACCGGCAAAGTGGAAGCGGCTTGCGCCCTTCGGCACCCAGAAGTCCAGGCTAACCTCCGGATCCGTGCCCGCCGTCAGCGCAGTGTTGCCACACCATGCCTTGGGCGACGTGCCGATGCCCCGCCCGAGCAGGTAGCGCTTCTTCGCCTTCAAGGTGCCCTCGGGCTGCGTCTCGAGCGCCGACTTGTCGGCGGCCAGCAGCGGCGCCTCCTGGTAGATAAAGCCGTGGTCTGCAGTGACCAGCACCGTCGAGCCATTCAAGCTGTTGACGATGAAGCTCACCAGCTGCGCGAGCTGGCCCAGTGCCTCCTCCACCGCGCGGAACGTCATCCCCTCGGTGGCCTGCTTGTCACCCAGGGCATCGATGTGGTCGTGATACACGTAGATCACCCGCCGATCGCGCACCAGCGCCCTACCCTTGTCCTTCCCCAAGGCCAGCAGCTCGTCGGCCTTGATCGCCAGGCCCTCATACTTCGCCAGGTGTGCGTTGCGCTGCTCCAGCGTGGCCACCGGCTGGCCGTCGGCCAGCACATCGAGGTTGCTGTTGGTCTTGTAGGCCAGGCTGTGATGCGGCAGCAGCGCCGCCATCCCCAGCGTGGTGTAGCTTGGCAGCACGCCCAACTGCGACGACAGCCCCGCCTTGAACCGGCTCTTGCTGTTGAGCTGCTGCACCAGTTCCTCGGCGGCCTCGTAACGGAAGGCATCCGAGATCACCACGAACACCCGCTTCGCACCAGCCGCCAGCAGTGGCGCAACCTGGATATCGAAGAAGCGATGCTGATTCGGCATCCCGGCCGCCGTCCAGTGACTCAGCAAGCCGCCCTCGCCCTCGACGACCCTCGCCCAGGCGGTACCAAACTGCGGCAGGAACCACCCCGTGTAGGTTTCCTCGATTCGAACGCGCAGTTCATGCAGCACCGCCCAGCCCATCGGCTCGACCTTTTCTGCAGCCTCATGGAAATGCCGGTACAACTGGTCGAAGCGGAACAGCTCGGACTGATAGGCCATCAGCGCCGCCTCAGCGTTGGCAAAGCTGAAGCCCGCATCGAAGCGCGCCTTCAGCTCGAAGAATGCCGCCCCAGCCTCGATCGCGTCGTAGCACGCCGCCAGCGCGCGGCTCTCACTCGAGCTCTGCGCCATCAGCCGGCTCGCCCAGTGACCATCTCGCCGACGGGCGATCAGCGCCTGCATCGCCTCATCGCTCGCCCCTGCGCCGGCCAGCACACGATCCTTCAAGTCCTTCAGGATCCGCCGCTCGACGACCGCGCAGGTCATGGTCTCGGCCAAGGCCTCGCCCGGCAACGTGCTCAGCACCCCATCCAGGCCGATCTCGCCGGCCACCGCGTCCGACAGCAGGTTGTAGCTCTCATAGGCGGCCATATCAGTCCGCCACCGCGCGGCAAACACGGACGCGTTGGCCGCCAGCGTGCGATCCGGCAACACAAAATGCCGCAGGGACTCCGGCGCGGCGCCCGAGTGCGAGCGACAGAAGTCTGTCACCAGGATGCGGTATAGCAGATCCCGCAAGGTGAAGGCCGGCGCCACGCCATCTGCGCCATACCCCAGCGTCTGCAGCGCAAACGCCCAGAAGGCCGCGTCCAGCTCATTGCCGACGATGTCCTGCCACGCACGCGGCTCGGCCGCCAGATCTGCCTCGCCCTCATGCACCATCGAACTCAAGAGGCGAAGAAGAATGGTCTGGAAATCCGCCTGCTCCGAGCGCACCAGCACCGCCAGCATCTTGCGGTCCAGCGCCTCGGCGTCATCACTCGGCGTCACCAGCCGGCGCAGCTTCTCAACACGGTCCTTGGCCCGCAGGAACTTGCTGCGCGCCTTCAGATGCGGACGCAGGGCTTGGCTCGTCAGGCCCAGATCGTCCAGCAGCATGGAGTTCGAGTCCGCGCGGAACGCCCTTCCCCGCAAGCGCAAATCGAGGAGCCAATCCTTCGCGGGATCGGGTTCGGCCGCCGGGCGGTAGAACAACCAGCGTGCGCCCGGCGAGCGCTCGACGTCCAGCTTCACCTGCAAGGCTGGCGTGCGGTCGAGCCGCAGCACCTGCACGCCGTCCAAGTTCAGGCTGTCTACCCAGGACGAGAACTCCCCTTCAGGGTCGTCCCAGAATAAGAGCTGCTGGGTCGCAAATTGCACCTCTAGGGCTTCGATAATGCGTTGGTGACTCACGGCACGTCCAAGATTGGGTTGGGAAGATTGTGCAACCCCTGTTGCACTAAACCTGCGCAATGCAGCGGTTGTCAGCAGATAAGCCACGCGCCTTCAGTTCAACGATGGCGTTCCAAAGCTTGCAGAAACGTTCCATCTGGACGCGATACGGGCAGCCGCGTCCATGATCAGCGACATGGAGGAATCGGTACCACGTGTACCGAGATAAAGCTCCTCCCCCTGATGACTTCAAGCGCATGGAAGAACAGGAGGCCTACTCACGGCTTCTTCATTGCCCGCCAGGCCTTAACGACGGCTACTGGTACAAGCAGGAGCCAGAGCAGCCCACCCACCAAAGCAGTCAGCGACCCGCCCTCAGCGCTTGGTTCAGCGCTGGTGAGTGCTCGGTTTGGGGCTTGCCGTTCGCGGAATTCGGTCACCAGCCCTGCAAGCCGATCACGGTCCCTGCTGTAGTCCAGCAATAGCTTCCAGAAAACCTGAATTCTGTGGCCGTCCTCGCGCGACAGATTCGCCCCTTTCAGGTCGCTCAACGTCGATTCGGCACCCTTCAGCAGGGCCGCATAATCGGCCAATGCCTTGTCCAACACGGAGATCGATCGTCGATCGCTCTGAATGACCTCGCTGTTGCTCATGGCCAAGGCGCCGATCTTCTGCTGCGCCAGCTTCAACCTTACAAAGTACCGTCCCGTAAGGCCGACCAGATTCACCGTCCTGAACTTCTCGAGCACCGGGTCATTGACCAGCGCCCTTAGACTTGCGAGCGATTCGGGGCCCACCGAGCCATCATCCATTCGCAGGGAAAGTCGATCGGCGTAGATCGTCACCAATAACGGGATCAGCTTGTTGTCCGGCTCACCAACGAGCGATGCGCGAAAGTAGCCAATCCCGGAGCTTTGCCAATCAAACCGTTCGTCATACAAGCCTGCTGTCGCGTAGATGAAGGCAGGCAGGGTGCTGGCCAGGCCCAGATTCGCGGTGACCGCCATCGCACGTCCTGCATGCTCACGCGCCCCCTCGTAATCGTTCGTAATCAATAGCAGCAGCGACGACAGGCTGTGCGCGCGAGCCATGTCATCTTCATCAAGCTCTCCACCCTTCGCTGCGCGCTCCAGTCCGGCGATTGCCTTGCGAATCAGCTCGATGTTCCCGGGCGCCAGGAGTGGCTTTTCCTGGTCCACATCGTCGAGCCCATCCAATGCGTCGATCCGATTCTCCAGGCCCACCGTACTCCTCGGCAATGGCAGCGTCGTGAGGTTTTTGCTCCGTTCAACCAGATCGTGATACTGATACTTCGCGTACAGCGTTCCAAGCGAATAGTCGAAAACCACTTCGGTCGAAAACGTCAGCGCAGCTGTGAGCAACGCCGTACCCCCAACGATTCCGAAGCCGCCAGAGGCGATCGCCCCCCCGCCCAAGAGGGCCAGGCCCGCCTTGGTCGCTGCTGCGCCCGAAAGTCCCATCGTCCCGCCAACCCAGGAACCGATGGCCGCGACGGCCGGGCTAGCCGTGCCACCCGAAAAGATGATGGCAGCACCCGCCGCCACCGCGACCAAACTGATCAGCAGCCAATTCACCACGCCAGACGGTTGATAGAAAGCAGCGAAGGTCGCCACATCATCCGCAGCAACGCCAAGTTGCGGCATCAGCAAGATGCCAACAAGGAAAAGCCGCCTCATCGCAGCTCTCCCAGAAGCTTGATCTGCTCCACGCTCTCCTCGGCGCTGCCGAAGATCAGCTCCACTTCCCGCCTCTTCGCCTCGTGCTGCAACAGCTTCAGGTAGCGCGCATCCTCAGGGCGGTTGCTCATGCTAAAGACCGGGACCACCCTCTTTCCATGCACCTTGCGGTAAGCCACCAGAGAATCCAGGTCGGCACGGTAGCGATCCAGCGGCATCAGCGTGCTCGACGCGTAGTTCTTCGCTTCGATCGCGAACATCGTTCGTCCATGTTCAAGCAGCACGTCGATATCGGTCGGCGCCCGCTTCAGGCCGTCATCGAACTTCTCACCGATTCCGATCACCTTCATACCGCGACCGGCTGCGCTGTCGGCAAGACGCAGTTCGTATAGATGGCCTGCCGTCCCCACCTCGCTGTTGCCGACGACCTTTCGTAGCGTCGTGCGGAAGCCCGGGACGCCGGTCAGGCGGGAGAACATACCCTCAGCTTCTGCCCGGGGGATCCGTCCCTGATGAACGGCAATGCGCAAGAAGGCATCTTCGAGCACCTCATTGGGAAGATTAAGCCGCCCCAACTCCTCGCCCACCCGGGCGGTGCCCTTGGTGTCGGCGGCAAGGCGCGCAAGCCGCACAATCTCGTCTTCCGGCAAGGCCTGACTGGCCTTGGAGATCTTCGCGATGACGGAGACCGCTTTTCCGGTGGAGCCCCAGAAGGCTCTCACCTCACCCGATGGGGCAAGAACGATCGCCAATGCAGTGACGAAACCCAGTAATGCAAAGCGAAGGCGCGCCCAACTGGCGCTTGCATGGCCAACGCCCAAAATGGCAGCGCCTGCCCGCAAGCCCTTCATTCCGGACCCCGTTTCGGCCATCAACGCCCCTTGCTCGAACCGAGCGCCTTCTCGGCAACAAACTTTAGGATCCGCCCGACGAATGGCACAGGCGCCCTATTACCGATCTCCTGCAACAGGTCCGGGATGTGCGCAACGACCGCGTCACACAGTGCCTTCGGCACCCCCATTCGCTTCAGTAGGTCATAAGCTGATTCGTTGACTCTCCGTCGGTACTTCTGCGGCAGACCGGCGATCTCAACAAACTCGTTCCATATTCGGGAAAGGGCCTCGTTGAAGGAGCTCCCCGTTCCTTCACCGTAGAGCTTCTCGGGCTCAAGCAATGCGTTGCGCACGATCGATGCAATCAGCCCCTCACGAGACTGCTCCCGCAGCGGCTCATAGTGTGGTTCGAGTACCCCGCCTGATGCAAAGCAGCAGGGAATCAGCTCACGATAGCGGTAACTTGAAAATGCCTGGCGGTTACGCTCCACCCACGCACCCATGGGCTGCTCGTTCTCGCAGCCGGCCACTGCGAGAATCACCGGGATCCTGCCTTGAGTCATCTTCTTCACGAAGAAAGCATAGTCGTCCTCGTGCTCCTTGGTGATACGCGTGGCACGGGTCACATGAATCAGGAGACTGAAGCCGTCCCGGGCCTTCTCGAGCAATTCGACCAGTTCGATGATCGCCTTGTCGGCTGGAACCGTACCCTCAGTGCTTTCGTGGAGGCCGACCGTATCGATCAACTCGATACGGTGGCCCTGCGCCTCAAACGGCGCATAGGAATGCGATCTGCTCGTCACCCCACGCGCGTCGTTATCGGTCGGTCGTGTCCGCCCAGTTAGCACGTTGCACAGGCTGGTCTTGCCGGCAGGGCCTCCGCACTCGGAATGCATTCTCCCTGATCGCATAAGCACCTGAAAATAGTCGTTCACATTCAACATCTTATGCATTCACCTTGTGGACCCTTCGAAAATCACGTCTACTCTCGTCTTTTGGGCGAAGAGCGTGAGTGCGACGCAGAGGGGTTCCCTGATGAGCTATCTGGACGAAATCGATGATCCGCGCAAGCCGAGTAACGGGACCTTGCACGACTTCCGGGAGATCCTGGTGATCCTGATCGCCGCCGTGCTCTCGGATTGCGACACGGTCGAGGACATCACCTTCTGGGCGCGCACCAAGGAGGCGTGGTTGCGCCGCTTCCTCGTGCTCAAGAACGGCATCCCGTCCGAGGAGACCTTCCTGCGGATCCTGCGCGCGCTCGATCCGAAGCAGTTCGAAAGCATGTTCCGGCGCTGGGTCGGTGGCGTGGTCGGTGCGCTCAGCGACGATGCGGGCCTGGCTGGCACGATCGCAATCGATGGCAAGACCGTGCGCGGCTCGGGCACCGGCGGCGAGAGCGCGATCCACATGGTCAGCGCCTTCGCCACCGAGCTGGGACTGGTGCTCGGCCAGGAGAAGGTCGCCGCCAAGAGCAACGAGATCACCGCGATTCCCGAGCTGCTCGAGGCGCTCTCGATCAAGGGCCTGCTGGTCACGATCGACGCCATGGGCTGCCAGAAAAGCATTGCCAAACAGATCGTTGCGAAAAAGGGCGACTACCTGCTGATGGTCAAGGGCAACCAGCCCAAGCTGCTCGAAGCGATCGAGATCGCCTTCATCGACCAGCACGGCGTCGAGTCCGTCGACCGCAGCACGCTGGTCGAGCGCGGCCACGGGCGCACCGTCGGGCAGATCGCTTCGGTGCTCTCGGCCAAGGGCATCGTCGATCCGGCCGACTGGCCCAAGTGCGTCACGATCGGGCGCATCGACTCCATGCGGGTGGTCGGCGACAAGGAGTCCGATCTGGAGCGGCGCTACTACATCAGCTCGCGCGCCCTCACCGCCGCGCAACTGGCTGCCGCGGTGCGAGCGCATTGGGGCGTGGAGAACCGGCTTCACTGGATCCTCGACGTCAGCTTCAGCGAGGACGCCAGCACGGTCGCCAAGGACAATGCGCCGCAGAACCTGTCGATGCTGCGCAAGATCGCGCTCAACATCATCCGCGCCGACACGACCGACACGCGCAAGAGCAGCCTTCGGCTCAAGCGCAAGGGGGCGGCGTGGGATGACGGGGTGCGGGAGCGCATGCTGGGGATCAGATCGATATGCTAGGCGAGTGCGGAGGCCCTGGTCTTGCCGGAGCCCGTTGCGCCAAACACAAGTACGCGAATCCTGTTCATGTCGTCTCTCTCGTCAACCAAACAACCCAGCCAGTGCGACCAACAAGAGGAGCGACGCGATGAAGCCAAGCCCACTCAGGATCACCTTCAGCGTCAACGTCGCACCGTCTCTGATGCCGCTACGGATGGTGGCGAACAAGAAAATCATCCCGATTAGAATCAGGAAAAAAAGAATGAACCTCATCCTGAAAACATCCCATAAAAGGAAACCCAGCCCGGTTTCTCAGAAGCTGCGATCACTCCATCCTGTTAACGGCGGTCGATTCCCGCACAAATCCGGCGTCCACCGCCGGCACGGCACAGCATGACCTTGATCTGGTGAGCGGATAG